>LNFH01000170.1 GCA_001464235.1 Rhizobiales bacterium Ga0077556 | reverse complement strand
GCCTCGAAGCCGCCGAGCACGGCCGTCAGGTTCGGCCCGAGCTGGTCGGAGAGATAGCCGCCCTCCTGCACGAAGAGCGTCGGCAGGCCCATCCGCGCGATGGCCTCGCCGGCGCGGCGGAAGCCGGCCGCGGTCACCTTGGCGCCGCCGAAGGGATCGTCGGCGGAGGCGTCGAGGCCGAGCGCGATCACCAGAATGCCCGGCGTGAAGGCGGCGATGGTCTTCGCCGAGGCCTCGACGGCCGCGACATAGGCATCGTCGCCCGAGCCGACGGGGATCGGCAGGTTGAGATTGGCGCCCTCGCCGGCGCCGGTGCCGCGCTCGTGCGCATAGCCCCAGAAGAAGGGGTAGAAGCGCGAGGGATCGGCATGGACGGAGACTGTCAGCACGTCGCCGCGGTCGTAGAAGATGTCCTGCGTGCCGTTGCCGTGGTGGATGTCGATGTCGAGAATCGCCACCCGGTCGTGGACGGAGCGCAGGTACTGCGCGGCGATGGCGGTGTTGTTGAGGAAGCAGTGGCCGCCGGCGGCGTCGCGGTAGGCGTGGTGGCCGGGCGGGCGGCAGAGGGCATAGGCGGCGCGCTCGCCCTCGATGACGAGTTCGGCGGCCGTCACTGCGACGTCGGTCGCCGAGGACGCGGCGAGCCAGGTGTCGGGGCCGATGCCGCAGGCCATGTCCTGCATGTACCAGCCGGCGCGGCCGGTGATGGACTGGGGCATGGTGCCGCCGCGGCGCACGGGATGGACGTTGCCCAGCACCTCGTCGGAGGCATCCGCCAGCGTCTTCCACTCGGCTGCGGCCTCCTCCATGAAGCGCAGGTAGTCGACGGAATGGACGCCGAGCCGCGGCCCCTGTCCGAAGACCTCGCTCGGCACGAGCTCGTGGCCCCCCGCCTTCAGGCCGGCCGTCAGGCGTTCGGCGCGCTCGGGGCGCTCCTCGCCTTGCGCGAACTTGCCGCGCAGGATGAAGCGCTTGGGATCGTGGCCTTTGTGCAAGTCGGTGAAGACGGCTTTCATGACGGGATTCGACCGGGCTCGAGAGGTTTGCGCCATGTTCCCCGGATGGCGGGCCGAGGCAAGGCCGGCGCGCGGCGGGGTGGTTTGCACGGGCGGACAGGTTCGACGCGGGCGCGGGGCGAAGGCCCCACCCGCTCCCTCCCCGCTGCGCGGGGAGGGAGACTACTGCCGACAGCCGGGGACGCGGAGGGCCGCGCCAGGCCCAACCGCCGAGAGCATGCCGCGACGCCGAAGTCCCCTCCCCGCGCAGCGGGGAGGGTGCGGGTGGGGCATTATCCTCAAATCGCCCATCCCGCCCCGCTCCGCGATACGCCGCGCGGCGCGCATCTCGGCTGCGCGGGCGGCGGTTGATCGGCCGCCGGGCGCGGCTAGGCTCGCCCCTCCCGCTGGAGCCGCCATGCCTCTCGATCCCGCCCTCGCCGACCGAATCGTCGCCGCCGTCGATGCCGGCTTCGACCGCCAGATGGCGCTGACCGCAGATCTCGTCCGCTTCGCTTCGACGCGCGGGCGCGAGCACGCCTGCCAGGACTTCGTGCTCTCCCAGATGAAGGCCCGCGGCTGGGCGACCGAGCGCTTCGCCATGGAGCCTGAGGCGCTCGCGCGCCATCCCGGCGGCTCGCCGGTGACGGGCGACCATTCCGATGCACCGATCGTCGTCGGCATCCACCGCCCCCGCGACGAGACCGGCCGCACCCTCATCCTCCAGAGCCATGTCGACGTGGTGCCGGCAGGCCCGCGCGAACTCTGGTCGCGCGATCCCTTCGAACCCCACATGGAGGGCGACTGGTTCTATGGCCGCGGCGGCGCCGACATGAAGGCCGGCCATGCCGCCATGTTCGCCGTCTTCGACGCGCTGGCGAGCGTCGGCCTGCAGCCGGCCGCGACCGTGACGGTGCAGTCGGTGGTGGAAGAGGAATCGACGGGGAACGGTGCCCTGCAGTGCCACCTGCGCGGCTACAAGGCCGATGCCGTGCTCATCCCGGAGCCGGAGGACGAGAAGATCATCCGCGCCAATACCGGCGTCGTCTGGTTCCGCGTCGAGGTGGCGGGCCTGCCCGTCCACGTCAGCCATGCCGGCTCCGGACAGAACGCCATCGAGGCGACGCAGGGCGTCATCCGGGCCCTGCGCGAGCTGGAAGCCCGCTGGAACGCCAAGAAGGGCGAGTTCCCGCATTTCGGGGACGTGGAGCACCCGATCAACCTCAACATCGGCATGATCGAGGGCGGCGACTGGGCCTCCTCCGTGCCGGCCTGGTGCGCCATCGACTGCCGCATCGCCATCTATCCGGGCGAGCGGGCCGAGACGATGATGCGCGCCGTCGAGGAGGCGGTCATGGGCGCGGCGCGGGCCGACCGTTTCCTCGCCAACAGCCCGCCGCGGGTCACCTTCACCGGCTTCACCACCGAGGGCTACACGCTGGAGCCGGGGTCCGAGGCGGAAGCCGTGCTCGCCCGCGCCCACGAGCGCGCCACCGGATCGAGACTCCAGGACCTGGTGACCCCCGGCTATCTCGATACCCGCGTCTATGCCCTCTACGACACGATTCCGGCGCTCTGCTACGGCCCGATCTCGGAAAACATCCACGGCTTCGACGAGCGCTTCTCGCTGGAGAGCATGCGCCGCGTCACCCGGACCATGGCGCTCTTCGTCGCCGAATGGTGCGGCACCGAGCCGGTCCAGCCCTGACCCCTTCCCTTCCCGCCTCGCCGGAGCATGATCCCATGGCCCTCGACCCCGCCCTCGCCGACCGCATCGTCAAGGCCGTCGACGACGGCTTCGACGCCCAGCTCGACTACCTGAAGACGCTGGTGCGCTTTCCCTCCCAGCGCGGCGACGAGCACGCCGTCCAGGACTTCGTCTTCCAGGAGCTGAGGAAGCGCGGCTTCGCCATGGAGCGCTTCGCCATGGACGAGGAGGCGATCAAGCGCCATCCCGGCGGCTCGCCCTTCTCCGACACGCACTCCACCGCGCCGATCGTCGTCGGCATCCACCGCCCGAAGGCGGAGACCGGCCGCAGTCTGATCATGCAGGGCCATATCGACATCGTGCCGCCGGGACCGCTGGAGATGTGGACCTCGCCGCCCTACGAGCCGCGGATCGACGGCGACTGGTTCTACGGGCGCGGCGCCGGCGACATGAAGGCCGGCCACGGCGCCATGGTGGCGGTGTTCGACGCCCTGAAGCGCGCGGGCGTGCAGCCGGCCGCCACCGTCTATGTGCAGTCGGTGGTGGAGGAGGAATCCACCGGCAACGGCGCGCTCCAGTGCCACCTGCGCGGCTACAAGGCCGAGGCGGCGCTGATCCCCGAGCCGAGCCAGGGCAAGATCACCCGCGGCAATGTCGGCGTCGTCTGGTTCCAGTTCACGGTGCAGGGCCATCCGGTCCACGTCCGCGAGGCAGGCTCGGGGCAGAACGCCATCGAGGCGGCCTTCGGCGTGATGCGGAAGCTGCGGGAGCTCGAGGCCTTCTGGAACACCAAGACGCCGGACCATCCGCTGTTCAAGGACGAGGCGCACCCGATCAACCTGAACTTCGGCAAGATCAAGGGTGGCGACTGGGCCTCCTCCGTGCCGGCCTGGTGCACGGTCGACTGCCGCATCTCGATCTTCCCGGGCGAGAAACCGGAGACGATGATGCGCGCCATCGAGGAGACCATCGCCAAGGCGGCGCGCGAGGACCGCTTCCTCGCCAACAACCCGCCGCGGGTCGTGTTCAACGGCTTCACCACCGAGGGCTACATCCTCGCGCCCGGCTCGGAGGCCGA
>LNFH01000169.1 GCA_001464235.1 Rhizobiales bacterium Ga0077556 | reverse complement strand
GAAGTTGGACCCGAACAGGCAGCGGTCGGCGCCGAACAGCGCGAGTGTCTCGCTGGCGATCATGGCGACATGGGTTGTCATGGGGGGCTCTCGCTCAGCTGGGCTCCGTGCGGCATGGACTGCGGGGGTGGCGTCAGACGGGGAACCAGGGCCGTGACGGAAGCGTCTGGGTGACGGGGCCCGGAACCGCCATGTCGAGGCGGGCCACCACCTGACCGGCCTCGATCTTCGCCGGCTTGTCGTGGACGGGAAGCAGGAAGCGCGAGGAGTTCAAGAGCTTCTTGATCGCGGCCTTCTCGGCCCGCTTGGAGGTGCCGTGGTTGCCGGTGACGCGCGGCTCGTTGGCGTGAATCTCGTGGTAGGGGTTCACGATCTGGTCGTTGAAGTCGTAGATGACGTCGCCGCAGATCGTCGCGCGGCCCTCGGCGGTGTCGACGTGGACGTTCATCGACCCCTCGGTGTGGGCGCCGGCCGCCTCCAGGTAGCAGCCGGGAAAGAGCTCGACCATGCCGGTCAGCTCGAGGTCTTCCAGCCGCAGCGCGTGCCTGGTGTGCAGCCGGTCGATCAGGTGCTTGATGTCCGGTGCCGGATATTGCGGGTGCATCAAGCCGGAGACGGAATATTCGAGTTCGCGCCGGTTGATGATCACCGTGGTGTTCATCGGGAAGAGCTCGTCCTTGCCGGCATGGTCGATGTGCAGGTGGGTATGCGCGACATAGCGGACGTCGCCCATGCGCACGCCGTGTTTCATCAGCTGGTTCTCGATCATGTTCTCGTGGAACTGGAGCCCGCGCATGCCGAGGCTCTCCATGATCTGGTTGTGGCGGTAGCCGGTGTCGACCACGACAGGCCAGGGGCCGCCGAGGATGAGGAAGCCGTAGGTGTAGGTGCGGCGGACCTGACCGCAGCCGCGCCCGAGCACAAGGAAGCTCGATTCCAGTTCGATGTCGCCGTAGTCGAGGACCTTGATCTCGAGGGGCATCGTTTCCTCCGAATGTGTCAGGCCAGCCGGTAGACCCGCTTGGCGGTTGATGAGAAGACGGCGGACCGGTCCCCTGGCGGAACGGCGGCCCAATGGGCGGCGAAGAGGGCCGGGTAGCTGGTCCAGAGCTTCTCGATGGGGAAGTTGGACCCGAACAGGCAGCGGTCGGCGCCGAACAGCGCGAGTGTCTCGCTGGCGATCATGGCGACATGGGCCTCGTCGTTGCGGCGCAGGAAGGTGCCGAGCCCCGAGAGCTTGCTGACGACGTTGGGCCTGGCCGCGAGCAGCGCCATCCCTGAGCGCCAGGCGTCGATGCCGGCCGGCGAGAGATTCTCCAGCATGCCGGCGTGCTGGAGCACGAAGGTCACGCCAGGACAGGCTTCGGCGAGGGCGGCCGCGCCCTCCATCTGGCCTGCGAAGACCTGGAGGTCGAAGCTCCAGCCGTGGTCGGCGAGGCGGGCCACGTTGCGCTGGAGGACAGGATCACGGGCGAGGTCGGGCCCGCTGGCGAAGCGGTAGAGCGGGTTCTCGTGCCAGTGGAGCTGCATGCGCACGCCGCGGACGCGGGCATTGGCGGCGAGGGCGTCGAGCTGCGGCCGCGCGTCCCCCGCCATCATGTCGGCATAGGCGACGATGGCGATGGGAAAGCCGCTCGCCTCGGAGGCCTCCGCGACGAAGGCCGCCTCGTCGAGGAAGCGGTCGACCGGCCAGTTGGCCTGGACGTAGACGGCTCCGGTGATGCCGGCGGAGGTGGCATCGGCCACGTATTCCGCGATCGGATAGTCCCGGCGGATGGGCTCGTAGGGGCCGAAGATGCGCGGCTGCATCGGCCCGGTCAGCCAGGGCAGATCGGCTTGCCGCCAGATGTGGAAATGGGCGTCGATCATGCCGCGCGCTCCCGGCCGAGTGAGAGGATGTGCCGGCAGACGGCGGCGGTGGTGCCGCCATTGGTCAGTGAGGCGAGCAGCGGCCTGATGGCGGCGAGGCCCTCGGTCTCCGGCCGGTAGGCGCTGTCGGCGGCGAGCGGCGAGAGCCAGTCGATGCGGTGGGCGCGGGCGGCGAGGCGCCCGACCGCCTGGACCATGGCGCGGGGATCGCCGCGCTCCAGGCCGTCGGAGAGGATGACCACGACGGCGCCGCGGGCGTAGCCGGCAAAGCGCGGCACGGCGAGGAAGGCCTGCAGCGCGTCGCCGATGCGGGTGCCGCCGTCCCAGTCGGCGACGAGATCGGCGGCGAGCGCCAGCGCGCGGGCCCGGTTGCGGCGCTTCAGTACGGTGGTGAGGCGGGTAAGGCGCGTGCCGAAGGTGAAGACCTCGACGCGCGGCGCGCCGTGCACCAGGGCATGGGCGAAGGCGAGGTTGGCATCGGTGCGCTGCTTCATCGAACCGGAGACGTCGACGAGGAGGAGGACCGGCCGCACCCGCGTGGCGCGGCGCCAGCGCTTCAGCGTCATGACCTCGCCGTCGTTGCGGATGGCGGCCTTCAGGCTCGCCGCGAGGTCGAAGCCGGGGCCGCGCCGGACGCTGCGGCGGCGATAGCCGCGGCGGCGGGGCAGGGCGTCGGGAAGGTCGCGGGCGAAGCGGCGCAGCGTTTCGCCGTCGTCGGGCGGCGTGATGCTGCGGACGGCGAGAGCCTCGGCCGCGGTGGCCTCGCGGCCCGTCTCGTGGATCTCCTCGCCGATCAGGATCTCCTGATGGCCGCCTTCCTCCTCGACCTTCATCTCGTCGTCCGGCTGGAACTCCTCGTCCTCGCCGGGTTCGCCCGCCGCGCCGAGGAAATGGGCGTCGAAAAGGGCATCGAACGTGTCCCGCCGGTCGTGGGGCGGGGCGAGGGTGGCCACCGCCGCCCTTCGGATATGCTCGATGGACCGCGGTCCGAGCAGGTCCACGGCGGCAAGGAAGGCAATGGTCTGCTCGGGCGCCACGGCGAAGCCGTTGCCGCGCAGGAGCGTCGCGAAGGCGACCAGCGGCCGCGTCGCCGCGGGCAGCGGCAAGAGGGCAGGGCGCGCGGTCATGCCGCCACCGCCCGGATGAAGGCGTCCATGCGCGGGCGCATGAGGGCGAGGTCCTCCTCGTCCTTCAGCGCCGTGCC
>LNFH01000168.1 GCA_001464235.1 Rhizobiales bacterium Ga0077556 | reverse complement strand
CTGCCGAAGACGCGCTCGGGCAAGATCATGCGCCGCATCCTGCGCAAGATCGCCGAGGACGAGTTCGGCGCGCTGGGGGATACCTCGACGCTGGCCGATCCGGCCGTCGTCGACGACCTCATCAGCAACCGGCAGAACCGCAAGGGCGCCTGACCCATGGCGAGGGCGCCCGCCTTGCTGGCGGCGACCCTCTCCCTGGCACCCTGGTCGGTGCTCGCCTGCGCGCCGGACCGTGTCCAGGCGGTGTCGGGCCTTCGCGCCGAGGCGCCTCTCATCGTTGCCGCCTCCGACGGGCGGCGCTTCCGCCTCGCGGTGCTCTCCGGCGAGGCGGCTGTGCCCGCCGGGGACATCACCCGCGTTGCCATCCTCGGTCCGGCCGACCGGCACGAGCGCATCCCCGTGCTGGCGCTCGGGCCCGCCGGTCCGGTCGAGGCGGACCTCTTGCGCCGCGGCCTCGCGCGGCTCACGCCGACGCGCCTCGTCCCGCGCGACTGCTGGCGCCTCATGGAGGCGGCTGAGACGGAAGCGGCTACCGCCAGGCGTGGCATCTGGGCCACGCCCCAGTCACTTCTTGATACAAACGATGTCGCGGCACTGGCAGCCGCCGACGGTCGCTTCATCGTCGCCACGGGCCGCGTCCGCAGCGTCCGGACGGTCAATCGCATCACCTACGTCAATTTCGGGCCGCCCCGGGCGGGGGCCCTGACGGTCACGAGCCTTTCGGGAGTTCGGGCTTGAACCCGCCGCAATCCGTGGGCACATGCTGCGGGTGCGAGGGGTCGTCACGACCCGGCGCGGCCCCTTCATCGCGGCGGCGATGCCGGAGGCGATCACCATCGCGGAGGCACCCGTCCGGGGTGCAAGGTAGCCCAGGACCGTGTCTCGGTTCGACGGAGCAGCGCATGTGCATTGGCCGTCGCCCCGCGCGGCGGCGCTGGCGCTCGCGCTGATCCTGACCGGCTGCGCCACTGCACCGGACACCACCACGCCGCTGCCCGAGCCGGTTCCGACCGAAACCCGGCTGCCGCCGCTGACCAGCCGCGACCACGGCCGCATCCTCACCGCCTTCGGCGGCGAATACAGCGCGCCGGGCATCGAGCGTCTGGCCACGGAGGTGCTCGACCGGCTCGCGGCCGCCTCCGACAAGCCGGACCAGCGCTACCGGCTGACCGTCCTCAACTCGCCGACCATCAATGCCTTCGCGCTGCCCTCCGGCCACCTCTACATCACCCGCGGCATGCTGGCGCTGATCAACGACATGAGCGAGTTCGCCGCCGTCCTCGGCCACGAGATGGCCCATGTGTCGGCCCGCCACGCCAACCAGCGCGAGGACCAGGTGCGCACCAGCGAGCTCGTCGCGGTGATGCGGGCGCGCCTCCTCAACGACATGGCCGGCGCCGAGGCGCGGCGCGAGGCGGCGCGGGTGTCGCTCGCCAACTTCTCGCGCAGCCAGGAGCTCGAGGCCGACACGATCGGCGTCGCCCTCATCGCCAAGGCCGGCTTCGACCCCTACGGCGCCTCGCGCTTCCTTGAGACCATGGACCGCAACGCGGCGCTGCGCTCGCCGTCCCAGGCCTCCGGCGGCGGGCCGGACTTCCTCGCCTCGCATCCCTCGACGCCCGAGCGCATCCGCCAGGCGGTGCTGGCGGCGCGCCAGCACATGGCGCCCGACGGGCGGCCGCGCGACCGCGAACGCTACCTCAGGGCCATCGACGGCATCACCTTCGGCGAGGATCCGCGCCAGGGCGTGGTGCGGGGCCGCAGCTTCATCCATCCGCGCCTCGGCTTCACGGTGACGGCGCCGGAAGGCTTCACGCTGGAGAACTCGCGCCAGGCGGTCACCGGCCTTGGCCCCAACGAGATGGCGATCCGCCTCGACGTGGTGCGGGTCCAGGCCAACCAGGCGCTGACGTCCTACCTTTCCTCCGGCTGGATCGACGGGCTGGCCGCGGAGACGGTGGAGGCGGTGACGATCAACGGCTTCCAGGCGGCGACGGCGGTGGCGCGCGGCAGCGACTGGTCGTTCCGCATCTTCGTGGTGCGCTTCGGCAGCGAGGTCTACCGGATCATCTATGCGGCGCGTGACCTCAACGCCGAGGTGGACGGCAGCTTCCGTGCCTCGATGGAGACGTTCCGGCGTCTCACCAGCGCCGAGGCGGCGGTGAAGCCCGCCCGCGTCCGCACCCTGCGGGCCGGCGAGGGCGACACCGTGCTGACCTTCGCCCGCAAGATGCAGGTGCCGGACCGCGCCGAGGAGCGCTTCCGCGTCCTCAACGGGCTCGGCGACGGCGAGCAGCCGCGCGGCGGCGAACTCGTCAAGGTCATCGCCGAATAGAAACTACCATACAAGCGCCGCCGGACCCTTGCATCGGCGCGCGCCTTGGCCTTTGCTCCTCGCCCCGACCGAGGAAACGCCAAAGGCAACGACCATGACGCTCAAGACCTTCGACCTGACCGGCCGCCGGGCCCTGATCACCGGATCGGGCAGCGGCATCGGCCTCGCCTATGCCGAGGGCCTCGCGGGAGCCGGCTGCGAGATCGTCCTCAACGGCCGCGACGAGGGCAAGCTCGCCAAGGCCGAGGCGGCCCTCCGGGCGCGCGGTTTCCGCGTCACCTCCAGCGCCTTCGACGTCACCGACCCGGCGGCGGTGAAGGCCGGCGTCGACGCCATCGAGAAGGACGTCGGGGCCATCGACATCCTCGTCAACAATGCCGGCATGACCATTCGCCAGCCGCTGGAGGACTTCCCCGAGGACGCCTGGCGGCGGGTCATGGCGACCAACATCGACAGCGTCTTCTACGTCTCCAAGGCGGTGGCGAAGCACATGCTGCCGCGCGGCTACGGCAAGATCATCAACACCTGCTCGGTGATGAGCGAGCTCGGCCGGCCCTCCATCGCGCCCTACACCGCCTCCAAGGGCGCGGTGAAGATGATGACCCGGCAGATGGCGGTGGAATGGGGCCGCCGCGGCATCCGCTCCAACGGCATCGCGCCGGGCTACTTCAAGACCGAGCTGACCGACGCCCTGGTGAAGGACGAGAAGTTCTCGTCCTGGCTGGAGGGCCGCACCCCGCTCGGGCGCTGGGGCGACGTCTCGGAGCTGCAGGGCGCCTGCGTCTTCCTCGCGGCGCCCGCCTCCGACTACGTCACAGGCCACGTGCTGTTCGTCGACGGCGGCCTCACCGCCTCGGTCTGAGGCGTCAACGCACCACCATCACCGCCTGCCGCGACAGCCGCGGCAGGATCTTGGCGAAATCGGCGATGCGGATGGCGACGCAGCCCGCGGTCGGCGTGAAGCCGTCGCGGGCGCCGTGCCAGAAGATGGCGCTGCCGCGTCTGCGCCGCACCGGCGCGTCGTTCCAGCCGAGTTCGACGATGGTGTCGTAGAGGTTGTCGGCGCGGGCGAGGCGCTCCTCGGCCGGGCCGGGCGGACGGCGGATCAGCCGGTTGTAGCGACGGTCGTCCGCATCGTCGCACCAGGCATCCTCCGGTCCGATGGCGCGCACCGGGCGCAGGACCTGCGGGCGGACGAGACGATCGGCGCGGAAGAAGACGCGGCGCAGCGGCAGCCGGGCCCTCGGCGTCGCCCCGTCGCCCTCCCGCTTATCGCTGCGGATGCCGCCGCGCCCGAGGGCGCAGGGGAAGGCGGCGAGGCCGACATGGAGCATGCCGCGGGACGGGCGGCCCGGCAGGGCATGGACAAAAATCCGTGAGACGCGGCCTTTCGCCATGAAAATGTCATCCATATCTCTAGGACCCAGTGTGCCGCCGGTATGTAACGTCATCGACGGCGCGCGCGTAGTGCCTTTCCAGCCTCGACCTCACGGGCGCGTCCTTGCGGCAGCCCTTCTTTCCCCGGGTGATTAGATGAGCCAAGTCCGCAAGATCCTGCTCTGCGACGACGATGCCGACATGCGCGAGGCGCTGTCCGAACAGCTGGCGTTGCACGAGGAGTTCGAGACGGTCAGCGTGGATTCCGCCGCCAAGGCGATCCAGACGGTGAAGGGCGATCATTTCGACCTGCTCATCATGGACGTCGGCCTGCCGGACATGGACGGGCGCGAGGCGGTCAAGATCATGCGCAAGGGCGGCTTCAAGAGCCCGATCATCATGCTGACCGGCCACGATACCGATTCCGACACGATCCTCGGGCTCGAGGCAGGCGCCAACGACTACGTGATCAAGCCCTTCCGTTTCGCGGTCCTCCTCGCCCGCGTGCGCGCCCAGCTGCGCCAGCACGAGGCGAGCGAGGACGCCGTCTTCCAGATCGGCTCCTACTCCTTCCGCCCCTCGTCCAAGCTCCTCATCACCGACAAGAACGGCAAGATCCGCCTGACCGAGAAGGAGACGGCGATCCTGCGCTACCTCTACCGGCAGGGCATCAAGCCGGTGTCGCGCGAGATCCTGCTCTCCGAGGTCTGGGGCTACAATTCCGGCGTCACCACCCACACGCTGGAGACGCACATCTACCGGCTGCGCCAGAAGATCGAGAAGGATCCGGGCAACGCCTCGCTTCTCGTCACCGAGGGGGGCGGCTACAAGCTCGTCCCCTGACAGCGTTACCGAATTCCAAAGACATTCCGGTGCATTGTTGAAGATGGGCCGCCTTCGCCCCGGCTGAGGCGGCTCTATTGCCGTTCGATTCCCTTTCAGTCGTGCTAAGCGGAGCCCATGGCCCTCGACGACGACATCGCCCTTCTGGCCCGGGTTCCGCTGTTCGCAAGTCTCGGCGGAGAGCCCGTCCGCCTCCTGGCCTTCTCCGCCGAGACGCGCTTCCTGCGCGCCGGCGACGTGCTGTTCAAGGAAGGGCAGGCGGCCGACTGCGGCTATGTGGTGGGCGAGGGGCGCGTGTCGCTGACCAATGACGGCGGTCTCACCGACCATCTCGCCGGGCCCGGCAGCCTCATCGGCGAGATGGCGCTGATCATCGAGACGCTGCGGCCGGCGACCGCCACCGCCCGCGATCCGGTCACCGTGCTGCGCATCCCGCGGTCGCTGTTCCGCCGGGTGCTGACCGAGTTTCCCGACGCGGCGCACCGCGTGCACGAGGATTTCCGCGAGAAGATGCGGGCGACGACTGCCGATCTCCTGCGCGTCGGGCGGCTTTTCGAACGCGGCTGAGCCCGGCCGGCCTCGCTTGACGCGGGGTCAGAGCCGCACCAATGTCCCGACCGGTTGTGGTCACGTGGGTGACCCTGGCCGCGGAGAAGGCGATGGCCGAGACCGGCGCGCGCGGTGGAACCCCCGGCAATGACGGCACGGACCTGTCCCGCCGCTTCGCCGGGCTCCTGGTCCTGTGCGGCCTGCCGCTGCTCCTCCTCGTCGCGGCGCTCGGCTGGTCGACCTACGGGCGGGCCGAGCTCACCGCCCAGGCGCGCGACCACATGGTCGAGCATCTCCTCCTCGTTCTCGGCATCGTCGCCACCTTCACCGGGCTCGCCGTCGTGGTGTGGCGGCAGTTCGTCGCTCCGGCCGTGGCGCTGGCGCGGGCGGGGGCACTGAACGGGCGGGGCGAGGCGGCGCCGCTGCCGGCCGTGCCGGCGCCCTGGTCCGGTCTCCGGCGACAGCTGGAAATCTCCATCGGCGAGCAGCAGGCCAAGATCCACCAGCTCCGCGCGATGATCGACGGCATCCCGCTGCGCACCGTCTATGTCGACCCCGACCTCGTCTACCGCGACGCCAACCGGGAATTCCTCGAATTCGTCGGCAAGCCGCGCGAGGAGGTCGTCGGCCATACAGTGGCGGAGATCCTCGGCCCCAAGGTGGTCGAGCAGTACCAGATCCTCGGCGAGCGCGTCCGCCGCGGCGAAACCATGCGCTGGGAGGGCTGGATCCCCTTCGTCACCCGCGGCCAGCGCTACCTGCAGGTCTCGCTCATGCCCTATGTGGCGGTCGGCGACACCCGCGTCGGCTACCTCACCTTCACCCGCGACCTCACCGAGCTGAAGCTCGGCGAGCAGGAGCTCGCGCGGAACATGGAGGCGCTGGCGCGCAGCGAGTCCATGAACAAGGCGGTGGTGGTCTCCTCGCTCGACGCCATCATCGTCTCCGACGAGGACTGGCGGGTGGTCGAGTTCAACCCGGCGGCGGAGGCCATGTTCGGCTATACCCGCGAGGAGGCCATCGGACGCTACGCCTTCGACATCGTCGTGCCCGACGGCATGCGCGACATGCAGATCGGCACCATGGCGCGCTACAAGGCGAAGGTGGACGCCGGGAGCCTCGCCCGCCGCTTCGACACGGTGGCCAAGCGCCGCGACGGCGCGACCTTCCCGGTCGAATATTCGGTCAACACCATCCGCACCGGCGACCACCGGCTGTTCATGGCCCATGTCCGCGATCTCACCGAGACCCGGAGGATGGAGGAGGAGGCGCAGGCGAGCCGCGAGCGGCTGCATCAGGTGGAGAAGCTCTCCGCCATGGGCTCGCTCCTCGCCGGGGTGGCGCACGAGCTGAACAACCCGCTCGCCATCGTCATCGCCCAGTCCTCGCTCCTGGTGGAGAAGGCGGCGAGCGACGACGTGAAGCGGCGCGGCGAGCGCATCCACGCGGCCGCCGAGCGCTGTGGGCGCATCGTCAAGAGCTTCCTGGCCATGGCGCGGCAGAAGCCGCCGCAGCGCGAGCCGGTCGACATGGCGCAGGTGGTGACCGGCGCGCTCGACATGGTGAGCTACGGGCTGCGCAGCTCCGGCATCGAGGTGGACCTCGACGTCACGCCGGACCTGCCGGTGATCAGCGGCGACAGGGACCTGCTGACCCAGGTGCTCGCCAACCTGATGATCAATGCCCAGCAGGCGCTGATGGACCGGGCGCCGCCGCGCCGGATCGCGCTGAAGGTGTGGCATGAGGGCGCCGACATCGCCATCCGCGTGGCCGACAACGGCCCGGGTATTCCTCCCGACATCATGCGGCGCGTCTTCGAGCCCTATTTCACCACCAAGCCGGCGGGGGTCGGCACCGGCATCGGCCTGTCCATCTGCCGCAACGTGGTGGAGGCCCATGGCGGCAAGGTGATGCTGAGCAACCGGCCCGAGGGCGGCGCGCAGTTCGACATCACCCTGCCCGTCGCGGTCGCGGGCGCGACGGTCGACGAAGCCGGCGAGGCGCCGGCGGGCCGCACCGGCCTGTCGGTCCTCATCGTCGACGACGAGGTGGACGTCGCCCGCAGCCTGGCGGAGATCGTGGAGGGCCTCGGCCACCGGCCGACGACGGTCGACCGCCCCTCGGCCGCCCTCGAACGCGTCGAGACCAGCCGCTTCGACGTCATCTTCGCCGACCTCAGGATGCCCGGCCTCGACGGCATCGACTTCCGCGACCGCATCCACCGCCGCGATCCCGCACTGGCGGAGCGCACGGTCATCGTGACGGGCGACACGGTGGCCGGTCCCGACCGGCTGGCGAGGGCCGAGGGCGCCGAGGTCGTGGTGCTCGAGAAGCCCTTCACCTTCGACGACGTCCGTGCGGTGCTCGCCAGGGTCACGGCGGCCGGCGAGACGGGGCCGCGGCGGGCCCTGCGCTGAGGGGTCAGGCGGCGGCGCGGGCCGCGCCGTCCTCGGACATCACCTCGGCGAGCGTGCCGTAGCAGCGGGCCCAGGCGGCGCGGGAGGCGTCGTCGAACCGGTCGCCGAGATGATCGCCGAGGGTCGTCAGGAGGGCGATGCCGACCGTCTGGTAGTCGGCGGCGGAGCCGCCGTAGCCGACATGTTTCGCGCCGAGGGCGCGCACGTCGTCGATGACGCCGCCGAGGTCGTCGAGGGACAGGATGACGTGGGCGAGCACCTTGACCAGCTTGCCGCGCTGGGCGGAGAGGTCGGCCGGAAACATCGGCCTCAGCGTGCCGTCGAGATGGAACAGGTTGTCGTAGAAGTCGGCGGCGAAGGCGTCGGCGCGGCGGGCGACGAGGCCGAACTGCTGGCGGATGAGGGCGATCTGGTCAGGGGTCATGAGACGGGTTCCGGCTGGAGGTTCAGTGCCCCGATGCTCGCCGCCCCGTCCTTCACGGCGATGCCGCTGGGCCGGCCCCGCTGTTTCCCCTGTTTCGGCTCCCGGCGACTGAAACACGCATTGACGCTGCACGACATGCGGCGGCACGAATGATGCGGCGAGAGTGTTGCCGTCACGTCCCGCAACCCGCAGCGCAAAGCCGAACCGATGCCGCCGCTCAAGACCCTCCGTGCGCCGAGACGGCCTCGATCAGGCCGCTTCCCCGCCCGGCTTGTCGCCGGCATGGCTCGGCAGGTCGAAGACGTAGCCGTGGCCGCGCACCGTGCGGATCGCCTCGGTTTCCAGCTTGCGCCTCAGGCGCGCGATGCGGGAATCGACGGCGCGGTCGAAGGCCTCCTCGTCCTCCGCGGGCGCCTGTTCCATGATCTCCTCGCGCGTCAGCACCTTGCCGGGATTTTCCGCGAAGATGCGGATCAGCGCCACCTCGCCGGCCGAGAGACGGTCTGTGGATCCGTCGACCTTCAGGATGCGGGCCGCCACCAGATCCACCGAGGCCTGCTCGAAGACGACGAGGTTGCGCCGCCGTCCGAGCCGGCGCTGGAGAATGCCGGCGACGCGGGCCGCCAGCTCGCGCAGCTCCACCGGCTTCTGCACGTAGTCGTCGGCGCCGAGCTCGAGGCCCAGCACCCGGTCGATCGGGTCGGGATTGCCGGTGAGGACAAGAACCGCCACGTCGCTGGCGAGATCGGTGCGGATCAGGATGTCGATGCCGTTCTCGCCGGGCAGGCCGATGTCGAGGATGATGAGGTCCGGCTTCTCGCGGGCGAGATAGGGCTCCAGCTCCCACGCCGCCTTGAGGCAATCGACGTCGTAGCCGAGATCGGTGAGGTATTCCCGCACCGCGTCCGCCCAGTCGGGTTCGTCGTCGAGCACCGCTATCCTGCCGCGCCGCGCCATCGCCATCCCTTCCACAACCCGTCGCCGGACAGCCTCGTCCATGCGACACTTCATCCTAATGCGCAGCCCTCCGGGCTGTCACGCATGCTCGCAACCGAAGGGCATCTGCAATGAGAGCCACCGTGGCCATCGTCGACGACGAGGAACATCTGCGCGAGGCGGTCGGGGAATATCTCGAGCTGCAAGGCTTCGAGGTGATGAGCTTCCGCAATGCGCAGGCCTTCCGCGAGGAGAGCGCCGGCAAGGCGATCGACGTCGCCATCCTCGACATCGCCATGCCGGGCGAGGACGGCCTGTCGCTCGCCCGCTACATCCGCAAGTCCGGCCAGACCGGCATCATCATGGCGACGGCGGCCGGACGGCCCATCGACCGCATCGTCGGCCTCGAGATCGGCGCCGACGACTATCTGGTGAAGCCCTACGAGCTGAGGGAGCTCCTCGCCCGCATCAAGAGCGTGCTGCGCCGGGTGAACGCCACGCCGGCCACCGCGGAAGCGCCGTCGCCGGCGGTGCGCGAGGGGCGCAGCCTGCGCTTCGGCGCGCTGACGCTCGACCTCGATGCGCGCCGCCTCACCGATGCCGCCAACGGTCCGATCGAGCTGACCGCCATGGAGTTCGACCTCCTCCAGGCGCTGGCGACGCGGCCGAACCGGGTGCTCTCCCGCGGCCAGCTGCAGGAATTCGCCCACGGGCGCTCCGCCGACGAGAGCGACCGCTCCATCGACATCCGCGTGACCCGCCTGCGCAAGAAGATCGAGCCCGATCCCGAACACCCCCGCTTCATCAAGACCGTTCGCGGCGAGGGCTATGTCTTCGTCCCCAGCGGAGCGTGAGGATGTCCTCGGCCAGCGGGGGGGCCGCTGCAGAACCGGGTGACGATCTGGCGGCGATGATGCGCGAGGAGGGGCTGGCGCCGGACGGACGGTTCGACACCGGCACCCTCGGCCGTCTCTTCGACGCCATGCCGATGCGGGTGACGGCCGCCGACGCCGAGGGCCGTTTCGTCTATGCGAACCGGACCGCCCTCGCCATGTTCGGCCTGGCGCTTTCGGACGTCGTCGGCCGTACCGTCCGCGAGGTCCTCGGCGACGACATGGGCGACCGCACGGCGCCGATGCTCGACGCGTTGCGCCAGGGCGAACCGCTCCAGTGGAGCGACTGGGTCACCTACGGCAACGGCATGCGCCGCTATGTCGAGCAGCTCTATTCGCCCTGTTTCGACCGGCAGGGAGCCCTCGTCGGCTTCATCGCCTTCATCCGCGACATCACCGCCCTGAAGGAACGGGAAGAGGCGCTGGAGGCGCGCGTCGCGGCGCTGAACGTCGCCGAGACCATCAACACGGCCATCATCAAGACCTCCATCGACCCGATCATGGTGGTGGACGAGGAGGGCGTGCTGATCGACCTCAATCCCGCCGCCATGGCGACCTTCGGCTATGCGCGCAGCAATTCGGTGGGGCGTCCGATCTCCGAACTCATCATCCCGCCGTCCATGCGGCGGGCCCATGCGGAGGGCATGGCGCGCTACACGTCGAGCGGCATCAGCCGCGTGCTGGACCAGCGCATGGCGATGGAGGCGCAGCGGGCGGATGGCACGATCATTCCCATCGAGCTGACCATCTCGGAGATCCGCCTGCCGCAACGGCGGGTCTTCACGGCGCATCTGCGCGACCTGTCGCAGGTGCGCGAGGCGGAGCGGCAGATGGAGCAGCAGCGCGAGCGGCTGCACCAGGCCGAGAAGCTCTCCGCCATGGGGTCGCTGCTCGCCGGCGTCGCCCACGAACTCAACAACCCCCTGGCCATCCTCGTCGCCCAGTCGACGCTGCTGATGGAAACCGCGAACGACGCCGGCCAGAAGCGCCGGGCCGAGCGCATCCACGCCGCCGCCGACCGGGCGGGCCGGATCGTCAAGAGCTTCCTCGCCATGGCGCGCCAGCGGCCGGAGAAGCGCGAGACGACGCAGCTCAACGACCTCGTCCGCGCCGCCGCGGAGATGCTGGCCTACGGTCTGCGCAGCCACGACGTGACGCTCGACCTCGACCTCGACCCGGACCTGCCGGTGATCGTCGCCGACCAGGATTTCATCGGCCAGGTGGTCGCCAACCTCGTCATCAACGCGCAGCACGCGCTGGTCGACATGGAGCCGCCGCGCGTGGTGAGCAT
>LNFH01000167.1 GCA_001464235.1 Rhizobiales bacterium Ga0077556 | reverse complement strand
GTGCCCCAGTCGGTCTCGGCGAGTTCGACGTTCATGCCGATCCGCTTGAGGATGTCGGCGGTCACCTGCCCCAGGGGCCCGATGTCGGGGAAGTCGGTCGGGTTGATGATCACCACCTTCTCGCCCGCATAGCCGGAGGCCTGCAGCGCCGCCTTCGCCTTGTCGATCGACTGCGGCATCAGGTCCTCCTGCTCGCCCGTGTAGTAGGGCGTGCCCTTGGGCCAGAGGCTGCGGCAGGTCTGCCAGGCGGAGGTGTCGTCGCCCTGGGTGGCGCGCATGTAGTCCTCCTGCATCGCCGCCATGCGGACGGCGGCGCGCACCTTCGGGTTGTTGAAGGGCGGGTGCAGGTGGTTGAGCCGCATGATGGCGATGCGGCCGGAGGGATCGGTCACCTCGCGGGTGATGTCGCGCGAGCGCGCGAGCAGCGGCTGCAGGTCGGCGGGCGGGCGCTCCCACCAGTCCATCTCGCCGCGGATGATGGCGTTCGCCGCCGTCGAGGGGTCGGGCAGGATGTGCCACTCGATCCGCGGGAAATGCGCCACCTTGCCGCCGGCGCCGCGGCTGGCGGGCTCGGAGCGCGGCACATAGCCGTCGAACTTCTCGTAGACGACGCGGCTGCCCGAATTGTACTCGCCGGCCACGAACCGGTACGGGCCGGAGCCGACCATCTCGGTCACCTGCTTCGTGGCCTCGGTCTTGGCGTGGCGCTCCGGCATGATGAAGGCGGGGGTGTCGGGCTTGCCGAGCGCGTCGAGCAGCAGCGGGAACGGCCGCGTCAGCTTGATGTCGAAGGTGCGGTCGTCGATGACCTGCGTGCTGTCGACCACCTTGCCGACGAGCTGGCCGAAGGAATCGCGCTGCGTCCAGCGCAGGATGGAGGCGATGCAGTCCTGCGGACGCACCGGCTCGCCGTCGTGGAATTTCAGGCCCGGCCGCAGCTTGATGCGCCAGCGCAGCCCGTTGTCGAGCAGCTCGTACCCCTCGGCCATCTGCGGCTGCGCCTTGAACTGCATGTCCGCCGCGAACAGCGTGTCATAGACGTAGTAGCCGTGGTTGTTGGTGACGGTGGCGGTCGTCCAGATCGGGTCGAGCGACGACAGATTCGCCTGCGGAATGAACCGCATGGTCGAGGCCCGCCAGTCCTGCGCCAGCGCCGGCGCCGCGACCAGCGAGGCCGCCGCGCCCTTGAGCAGCGTGCGTCTGTCGAACATCATCCAATCCCCCTGACCCGGCCTGCGCCGGCCTTTCCATGCAATGCGATATGGTTGCGCGCCGCGTCGCGTCTGGCAACCGCGTGACGTCCGTCAGTCGAAGCCCATGAACCCCGGCATGGCGCTGATCGGCGCCGCCGCGGCGAGCTTGGCGATGTCGGGGATCGGGCGCGCCGTGCGCGGATCGCCGGCCAGTTCACGCTCCAGCGCCGCGGCCACCGCCAGCACCTTCGCGTCGCCGCCGCGCGGCCCGACGATCTGCAGGCCGAAGGGCATGCCGGCATGGTCGAGCCCGACGGGCAGGGAGATGGCGGGATAGCCGACCGTCGTCACCGCATAGGCGTTGGCGAGCCAGTGGAAATAGGTGCGCGTCGGCGTGCCGTCGATCTCGGCCGGATAGAGCTCCGACCAGGGCCTGGGGCTCAGCGTCACGGCCGGCGACAGGATGACGTCGTATCCCTCGAAGAAGCGGCCCCAGTTCTTGTAGAGCACCGTCTGCTGCTTCAGCGCCTTGGTGACGTCGAGCGCCGAATAGGTCAGCCCCTCCTCCACATTGGCCCTGACATTGGGGCCGACGAGCTCCGGCGTATCCCTGACGCGCTCGTACATGCCCGCCATGAAGGCGACGGAGCGCAGCACTTCGAAGACCTCGTCGGTGCCGGTGCAGTCGGGCGTCGCCTCGTCGACGCCGGCGAAGAGATGGGCGAAGAGCCCGACCTTTTCCGCCAGCACGGCGCGGATGTGCTTCTCCGTCGGCGTGAAGCCGAAATCGGGCGTCACCGCCACCCTGAGCGACGCGAGGTCGATCTCCGCCGGTACGGCGAAATCCTCCGGCCGGCGCACCGCCTTGCCGTGGATGGTGGTCGCCAGCGGGTCGCAGGCATCGTCCGAGACCATGGTGGAGAGGAGCAGGCAGAGATCCGGCACGGTGCGCGCCATCGGACCCAGCACGCTCAACGGATTCCAGCCGAGCGGCCGCTTGTCGCTCGGCACCAGGCCGGGCGACGGGCGGAAGCCGACGATGCCGTTGAAGGCGGCCGGGTTGCGCAGCGAACCGCCGGTGTCGGACCCCGTGGCGATCGGCACCATGCCGCAGGCGAGCGCCACGCCCGAGCCGCCGGAGGAACCGGCCGCCGACTTCGTCGGATCGAAGGGATTGCCCGTCGCGCCATAGACGGCGTTGCGGGTATTGGCGCCGGCGCCCCATTCCGGCGTGTTGGTCTTGCCGGCGACGACGGCCCCGGCCTCGCGCACCGAGCGGACGATGAGCTGGTCCTCCTCCGGCACGAAGTCCTTGAAGAGCACGCTGCCATAGGTGGTGCGCAGGCCCTTGGTGTTCTCGAGATCCTTCACGCCCACGGGAAGCCCGTGCAGCGCCCCGAGCGGCTCGCCGCGCGCCACCGCCGCGTCCGCCGCCTTCGCCGCGGCGCGCGCCGCCGCATCGTCCCGCGCCACCATGCAGTTCACCGCCGGGTCGACCGCGTCCATCCGCTTGAGGCAGCTTTCCAACAGTTCGGAGGCGGACAGCTTCTTCGCGCCGATCAGGCGGCGGGCCTCGACGGCGGTGAGATCGCAGGGGTTCATGTCAGGCTGCACTCGGCAATGAGGAGGATCGGGGTACGCCATCCTGGGACGGCTGCTATCGCCATGGCAATCGCGCGAGGGCCGAGGCATGGCAGCCGCGCATGGCTCGGCGCGCTCGCCCGCGCGCCCTGCATGGCGGCCTCCGCGAGGCGCCGCTATGGTCACATCCCCGGCGCTGCGCCATCCCTCCGCACGAACGATCAGGCCTCCCATGCCGATTCCCGAGAAGATCTCCGCCCTCGCTCCCGAGATGACCGCCTGGCGCCACGACTTCCACGCCCATCCGGAGATCGGCTTCGAGGAGACGCGCACCTCCGAGATCGTCGCGAAGGCACTGGAGGGCTGGGGCTGGGAAGTCCACCGCAACGTCGGGAAGACCGGCGTCGTCGGCCGCCTCAAGGTCGGCACGTCCTCCCGCTCGGTCGGCCTGCGCTGCGACATGGACGCCCTGCCGATGCACGAGATCACCCAGCTCGCCTATCGCTCGAAATACGAGAACCGCATGCATGCCTGCGGCCATGACGGCCACACGGCCAGCATGCTCGGCGCCGCCAAGTACCTCGCCGAGACCCGCAACTTCGACGGCACGGCGACCCTCATCTTCCAGCCGGCGGAAGAGGGCGTCGGCGGCGCCAACGCCATGCTGGCCGACGGCCTGTTTGAGCGCTTTCCCTGCGACGCCGTCTTCGGTTTCCACAACTCGCCGAAGCTCGACGTCGGCAAGTTCGCCATCCGTCCGGGCCCGATGATGGCGGGCGGCGCCTTCTTCGACATCAAGGTGCAGGGCCGCGGCTCCCACGGCGCCCATCCCGAGCATTCCGTCGACCCGGTGCTCACCGCCTGCCAGATCGTCACGGCGCTGCAGTCCATCGTCTCCCGCAACATCGGCGCGGTGGACCAGGGCGTCGTCTCGGTAACACGGATCGAGGGGGGTGACGCGTACAACGTCGTGCCGGACACCGCCTTCATCCGCGGCACGGCGCGCTACTTCAAGCCCGAGACCGGCAAGCTCATCGAGGACAACATGCGGCGGATGGCCAAGGGCGTCGCCGCCGGCTTCGGCGCCACTGGCGGCTGATCTTCGCGCCGCTCTACAACACCCCCGAGCACGCCGATTTCGCCGCGGACGTCGCCGCCGAGCTGGTCGGCGAGGAGCATGTGGAGCGCAACCGCTCGCTGATCATGGGCTCGGAGGACTTCTCCTTCATGCTGGAGAAGGTGCCCGGCGCCTACATCAACATCGGCAACGGCGATTCCGCGCAGGTCCACAACCCCGCCTACGACTTCAACGACAAGCTCCTGCCCTACGCCGCCGCCTTCTATGCGCGCGTCGTGGAGAAGAAGCTCGCCGTCGCCTGAGGCCGGTCCGCCGCCGCTTCACCATGCGAAACGGCGCCGCTTGGCCGCGGCCCGGCGGCCATGCCACAGTCCCCCGGCAGGAATGACGGGGGATGACCATGGATGCCTGGCTGAGCGCCGCGCTCGACTACGTGCCGCGCTGGATCGACTTTCAGGTCCAGCATGTCGACCAGCCCGGCTGTTCGATCGCCGTCGCCCACAAGGGCGAAATCGTGCTGGAGGAGGCCTTCGGCACGGCCAACCTGTCGACCGGCGAGGCGCTTACCCCGCGCCACCGCTTCCGCGTCGCCTCCCATTCCAAGACCTTCACCGCCGCCGGCATCCTGAAGCTGAAGGACCGCGGCCTGCTGCGCCTCGACGACGCCGCCGGCACCTTCGTCCAGGGCCTGCACGAGGAGGCCGCCGCCGCCACCGTCCAGCAACTCCTCTCCCACAGCGCCGGCTATGTCCGCGACGGCGCCGACGCCGGCTATTTCGGTGACCTCCGGCCTTTCCTCACCGCCGCGCAGCTGCGCGAGGAACTGGCGCTGCCCCCGCCCCTGCCGGCCGGCCAGCGCTTCAAATATTCCAACCACGGCTACGGCATCCTCGGGCTGATCATCGAGGCGGTCACCGGCGAGCACTACCGCGACTGGATCATGCGCGAGATCGTCGGCCCCGCCGGGCTCGCCGAGACCTATGCGGACATCGGCCTGATGCGCGAGGGGACCCTGGCGAGCGGCCATTCCACCCGCCTGCCCTTCGGCAAGCGCCTGGTCATTCCGGGCACGGCGGCGACGGCCGACCTCGCCTCCGCCACCGGCTTCGTCTCGACCGCCGCCGACCTCGCGCGGTTCTTCTCGCAACTCGCGCCCTCCTCCCCGGCGGCCCTCCTGTCGGCCGCCGCCCGGCGCGACATGACCCGCCGCCATTGGCGCGACAACGAGTCGACCCTCGAGCGTTACTACGGCCTCGGCACCATCTCCGGCTCCGTCGCCGGCTGGGACTGGTTCGGCCATTCCGGTTCCTTCGCCGGGACGCTCTCGCGCACGGCGGTCTTCCCGGCGCAGGACATCGCCATCTCGGTGCTCACCAACGCCATCGACGGCCCGGCCCAGCTCTGGCTCGACGGCATCGCCCATATCCTCAAGACCTTCCGGACGAACGGCCCACCCACCGACGAGGTCGCCGACTGGGCGGGCCGCTGGTGGACGCTCTGGGGCGCCGTCGACCTCGTGCCGGTCGGCAACAAGGTGCTGGCCGCCCCGCCCGTCCTGCATCCGCCGCTCTCCGAGGTCAGCGAGATCACCGTGACCGGGCTCGACGCCGGCCTCATCACCCGCGCGCCAGGCTTCAACCAGGCGGGCGAGGCGGCCAGCCGGGTCCGTGATGCGGAGGGCGAGATCGCGCAGATCTGGCTCGGCGGCGTGCGGCTCAGCGCCGAATTCGCCTTCGCCGAGGAGGCCGCCGGGCGCTACGGCGTCTGAGGGCACTCGGGAAAATGGGTGCCCGACCCTTCCCGGCACGGGGATCGCCGGGGAGGATCGGGCGTGAGGCCAATCCCTGGCCTCTGGACCTCGTCAGGCCGCGTGCTGCGGAAACGGTGCGTCCCAATGCGGCAGCGCCCGCAACCGGTCGTTCCAGCGCGCGACGGCGGGATAGTCGCCGAGCGGGATATTTGCCTTCTCCGCATAGGGGAAGGTGATGGCCACCGCGACGTCGGCGAGGGACAGGCTGGACCCGAGGATAAAAGTCCTGTCGGCCATGTGCGCGTCGAGAATCCGCAGTCCGCCGCGGGTGCGGGCCAGCGCCGCGGCCTCCGCTGCCGTGTCGACCTCCCCCATCCCGAACATCGGCCGGATCACGTGCTCGAAATAGAGCGTGCCCGCCTGCGGGTTGAACTCGTGCGCCGCCCAGCTCAGCCAGCGCTGCGCCTCCACCTGGCCGCGGGGATCGGAGGGCCAGAGGTCGGAGCCCGCGCCGAGGGCGAGATGGACCATGATGGCGTCCGACTCCCACAGGGCGAGGTCGCCGTCGACCAGCAGCGGCACCTTGCCGTTGGGGTTCAGCGCCCGGAAGGCCGGCGCCTTGTGCTCGCCCTTGCCGAGATCGACCCGGACGAAATCCACCGGCGCGCCGAGGTGCCGGGCGACGAAACACGCCTTCCGCGGCATCAGCGTCTCGGCGTAGTGCAGTTGCAGGCGATCGGGGGAACGCGTCATGCCGGTCAGGCCTCCCGCGCCATGTAGGCTTCGAGCTTGTTGAGCGAGGCGGTCCAGCCGCGCGTATGGCCGAGGCGCGCCGCCTCGTCGAAGAACTGCTCGTGGATGAGGGTCAGCATGCAGCCGTCCCCGTCGGGCCGGCAGCGCACCGTCACCAGCGACACCCGCTCGGGCGTCGACTTCCAGAACCAGGAGAAGACCAGCTTCTCGTCCGGCACCACCTCCTGGTAGGTCCCGTGCACGTCATGGCGTTCGCCCGCATAGGAAAAGCCGATGTGGAAGTCGCCGCCCACCCTGACGTCGAGGTCGGCGACGAGCATGTCGTCCGGCGTGCCCGGACCCCACCACTTCGCTAGCTTTTGCGGGTCCGTCCACGCGGCGTAGACGCGGGCGGGCGAGGCGTTGAGCCATCGCCGGAGGGTGAGGCTGGGCTTCGCCTCGGCGAGGACGCCGGAACCGGCTGAAGCAGCGAGGGGCTGGGACTGGGCGGACATGTCTCTTCCTCCAGGAAGGCTTGCAGCCGGTCGAGCCGGCGGGTCCAGAAGATCTGGTAGTGCGTGAGCCAGTTCACCGCCTCCTCCATGGGAGCAGCGTTCAACCGGCAGAGGACGGTTCGCCCCGCCTTGGTGCGGGTGACGAGATCGGCTTCGGCCAGCACGTCGAGATGCTTCATCACCGCCGGCAGCGACATGGCGAAGGGCCGCGCGAGGTCGCTGACCGACATCTCCTCCGCCGAGGCGAGCTGGGCGAGCAGCGCCCGCCGCGTCGGGTCGGCGAGGGCCTGGAAGGTGCGATTGAGCGGCATGCCTTGATGCTTAACCATAAAGTTAAGTGTTAGGGCGATGGCGGGCCTCTGTCAAGCGGGCTCGCGTCAGGCGGCCGACAGCCACACCGCGGGATGAGTATCCGCATCGAGCGTCCGCATCACCGTCACGAGGCGGGGATCGCTGCGGGACGTGCCGAGGCTGAAGCCGGCCTGCGCCGCCAGCGCCAGCATGCGCCGGTTGCCCGGCAGCACCTCGCCGTGGAGACGGCCGGCGCGCGGCGCGATGCGGCGGGCAAGGCTCGCCAGCAAGGCCCGGCCGATCCCCCGCCCCTGCCAGGCGTCAGCGACGGAGAGCGCGAACTCCGCACAATCGCCGGTGCCGAAGGCCGCGATGGCCTCCCCCACCATGAGGGACCCCTGCGGCCCGGCGACCATCGCCGCGAGGGCGAGGACGTCCGGCCCGGCGACGAGGCGCAGGGCCTCGCGCTCGGTGATGAGGTTGACGCCGCCGAGGAAGCGGCTGTGCCGCGAGGCCGGAGCCAGCCCCGCCACATGGGCGACGAGCAGCGGCGCCTCCTCCGCACCCAGCGGCCGGAGGGTGACGACCGCGGCGTCAGGCGAGGCGCGGGCCAAGGCTCAGGCCGCCCGGCTGGCGGGAGCCGGATCGCCCACGGCCTCCTCGGCCACGGCGTGCCCCTGCGGCGGCGCCTCGATCAGCACGGCCGCCGGCCCGGCGATGGCGCAGACCAGCGTCAGCCCGCCCCGGTCGACGACGAAGGCGGCCCCCGCCTCCACGAGCACGTCGCGCGGGTCGTCCTCCAGCGTGATCCACAGGGTGCCCGCGAGGGCGACGATGCGGGTGCCCGGACCATCGGGCAGGCGCACCACGCCTCCCCGCACGAGATCGACGCGGACTGACGGATCGAGACGGACCATGGCGGCCTCCCCTGGATGATCACCGGGAATGGGAACGATGACGGCAGGCGCGACACCCGCGCCGTTCTATGCCTAGAATGTGGAGCTTTGCCGCATCGCACAAACGATCAAATCTCACACACAGGATGAGTTTGGCTCATGGCACGCAAGCGCTACGACCTGCCCCCGCTCGGCTTCGTCCAGGGGTTCGAGGCGGCCGCCCGCACGCTCTCCTTCACCCGCGCGGCGGACGAGCTCGCCCTCACCCAGTCGGCGGTCAGCCGCCAGATCAAGACGCTGGAGGAGCATCTCGGCGTGACGCTCTTCGAGCGCCGCCACCGGGCCCTCGCCCTGACCGAGGACGGCCGCGCCTTCCAGCGCATCGCCGTCGACGTGCTCGACCGGCTGCAGGGCGCCATCAACCAGATGCGCGCCCGCGGCACCGACAACCAGCTCGCGGTGACGACGGTCACCGGCTTCGCCTCGCTCTGGCTGATCCCGCGCCTCAAGCGCTTCACGCGCCTCAACCCGCACATCGACGTCCGGATCATCGCCAACGACCGCATCCTCGACCTCGACCGCGGCATGATCGATCTCGCCATCCGCTATTCCAAGGCCGACCGCGCCCCGCCCGACGCCGAAAAGCTCTTCGCCGAGGACATCCTGCCGGTCTGCCACCCCTCGCTGGTGGCGGACGTCGCGACGCCGCTGCTCACGCCGGAGGACCTGAGGCACCACACCCTGCTGCACCTCGACTATCACGGCGCCAGCCGCACCTGGTTCGACTGGGGCACGTGGATGACCGCCCTCGGCATCGAGGATCTGAAACCCGCCGGGTCCCTGCGCTTCTCGCGCTACGACCAGATGATCCAGGCGGCGATCAGCGGCCAGGGGGTCGCCCTCGGTGTCTCGCCGCTGATCAACGAGGCCCGTCAACGGAGACGTGGCCGAGCGGCTGAAGGCACTCGTTTGCTAAATGAGCATACCCCAAAAGGGTATCGAGGGTTCGAATCCCTCCGTCTCCGCCACCATAATTGCCATAACCCGTTGATTAAGTGGAGATTTTCCCGTCAGAAGCCCAGACGGAAAAATCTCTGCCCCAACCTCTGCCCTAATCACATCCGTTGCGTGCGAAATTCCAGAGGGGCCGGCGGGCGGCGGGCACGCCTGTGCACAAGGCCGGCCTCCCCGCCTTGCAAATCACCGGCGGCGCGGGCATAGAACCCGTCAACGGAGACGTGGCCGAGCGGCTGAAGGCACTCGTTTGCTAAATGAGCATACCCCAAAAGGGTATCGAGGGTTCGAATCCCTCCGTCTCCGCCA
>LNFH01000166.1 GCA_001464235.1 Rhizobiales bacterium Ga0077556 | reverse complement strand
GATCGCCGGCAGCTTCACCTTGCGGACGAGGGCGACGAACTCCTTCAGCTCCTTCAGCGAGCCGACATAGGAGCCGCGGATGGAGATGGCGCGCATCGGGATGAAGGGCAGCGGATAGCGCAGCTCGCCGCCGAACAGGCCGACGATGACGAGTTGGCCGCCCTTGCGCAGGCCGTTGATGGCGAGGCTCGTCGTGTCCTCGGCCGAAGGCGGCGAGCTGCTTCGCCGCGTCCGGCGCATTGGGATCGAGGGTGGCGGCGACGCCGATGCTCTCGGCGATCTTGCGCTTCTCGGGCGAGGGGTCGACCGCGATGACGGGGCCCATGCCCAGCGCCTTCAGGAGTTGCAGCGCCGTCTGCCCGAGCCCGCCGATGCCGAAGACGGCGATCTTCTCGCCCTCGCGGTGCGGACGGATCTTGTTGACGGCGCTGAACACCGTGACGCCCGAACAGGCATAGGTGGCGGCGAGTGCGGGATCGAGGCCCTCGACGTCCACCAGGAACTCCTCGTCGCGCACCAGCACGTGCTCGGCGAAGCCGCCGCGCGCCTGGACCCCGAGGAACTGCGGCTGGGCGCAGAGGTTCTCGTCGCCCGACTTGCAGAGCGGGCAATTGCCACAGCCGATCCAGGTGTGGAGCAGGCGCCGGTCGCCCGGCTTCACGGTGGTGACGTCGGGCCCGACCGCCTCCACCGTGCCGAGGATCTCGTGGCCGAGGGTTAGCGGCAGCTTCAGGCCGCGGTCGGCGAGGTTCAGCGAGCGGCCGCCGCCGATGTTGTACTTGCCCTCGCGGATGTGGATGTCCGAGTGGCAGACGCCGCAATGGCTGACCTTCATCAGCACCTCGCGGCCCTTCGGCTCGGGACGCGCCTCCTCCGTCAGCACCAGCGGGTCGCAGGAGACGTTGAGGCGCCAGGAATGGGTGGTGCGGGCCGGCGAGAAGCTGTCCATGGCGTGTCCTCGGATGCGATGCGCGCCCGTTGGGTCGGACGCCGCTGTGGCGCGAACGCTACCATGCGAGGACGGGCTGTAAATGTGCCGAAGGGCCGAGCCGGCCCTGCGCGCCGCTCAGGCCTTCGGCGCCGCAATGATGCTCACGTGGGCCGCCACCACCCGCCAGCCCTCGGGCATGCGCGCCCAGGTCTGCATCTGCCGGCCGATCTTCTCCGGTCCCATGGCGTCGCGGTGGAAGAGGGTGGAGGCGGTCGCCATGTCCTGCCCGTAGGTGGTGATGACCGTCCGCTCGATCCGGCGCTCCAGCCCCACCGGCGAGCGGGCCGAGCGGAAGGCGGCGATCTCGCCGTAGCCGTAGAGGTTCTCGCCGATCCCGTAGCGGATCGTGTGGCCGGAGTTCCAGAACAGCGCGTCGAGGGTCGCCACGTCGTTCGTGGTCAGTGCCTTCTCATAGGCCGCGAAGGCGGCGCTCACTTCGGCGTGGACAGTGGGGTCGTTGATGATCACGGCAGGTCTCCCGGGCGGATGCCGCGATCAGGGAGCGCTCCCGGCGGCGATGAGATGGGCGATGACGGCGCCGCCCGACGGATCGGCGGCGGCGACGATGGCGGCCACGGCGCAGGCCGTGAGGAGTGTGGTGGTGAAAAGCAGGATGCGAGGCATGGTACGCTCCCCGGTACTGGAGAGAGAACCCACCGCCCCGCCGCGCGGTCCCGCCCGGCGCCGGAATTGCCGACAATTGTCCCCATCATGGTGAACGCGCCGTAACGATGGCCCATCGCTCAGCCGAGCGCCGCGACGCGGGACGCCACGATCCCCGCCCGCTCCAGATGGCCGGCGACCCGCACCGCGACATCCTCCCGCCAAGCCGGCGCGATGATCTGCACGCCGATCGGCAGCGTCTCGCCCTCGGTCCAGACCGGCACGCTCATCACCGGCAGGCCGATGAAGGAGAAGGGCTGGGTGAAGAGGCCGAGATTGGCGCGCACCGGCACCGTCTGGCCGTCGAGGGTGAAGGTCTTCTGGCCGAGCGCGGGGGCGCGCACCGGCGTCGCGGGCGCGATGATGACGTCCACCTCGCGGAACAGCGCCCGCATGGCGTCGCGGTACTTCCGCCGGACGCGGTGGGCGGTCGCGACATGGGCCGCCGGCAGCAGCGCCCCGGCCATCAGCCGGTCGCGGGTGTCGGGGTCGAAATCGCCGGCGCGGGTGCGCAGGCGCTCGAGGTGCAGCGCGCCGCCCTCCGAACAGGTCATGACGAAGGCCGCCGCCCGCGCCGCCTCGACGTGGGGGATCGCGACGGTGCCGGCGCCGAGGGCCTCGGCGACCCTTGCGGTGGCGCTGCGGGCCGCCTCGTCCTGCATGCGATCGAAATAGCCGGTGGCCCGGGCGATCCGGAGGCCGCCGATGCCGGCATCGACCTCGGGCATCAGGGCCGGCGCGGGCCGGTCCTGCGAGACCGGGTCGTCGGGGTCGTGCCCGCGCATGGCGTCGTAGAAGGCGGCGCAGTCGGCGGTCGAGCGCGCCAGTGGCCCCAGATGGTCGAGGCTGGTCACGAAGGGAAAGGAGCGCGCCCGCGACAGCCGCCCGAAGGTCGGCTTGAGCCCGAACAGGCCGCAGAGCGAGGACGGCACGCGGATCGAGCCGTTGGTGTCGGAGCCGAGAGTCACGGGCACGAAACCGGCGGCGGCCGCCGCACCCGATCCGCCCGAGGAGCCGCCGGTCATGCGGGTCAGGTCGTGCGGATTGCGCGAGGGGCCGTCATGGGCGTTCTCGCCGGTGAAGTCATAGGCATATTCGCCCATGTTGAGGGCGCCGAGCAGCACGGCGTCGGCCGCCGACAGCTTCTCGATCAGCGCCGCGTCGCGTGCCGCAGGCGCGTGGTCGCGGTTGATCTTCGCGCCGGCCAGCGTCGGCAGGCCCGCCACGTCGAAGAGGTTCTTCACCGCATAGGGCACGCCGGCGAGGGCCCCGAGCGGGGCCCCGCCCCGCCGCTTCGCGTCCACCGCATCGGCGGTCGCCAGCGCCCGCTCGGCGGTGACGGCGGTGAAGGCGCCGACCATCCCGTCATGGGCGGCGATGCGGGCGAGATGGGCCTCCGCGACGGCCCGGGCGGTGAAGGCGCCTGTGCGCACGCCTTCGGAGATGGCGGCGGCGGTCAGATGGGTCAGGGCGCTCATCTCAGGCCTCGAAGACCGCGGCGGGCTCGTCGTGGTCGTCGAGCGGCACGCTCTCGGCCACCCGAACCAGCCGCATCGCGATCTGCAGGTTGAGGATCACGCCGGGCCGGTAGTCCGGCGCGACAGTGAGGCCCACCACCGGCGCCATGGCGTCGATGAATGCGCCCGCAGCCTCGGCGGTGAGTTCGTCGGCCGGCATCGTCCCCTCCCTGCAAGCGCCGCAAGCGCGCCTGCCTAAAGCGAAGGCAGACGCGGCCAGTCAGACGGCTGTTGCATACGAGGGAGCAAGTCCGGGGCCAGCCGCCCCGGGGGACGCGTCAGCTGCCGCGGTAGAGCAGCCGGGCGCGGATGGTGCCGGGCAGCTCGCGGATCTGCTCGAGCACCGCCTCGGCGTCGGCCACCGCCCCGTCGGCGTCCAGCACGACGTAACCGATCTCGCCGTCGGTCTGGTAGTACTGCGCGGCGATGTTGATGCTGCGGCTGGCGAAGACGTCGTTGAGCCGGCGCAACTCGCCGGGCAGGTTCCGCTGCACCTGGATGAAGCGGGTGCCGGCCGGTCGCACGGGCAGCTGCACCTGCGGGAAGTTCACCGCGCCCCAGGTCGAGCCGACGTCGGAATATTCGATGAACTTGCGCGACACCTCGGCGCCGATGCGCTCCTGCGCCTCTTCCGTCGAGCCGCCGACATGCGGGGTGAGGATGACGTTGTCGAGGCCCTGCAGCGGCGAGACGAAGGGCTCGGCGTTGGACGAGGGCTCGACGGGAAACACGTCCACGGCAGCCCCGCGCAGGTGGCCGGACTTAAGCGCCTCGGCGAGGGCCTGGAGGTCGAGGATCGTGCCGCGCGCATTGTTGATGAGATAGGCGCCCGGCTTCATGGCGGCGAGCTCGCGCGCGCCGATCATGCCCTGCGTCGCGGGGGTTTCCGGCAGGTGCAGCGAGACGACGTCGGCGCGTCCGAGGAGGTCGGTGAGGCTCTCCGCCGGCTCCACGTTGCCGTGGCGCAGCTTGTCGGTGTGATCGAAATAGATGACCCGCATGCCCATGGCTTCCGCCAGAACCGCGAGCTGCGAGCCGATATTGCCGTAGCCGACGATGCCGAGCGTCTTGCCGCGGATCTCGTAGCTCGACACGGCCGACTTGTCCCAGCCGCCGGCATGGGCGGCGCCGGACTTCGGGAAGATGCGACGCAGCAGCATCACGATCTCGGCGATGGTCAGTTCCGCCACCGAGCGCGTGTTGGAGAAGGGCGCGTTGAACACCGGCACGCCGGCACGGTTGGCCGCGACGAGATCGACCTGGTTGGTCCCCACCGAGAAGCAGCCGATGGCGATCAGCCGGTCGGCGGCGGCGAGGATCTCCGGCGTGATCTGGGTGCGCGAGCGGATGCCGAGGAGGTGGACGCCGCGGATCGCCTTGGTGAGCGCCGGGCCGTCGAGCGCCTTGGGCAGGCGCTGGATGTTGGTGTAGCCGGCCTGTTCCAGCACGCCGACCGCGGTGTCCGAAATGCCTTCCAGCAGCAGTATCTTGATGCGGTTCTTCGACAGCGAGAGGGCGGCCCGGCGCGGGGCGCCCGGCGTGGCGGTTTTCGAGCTGGTGGGCATGGGGCGATTCCGTGCGACCTCAGAGGCGGCAACCGCATGACAGGTCGGGGCGGCCCGGGCAAGGGCAAGGCGCCATCACGATGGCGGGACCTGCGGGGTGCAGACCCGGCGGCAACACCGGGAGCCGCCGTGGCGGCTCCCGAAGGACCTCTCAGCGGGTCCGGTCGATCATCTGGGTGAGCGTGTCGTGGGTGCGCTTGAGCTCCACGATCGCCTCCTCGATCTCGCGCTTCTGTTGCTCGAGATGGGCGATCTGCTCCATGCACTTCTCGCGCGACAGCTTGAGCTGCTGGTCCGGGCCGGCGTCGTTGCGCTCGTGCGCCTCGACCATCTCGGCGATCTCGGCGAGCGTGAAGCCCAGGCGCTTGCCCTTGAGGATGAGCTGCAGGCGCACACGGTCGGCGGCACTGTAGAGGCGGGCGAGGCCCTCGCGGCGCGGCGAGAGCAGCCCCTTGTCCTCGTAGAACCTCAGGGCACGAAGCGTGACGTCGAATTCACGAGCCAGGTCGCCGATGGTGTAGACCGCCGGGCCAGCCTTGGCGGCCTCGGCATCGTCCTCGATCCAAAAGACGTCATCGTCGTTCTTGCGAGTCATAAATGCCTTCCGTTCCATATTCTGCTCCATCCTCACTCGGGAGGAAACCTCATTCGTGGATGGGACATCCATTACCGGAAATTGCGCGCGCGAAGCGAGAGTGCGGGACATACCGATCTGTTACTTACCGTTAGGACAGGGCAACGCTGCCACACAGGAACGCCTATAATCGCTTACCAGCAGTTTAACAGTTAACGCCCGGACGGCGTCGCCAACAAAAAAACGCGTCGTTAACCACCCATTTACCATGAACCCCAAGATTGCGGGACGGGACAGTTCGTCCGGCGCCTCAAGGATTCGCGTCGGAGGATGCCCCGACCGTGGCGATCCGTCCAGCGAGGGATGGTTGCGGTCTCATGTGGCCAAGCGTGTGGACCCGTCATGCGACACACCGTCCCCTGGAGCGTTAAGGGCGTCGATCAGGACGCGAGGGAGGCCGCCAAGGAGGCGGCCCGCCGCTCCGGCATGTCGCTCGGCGAATGGCTCAACAGCGCGATTGCAGAACAGGCCGCCGAGGCCGCAGCTGCCGCCCAGGCCGACACCGGGCTGGCGACGGTCACCCGCCGTCTGGAGTCGATTTCCCAGCGTCTGGATGCCGTGACACGGCGCGAATCCGAGACCGCGATCCCCCGAACCGCACCCGCGCGCAGCGACAACACCGACATCGTCCGCGCCCTCGACGCCGTGGCCCGGCTCGCAGAAATCTCCGAGCGGCGTTCGGCCGCAGCCATCGAGGCCGTCGAGCGCCTCGGCAGCGCGCGCGCCGCCCCCCTCGCCCCGGCCACCGCCCGCAGCGCCGCCCCGGTCGCCGACCGCACCGACCATACCGCCCAGCTCGACGCGATCGCCCGCTCGATCCGCAGTCTCGACATGCCAGCCCCGCGCCACGCCGATGGTATCGAGGGTACGATGGTGCCGCCGCGCTCGTTCCGCGGCGATATCGACTCCGCCGTCGCCGAAATCGCCGCCCGCCAGAAGGCCCTCGCCCGCGGACAGGCCGAGCCTCCGGTGCGCCCGGCGGCACCGGCCATCCCCGCGGCGGCGCCCGTCATGCCCGACATGGCGCCCATCGCCGCGCGTCTCGACGCCCTGTCCCGTCAGATCGAGGCGGCGCTGGGCGCGCCCCGTCAGGCCGCGCCCCGCCCTGCCGAGAACCACGCCCTCGCCGGCGAGATCGGCCGCCTGAGCCAGCGCATCGACGCCATGTCGGCAGCGCCCGCCGACGGCCTGCACAGCGAGATCAAGTCGCTGTCGAGCCGGGTCGAGCAGATGCGCCGCGAACTGGCCGAGCGCGAGACCGGCCAGTACGAGCGCGCCGTCGCCGAACTGCGCTCCGACATCGCCGCCATCGCCGACCAGCTCTCCGATCTTGCGCCGCGCCGCGCCGTCGCCTCGCTGGAGGCCGAGGTCCAGGGTCTCGGCGCCCGCCTCGACGCCGCCCGCGCCCAGGGCCTGTCGGCCGAGCCGCTGGAAGCCCTCGTCGCGGAATTCGAACAGGCGCTCGCCCGGCTGATGCCGGCCGAAGGCATCGCCGACGAGCTGAAGGCCCTGTCAAGGCGCATCGACGACCTCGCGAGCCGCGGCCTCAGCAACGGCCTCATCGAAAGCCTCGCGGCCGAGACCGGCGCCATCCGCGCCATGCTCGCCGACACGGTGTCGCGCGACGCCATCGACGCCCTCGGCGACCAGATCGCCGCCCTCGGCCGCCGCATCGACGCCCTGGCCGAGCCGCGCCGCTCGGGCAGCGACGTCGAGGCCATCACCTCCGCCATCGAGGCGCGGATCGAGGAGATCGCGGAACGGCTGGCCGCCACGCCGCGGCCGACGCCCCCGGCATCCAATCCCCAGCTCGAGGAGGCCCTGCGCCGCCTCGCCGACAAGCTGGAGGACGGCCACGCCCGTCCCGACGACCCGAAGGCTCTCGCCGAGATCGAGCGTCACATCCTGTCGCTGGCCGCCAAGATCGACGCCGCCGACGGCCGCTTCGCCCAGCTCGGCACCATCGAGCGCGGCCTGTCCGACCTCTTCGTCCAGATGGAGGAAATGCGGGCCGGCACCATCGAGGCTGCCGAAAAGGCCGCCCGCAAGGCCATCGCCGCCGCTCCCGCCTCCGGTTCGGACGCCGAGATCGAGGCGCTCCGCCGGGAGATCGCCGAGGTCCGCCAGGCGCGCCTCGCCCTCGACGGCAAGGGAGCCGAGACCGTCGACGCCGTCCAGCAGACCTTCGAGCGCGTCGCCCGCCGCATCGCCGAGATCGAGCCGGCGGACGCACCGCCCGTGGCCGCCTCGCCACCGCTGGCACCGCGCGAACCCGAGCCCGCCCTCGTCCGGCCGAAGGCGACGGCCGCCGCCGTGGTGGCCGAGAGGGCCGCGGCCCCCGTGTCGCGCCAGTCGGCCCCGACCCGCCCGCCGGGCAGCGTCGATCTGCCGCTCGAACCCGGATCGGGCGCCCCCCGCGTCCGCCCGCCGGCCCCCGGCGCCGCCCCGACCGGCGGCAGCAAGACCGATTTCATCGCCGCCGCCCGTCGCGCGGCTCGCGCCGCCGCGGTCGATCCCACCGTGCGGAGCGAAGCCGAGGAAGGCGCCAAGGCAGGCTTCTTCGCCCGCTTCCGCGGCGCCCCGAAGGTCCAGGACGAGGCCCAGCCCCCGGTCGCCGAGCCGAAGAAGCCCCGCTGGCGCGCCAAGGCCGAGCCCGCCGAGGCTCCGGCCCTCGTGGCGGCCGAACCGGCCGTCCTCGCCCCGAGCGCCACCGGCGAGATCGAGGCCGAGGCCAAGCCGGTCGTTTCCGTCAACCGCAAGACCATCCTGATGGGCATCGCCGCGGCCCTGCTGGTGCTCGCCGCCGGCATCGCCACCCTGCCGAAGATCCGCAGCCTGATGGACGCAACCGGTTCGCCGCGCACGGCGATCCCCGCCGCCTCCGTCGATGCGCCGGCCGCAGCGCCCATCGCCGCGGCTCCGGCCGCCGCTCCCGCGGCGAATTTCTCGCCCGCCTCCACCAGTTCGACCCCGGTCGAGCTGACGCCGCCCTCGGCGACGCCCGCCGCGACCGATCCCGCCCCCGGGGTTCCCGAGAGCGACGCCTCCGCGCCGGACACGACCGGCTCGGTCACCGGCGCCCGCACGCCGCCGCCCGGCATGACCGTCTCCCCCTCCGGCTGGCAGCCGGTCGACACGCGCACCGGCCGGGCCGTGACCGTTCCGGCGGCGCTGAAGGCTGCCGCCGATGGCGGCGACCCGCTTGCCGCCTACGAAATGGGCACGCGCCACCTCGAGGGTCGCGGTGTCGCTGTCAGCGCGGCGGAAGCGGCGAAATGGTACCAGCGCGCCGCCGATGCCGGCGTCGTGCCGGCCCAGTACCGCCTCGGCAGCCTCTACGAGAAGGGCACCGGAGTGCTGCGCGACTTCGAGCGCGCCCGCCGGCTCTACGAGCGTTCCGGCGAAGCGGGCAACGCCAAGGCGATGCACAACCTCGCCGTCATGTACGCCCAGGGCCAGGCGACGCCGCGCCCGGACTACAAGACGGCTGCCGTCTGGTTCCGCCGCGCAGCGGAGCACGGCGTCGCCGACAGCCAGTACAATCTCGGCATCCTCTATGCCCGCGGGCTCGGCGTCGACCAGAGCCTGGCCGAGAGCTACAAGTGGTTCGCCCTCGCCGCCGCGGGCGGTGACCAGGACGCCGGCAAGAAGCGCGACGAGGTGGCCGCCCGCCTCGACCCCCAGACGCTCGTCGCCGCCCGCCTCGCGGTCCAGACCTTCACGGCCAAGACCGAGCCCGAGGCCGCCGTGCGCATCGCGGCTCCCGCCGAATGGAGCGATCCGCCCGCAGCCGGGGCTCCGGCGCGGCCGGCCCCGCGCCGCGCCCAGACGACGCGCTGAGACGAGGCGCCCGCGGGCGCCTTCGCCGGGAGCAGGCCCGCCCTGCACGGGCGGCATTGACATTCATGCTGCACCGCACAATGTAACGACTTCTAGGGATGTGAACGCCTCGGGACGACGATTCACGAGGAGATCACCATGGCACGAGCCTTCAACGCGCTCGGCACGATCCGCGAACTCACCGGCCCGGACGCCGCGCTGCATCGCGAGCACCTTCAGCGGCTGGACCCGCAGGGTCGGCGCGAACGCTTCAACGGCGTCGCGGACGACCGCTTCATCACGGCCTATTCCGCCCGGTGCTTCGCCGGCCGGACCCGCGTCTTCGCATGGGTCGATCTCGGCGGCGTCGTGCGCGGCAGCGCCGAACTCCATCCGCCAACCGCCGGCGAACCGGCTGACATCGCCTTCTCCGTCGAGCCGGACTTCCGCAACCAGGGCATCGGCTCGCG
>LNFH01000165.1 GCA_001464235.1 Rhizobiales bacterium Ga0077556 | reverse complement strand
TGGGCTGCGACAACACCCGCACCTGCCGCGCCTTCGGCCTCACCGCGCGCGATTCCTCGACGCAACTCGCGATCCGCATCGACCGGACGGGCGATCCGGATGCGGCGCCGACGGTCACCATCATTCTCGTCCAGGATGCCGACCCCGCCCCCGGCACCCGGATGATGATCGTCACCGACGGCGGCGGTACGGTCGAGGTCGCGATCGGCAGCGCCGCCACCGTCGAGGACGGCGAGATCACCCTGACCGACCGCGCGGCGACCAGCCGGCTCCTCGACGACATCCGCCGCGGCCGCAGCCTTGCCGTCACCCTCGACCCGGCCCCGGCGCGCGGCGCAACCGCCGATCCCGTCTCCCTGGACGGCGCCATGGCGGCGCTGCTGTGGATGGACGACCGGCAGAAGCGGGTCGGCACGCGCACCGCCCTCGCCCGCCCCGGCGAGACAGCGACCTCGACGGTGCCTCGCCCACCGCAGGCCCCTCCCCGGCGCGACGGCGTCGCCATGACCGGCCCTGCCGTTCCCTCACCCCTGCCGCAGGCCTGGACCGAGGCGGTCATGCGGGCCTTTCGGACCATTCCGGGCGACGCCTGCAACCAGGAGGACGACAACGCCGAGGACATCGAGGCCCAGCGCCTGTCGCAGCGGCTGGTCCTCGTCAGCGTCCGGTGCTGGCGCGGCGCCTACAATTTCAGCCGCGCCTATTACATCCTCGAGGAGGGCGAGAGGGCGTCGTTCCCGCGCGTCCGCGAGCCCCTGCCGGCGGCCGAGGACCCGCCGAGCAACCGCAACCCGGACCACATCCTCTGGAACGGCGAGCTCGATCCCGCGGGCGGCACCGTCTTCCACCTCGCCAAGGGGCGCGGCATGTCCGACTGCGGCGAGATCGGCGAATGGCGCTGGGACGGCGCCCGCTTCCAGCCGCTGCGGCTGGAGGTCATGCCGACCTGCCGCGGCCTCCTGCCGCCGAACTGGCTGACCCTGTTCCGGACGCGCTAGAGGGCGCGGCTCACTTCACCACGTTGGAACCGGCATAGGGCGGCGGCGGAATGTCCATGTGCGCCTTGCGCAGCGCCGCCGACCAGCGCTCGCGCAGGTCGTGGAAATAGGGCTCGCCCGGCTCGATCCGGTAGTGGGTCTGCAGGATGGCGTCGCCACGCGGCATCACCGCGATGTCGATGGGCATGCCCACCCCGAGATTGGAGCGCATGGTCGAATCCATCGAGACGAGGCCGATCTTCAGCGCGTCGTTCAGGTTGGTGTCAAACTTGATGGCGCGGTCGAGGATCGGCTTGCCGTACTTGTGCTCGCCGATCTGGAGGTAGGGCGTGTCCACCGTGCACTCGATGTAGTTGCCGGCGGCATAGACCATGAACAGGCGCAGCGACCGACCCTTGATCTGACCGCCGAACAGGAACGAGGCCTCGAACTTGATGCCGTCCTCCTCGAGGCCGGGCCCGTCGATGCGCCTGACCTCGCGGATGGCGCGGCCGACGCGCTGGGCCGCCTGGAACATGGACGGCGCGTTGAGGATGGATTCCAGCTCGCCCGTCTCCTCGTTGGGCAGGCCCTCGTGCAGGAAGCCGAGGACGGACTGGGTGATCGACAGGTTGCCGGCGGAGGCGAGCGCCATGACCCGTTCGCCCGGCTTCTGGAACACGTGCAGCTTGCGGAAGGTCGAGATGTTGTCGAGGCCCGCATTGGTGCGGGTATCGGCGATCATCACGAGCCCGTCGCGCACGAGGATGCCGCAACAATAGGTCATCAGCGATTCTCCAGGGGCCTAACGGTGTAGCGGCGCCTACCGTCATGAGCAACGCGCGCGGCGCTGCGGCGGGTTTCGTCCACAGGCCGGGCGCGGATCAGTAATGGGGCGGTGGCGGCTCCGGCCCCTGCGGCCCGGCGCTCTGCGCCTCGCGCAGCTGGTCCTCGAGGCGGGCGACGAGCCGTCCGAGCCGTTCCAGCTCCTTCCACTGGGCGGTGATGGTCGCGTTGAGGTCCTCGATCGCCTGATCCTGGTAGGCGACCTTGATCTCCAGGGCGTCGAAGCGGGCGGCGAGATCCGTCTCGCTCATGGCAGCACCCCCGCCGCGGTTTCGGGCACCTCGGCGAGGCCGTGGCCGAGCGCCAGGCGTCCGTCGAACACGAAACAGCCGCCGCGCCAGAGGCTTTCCGCCGCCGGCACCTGTTCGAGATAGGCGAGGATGCCGCCCTTGAGGTGTTGCACCTCGGCAAAGCCCCGGTCGAGGAGATAGGCACTCGCCTTCTCGCAGCGGATGCCGCCGGTGCAGAACATGGCGATGCGCCGGTCGCGCGCCGGGTCGAGCTCCCGGTCCACGAAGGCGCGGAAATCGCCGAAGCTCGCGGTGCCGGGGTCGCGGGCGCCCGCGAACGTGCCGATCGCCACCTCGAAGGCGTTGCGGGTGTCGATGACGACGGTGCCGGGATCGCTGATGAGCGCGTTCCAGTCGGCGGGCGCCACATAGGCCCCCACCCGGCGCGACGGGTCGGTGACGCCGCCGTCGAAGCTGACGATCTCCCGCTTCGCCTTCACCTTGAGCTTGCCGAAGGGCATGTCGGCGGCGGTGGAGAGCTTCAGTTCCATGCCGGCGAGGCGCGTGCCGAAGATCCATCCGCCAGCGAGCCGCGCGAGGAGAGCATCGACGGCCGCCGCCTCGCCCGCGACCGTGCCGTTGATGCCCTCGGGGGCGAGCAGCAGCGTGCCGCGGATGCCGAGATCCGCGCAGAGCTGCGCCAGCGGCGCGACGAGATCGGCGCAGTCCGGCAGCGGCGCGAAGCGGTAGAGGGCGGCGACCCTGACGGTCATGGGGTCCTTCCCGGGATCATCGGGCTGCAATAGCCGCACGGGGCCTGACCGGCAACGCCACCGGAGCGATTTCGCGCATCGAGGCTTTCGCAGCCGCGAAAGCCCCCTTCCCTAACGACGTGATTTGCCGCTAGCTTGTTGGCGAAGCGTCAGGATCGCTCCGCCAGAGAGAGGCCACGCTTCGTCTTCCAGAGGGGAATTGAGCCGTCAATGGCAGGCGCTGCACCGATCTTCGATGAAATGAACCTCGCGGACGGTGCGGTCCGCCCCGCCTACGAAACCCTGGCTCGCTGGCTGAAAACCATTCCGACGGACCTGCTCGCCACGCGCTCGCGCGAGGCCGAGGCGCTGTTCCGCCGCATCGGCATCACCTTCGCGGTCTACGGCGACGCGGCCTCGACCGAGCGGCTGATTCCCTTCGACGTCATTCCGCGGGTGCTGACCAACGACGAGTGGGTGCGCCTCTCCAAGGGCCTGACCCAGCGCACCCGCGCCATCAATGCCTTCCTCGGCGACGTCTATTCCAAGCGCGAGATCCTGCGCGCCGGCCTCGTGCCGGAGGACCTCGTCTACCGCAATCCGGCCTTCCGCCCGGAGATGAACCAGCAGCCGGTGCCCCACGGCATCTACGTGATGATCGCCGGCATCGACATCGTCCGCGTCGACGCCGACACCTTCTACGTGCTGGAGGACAATGCCCGCACGCCCTCCGGCGTCTCCTACATGCTGGAGAACCGAGAGGTGATGATCCGCCTCTTCCCCGAGCTCTTCTCCCAGCACCGCGTCGCGCCGGTGGAGAACTACACCGACGATCTGCTCGCCACGATGAAGTCGGTGGCGCCCCGCTCGGCCTCGTCCGACCCGACCTGCGTGCTGCTGACGCCGGGCCTGTTCAACTCGGCCTATTACGAGCACACCTTCCTCGCCGACAAGCTGGGCGTCGAGCTGGTCGAGGGCCGCGACCTCTTCGTCAAGGCCGACGTCGTCTACATGCGCACCACCGAGGGGCCGAAGCGGGTCGACGTCATCTACCGCCGCCTCGACGACGACTTCCTCGATCCCCTGGTCTTCAGGCCGGATTCGGCCCTCGGCGTCCCCGGCATCATGTCGGCCTACCACGCCGGCAACGTCACGCTGGCGAACGCCGTCGGCACCGGCGTCGCCGACGACAAGGCGGTCTACAGCTACATGCCGGAGATCGTGAAGTTCTACCTCGGCGAGGAGCCGATCCTGAAGAACGTGCCGACCTGGCGCTGCCGCGAGGCGGACGAGCTCAAATATGTCCTCGACAACCTGCCCGAGCTGGTCGTCAAGGAGGTCCACGGCTCCGGCGGCTACGGCATGCTGATCGGCCCCAAGGCGACGGCGGCGGAGATCGAGCTGTTCCGGCACAAGCTCGCCAAGGACCCGTCGAACTTCATCGCCCAGCCGACTCTGGCCCTCTCCACCTGCCCTACCCTGGTCGAGGAGGGCGTCGCCCCCCGCCACGTCGACCTCCGGCCCTTCGTCCTGACGGGCCGCGACAAGGTGCGCATCGTCCCCGGCGGCCTCACCCGCGTCGCGCTGAAGGAGGGCTCGCTGGTGGTCAATTCCAGCCAGGGCGGCGGCACCAAGGACACCTGGGTCCTGGATTCATGAGCAACCCGACGCCGACCTGTTTCCTGACCTCTCGGCAACGGGCTCCTCACCTCCCCCCGGCGGGGGGAGGTCGGCGCGAACGCGCCGGGAGAGGGGGATATCCCCCGTCGCAGAAGAGTCTCCCCCTCTCCCGGCCCTCGCTTCGCTCCGGCCGACCCCTCCCCACCGGGGAGAGGTGGAGCGTCGCGCCCGCCATCGAAGCCGCGAGGATCGGCTGACCCATGCTCTCCCGTACCGCCGACAACCTGTTCTGGCTCGCCCGCTACGTCGAGCGAGCCGAATATCTCGCCCGCATCATCGAGGCCTCGACGCGCCTCGCCAACCTGCCCTCCGCCTATGCCGGCACCTCGAACGAATGGGAATCGGCGGTCGCCACCGCCGGCTGCGCCCATCTCTTCTACCAGGCGCACGAGAAGGCGACGCGCGAGACGGTCATCGACTTCCTCGCCTTCTCCCCCGACAACCCCTCCTCCATCCGCTCCTGCTTCGAGATCGCGCGGACCAACGCGCGTTCGGTGCGCACGGCCCTGACGGTCGAGATGTGGGACGCCATCAACGCCGCCTGGCTGGAACTGTCGAAATACCGGGCGAGCGGCCTCAACCAGGACGAGCACCTCGCCAACTTCCTGTCCTTCGTGAAGGAGACCGGCCTCCGGTTCGACGGCTCGGCCTATCGCACCATGCTGCGCTCCGACGGCTACTGGTTCTCGCGCCTCGGCGTGATGATCGAGCGCGCCGACAACACCGCCCGCATCCTCGACGTGAAGTACCACGTGCTGCTGCCCGGCGCCGAGCAGGTCGGCGGCTCGCTCGACTACTTCCAGTGGTCGGCGATCCTGCGCGCGGTGTCGGCGCTGACCGCCTATCACTGGGTCTACAAGGAGAGCCTGAAGCCCTGGCTGGTGGCCGACCTCCTGATCCTCAACGACCAGATGCCGCGCTCGCTCGCCGCCTGCTACGAGAGCATCGTGCGCAACCTCGACAGCCTGTCGCTCGCCTATGGCCGCCAGGGGCCGGCCCAGCGCGCCGCCCGCGCCACCCGCACGCGGCTGGAGAACGCCCGCATCGACGACATCTTCCAGTCGGGCCTGCATGAATTCGTCTCGGACTTCATCACCGAGAACAACCGGCTGGGCGCCGCCATCACCCAGCAATACCTGACCTAGAGCGGGCGCCCGCCATGCGCATCCGCATCGCCCACGAGACCACCTACAGCTACGCCGTCCCCGCCCGGTCGGTGATCCAGACGCTGCGCCTTACCCCGCGCAACTACGACGGCCAGCACGTCTCCAACTGGCGCATCGACGTCGACCAGGACTGCCGCCTGGACGCCCACGAGGACGCCTTCGGCAACATCACCCACACCTTCTCCTGCACCGGCCCGGTGCAGACGTTGACCGTCAGGGTCGACGGGCTCGTCGAGACCTCCGACACGGCCGGCGTGGTGCGCGGCGCCATCGAGCGCTTTCCGCCCGGCCTCTATCTGCGCGGCACCGACCTGACCACCGCCGACGGCGACATCCGCGCCTACGCGGAAGCGCGCCACCACCCCGCCGACAGGCTCTCGACGCTGCACGCCCTGCTCGACGACCTCGCCCGCGACATCACCTTCGACAAGGATCCAACCCATTCCGCCACCACGGCGGCGGAGGCCTTCGCGCTGAAGCGCGGCGTCTGCCAGGACTTCGCCCACATCTTCATCGCCGCCGCGCGGCACCTGAACATCCCCGCCCGCTACGTCGGCGGCTATTTCCTCCACGACGACGGCACGGTGGACCAGGAGGCGGGTCACGCCTGGGCGGAGGCCCATGTCGAGGGCCTCGGCTGGGTCGGCTTCGACCCCGCCAACGGCCTCTGCCCGACCGAGCAGCACATCCGCATCGCCTGCGGCCTCGACTATCTCAACGCCGCGCCCATCCGCGGCTCGCGCCACGGCGGCGAGGGCGAGTTCCTGACGGTCAAGGTCATGGTCGACCAGGCCTCGCGGCAGGTGCAGGTGCAGTAGGGGGCAGATCGGCCAATCCGCGGTCCTGCAAGACTGACGTGCGTCCTTCGAGGCTCGGTTCCCCTTGGCGGCTTCGAGAAATCGAACGGCCACGGCAGCATCTCGGCGCCAGATGGTGCCTCGTGATGACCGGCCAAACGCGTCCTTTTGCGTGTGCCATGGGCCATCCGTACTCTTCCGGCTGCAACGCGCTAGTCATCTGCGCAACCGTGACGTGTTCCTGCACGTCTGATGGATGGCTGCGATGAACCAGACGACAATGCCGTGGGTGGGCCTCACCGTGGCCGCCGTAGCGGTGGTGGTGGTGACATTCGCCATGAACACGCCGGCTCCCAGTTTCTCCCTTCTCGCCATCCTCGTTCTGGTCGGACTGGTGACCGTCACCGGGTTCGTCAGCGTTCTCAGCGTCACGGCGAGCCGTCTGGGCATTCTGGACGGCCGCCACCCCTTCGGCCTGCCGGAGGGCAGCATCCGTGCCATCCTGACGCTCGCCTTCCTGGTGCTCGTCGGAGTTTTCGCAAGCTACCTGCTGGTGCAGACCTCGCGTACCAGCATCATGATACCGAAGGAGCCTCTGCTTCTTGCGGCCACCACGCTCGCCGAGGCGAAAGCGCTGCAGACCCAGCTTTCGGCGGAGGGACTGGTGGTGATCTCCGGCACCACCGACCCCATCCGCGCCCACTTCTTCCCGCGCAACGACTTCCGGCTCGCCGACGACGTCGCCAAGCAGATCCTGACCATGCTCTCAACCATGCTGGCCGCGATGATCGGCTTCTATTTCGGCGCCCGTCCCAACGAGGCCCCGGTGGACCCACATGCCGCCGAGCGGTTGGCCGTTGCCGCTGACCTCGGGGCATTGGCCCTGACGGCGCCGACCTACGACGAGGTCAAGAAGGCCGCCGACGAGAAAGGCGAGACCAACCTGTCAGAGGAGCAGAAGGCGACGCTGACTGCCATTCGCAAACGCGTCGCGCTGGTCGGCGAGAAGATCCAGGTGGCACGGGACGCTGCCAAGGACGCCAAGACACCGATCGAGACGCTGCGCGCCGCAAAAACTGCCGCCCTGGAAGCACACGCGACCTTGCAGGCCGAACTCGATGAACTGGCGAAGTTGCCGTAGGCGGTCCGGCGGCGGCGAGAGCGAGTCCCTCACCCCCTCCCTGCCGCCTGCAGCACCCCGATATCCAGCTTCACCATCGTCATCATCGACCGCATCACCCGCGCCGCCCGCTCCCGGTCCGCGCCGGCGAGCGCCTCGGGCAGCATCTTCGGCACCACCTGCCACGACAGGCCGAAGCGGTCCTTGATCCAGCCGCACTCGATCTCCTTGCCGCCCGCGCCGAGCCGCGACCAGTAGTGGTCGATCTCGTCCTGGGTATCGCAGATCACCTGGAACGACACGGCTTCCGTGAAGGTGAACTGCGGCCCGCCGTTGAGGCCGACGAAGGTCATGCCGTCGAGCTCGAAGGTCACGGTCAGCACGCTGCCCGCCGGGGCCATGCCGTCCATCGGCCAGCGCATCACCTCGGTGACCCGGCTGTTGGGGAAGATGCCGACATAGTGCTCGGCGGCGGCCTCGGCCTCGCCGTTGAACCACAGGCAGGGGATGACGCGTGAAACGATGCGGCTCATGAGGGGCTCCTCCATTACTTAACTTATGAGTTAAGTTTCGTGCCGCAGGCGGCGCGCGTCAACCCTATCCGGCAACCCCGTATCCCCCTTGCCCCCGGCGACGCAGCGCTCTACCTCGGCGACAGTCCCGGAGCACCGCCATGACCGCGCCGACCGCCGAGCCGACCACCGTCACCGCCGCCATCCTCGTCATCGGCGACGAGATCCTCTCCGGCCGCACCAAGGACAAGAACATCGGCTACATCGCCGAGTACTGCACCGCCATCGGCATCGACGTTAAGGAGGTCCGGGTCGTCCCCGACGAGGAGGACGAGATCATCCCCGCCCTCAACACGCTCCGGGCGAAGTACGGCTACGTCTTCACCACCGGAGGCATCGGCCCGACCCACGACGACATCACCGCCGACTGCATCGCCAAGGCCTTCGGCGTTTCCATCGACGTCGACCCGCGCGCCCGCGCCATGCTGCTGGAGCGCATCCCCGAGAAGGACCTGAACGAGGCCCGCCTGCGCATGGCGCGCATACCGGCCGGCGCCGAGCTCATCGAGAACCCGGTGTCCAAGGCCCCCGGCTTCATGATCGGCAACGTCGTCACCATGGCCGGCGTGCCCTCGGTAATGCAGGCCATGATGGACGTCGTCTCCCCGCGCCTGAAGACCGGCACCAGGATGATCCAGGTCTCCATCGAGGCGCCGGGCCTGCGCGAGGGCGACATCGGCACGCCCTATGCCGCCATCGCCAAGGCCCACCCCGGCGTCATCATGGGCTCCTACCCGATGATGCAGGACGGCCGCTTCTGGACCCGCCTGGTGCTGCGCGCCAAGGACGAATCGCTGCTGGCGGCTGCCGAGACGGCGGTGGTCGCGATGGTCGAGGAGTACAAGCGCCCGGATGCGGCGGTGACGATCACCCGCGGCGCCTGACGGCATTTTTGTGGCCGCGGTGCAACACACCGCAACCAAGGCCCTCCCCGGCACGCGCTGCGCGCCGGTCGTTTGATCCAGCGCAAAGGCGTCCGCCGCGGCCCGTGACCTTGCTCGTCACGCATCGCTGCGACGGACCGATGCCCACGCCCCCCGCGGTTTCCTCGCAGCTTCTCGAACCGCTCGCATCCACCCGGGGCACCCCATGAAGACCATCCTCCGCGGCGCCGCCATCGGCGCGGCCCTCCTCGCCACCCCCGCCCTCGCCGCCGACATCGGCGCCCCGCGCACCCCGTTCGAGAGCGTCGCGGTCGCCCCGGATTTCAATCCCTGGCAGATCCGCCTCCGGGCCCTCGCGGTCATCCCCTCGCCGAGCGGCGCGGTGACCACCCTCAATGGCGCCGCCGTCGCCGCCGTCCCGAACCTCGGGATCTCCACATCGGTCGTGCCCGAGCTGGACATCACCTACTATTTCACGAAGAACATCGCCGTTGAGCTCATCCTCGGCGTCACCCCGCACAACGTCCGCCCGACCGGCGCGCTGGCCGGGGCGCTCGGCTCCACCGGCACCATCGGCAAGACCTGGCTGCTGCCGCCGACCCTCATGCTGCAGTACCACTTCACCGATTTCGGCGCCTTCAAGCCCTATCTCGGCGTCGGCGTGAACTACACCATGTTCTTCTCGCAGTCGGCCCAGGGCGCCATGGCGAACGGCGCGCCCTTCACCTACAACCGCTTCTCGGTGGCCCCGGCCGCCGGCGTCGCCCTGCAGGTCGGCTTCGACTACATGATCAACCGCAACTGGGGCATCAACGTCGACGTCAAGAAGATCTTCCTGCGCTCGACCTTCAAGTACACCGACACCACCGGCGTGCTGGCCACCACCTCGGGCCGCGTCACCATCGACCCCTGGCTGATCTCCACCGGCATCACCTACCGGTTCTGAGGCGGACCCGTTCCATCCTGTCGCGAAGGGCCCTGCGGGGCCCTTCGTCGTTTCCGGGCGTCCGCCCTGCAAATTCCTGCGGAAAAGCCTGCCAGCCCCGATTTCCGCCGGGCTCGCGCGCGGCTAGTGTCGCCGCCCTGTCGATGATCCCGAGCCCGGAGCGCCCCATGGCGACGCCCAATCCCGAGAAGGCCTTTCCCGTCTCCTGGGACCAGTTCCACCGCGACGCCCGGGCGCTCGCCTGGCGGATCAGCGGCGCGGGCCCCTTCCGCGCCATCGTCTGCATCACCCGCGGCGGCCTCGTCCCGGCGGCCATCGTCACGCGCGAGCTCGGCATCCGCATGATCGAGACGGTCTGCATCGCCAGCTACCACGACTACCAGAGCCAGGGTCAGCTCAAGGTGATCAAGGAGGTCGCGCCGCATCTCCTCACCGAGGGTGGCGAGGGCATCCTCGTGGTCGACGACCTCGTCGACACCGGCAAGACGGCCCAGGTGGTGCGCGACATGCTGCCGAAGTCCCACATCGCCACCGTCTATGCCAAGCCGCAGGGCCGGCCGATGGTGGACACCTTCGTCACCGAGGTCTCCCAGGACACATGGATCTATTTCCCCTGGGACATGGGCTACACGTTCCAGCCGCCCATCCGCGACGCCGGCTGACCCCCGTCATCGCCGTCCGAACACGGCGATGCGCATGGTGTCGGTGCCGAGGCTCTCGTCGATCATGAGCCCGGCCCGGCGGCCGTCGGGGCCGAGCAGGCCCAGCATCATCGGCGGGTTCATGAGCA
>LNFH01000164.1 GCA_001464235.1 Rhizobiales bacterium Ga0077556 | reverse complement strand
GAAGGACTTCGCGCAGATGACCGCCGCCGAGATCGCCGCGGCGAACCGGACGGTGGCGGCGCTGGTGCTTCCCGACGACGCGGTGCCGACGCGCCGCCTCGCGCCCGACCCGCGGGGCCGGCGGATCGACCTTCGGCGCACGCTCCGCCGCTCCATCGGGGAGGGGGGCGGCATCATCGATCTCGCCCGGCGCGGCCCGAAGACCAAGCACCCGCCGCTCGTCGTGCTCTGCGACATTTCCGGCTCGATGAACCAGTACACCCGGGTGATCCTGCACTTCGTCCATGCGCTGATGGAGAACCGCCGCAACGTCCACGCCTTCACCTTCGGCACGCGGCTGACCAACATCACCCGCATGCTCAAGGCGAGGGATCCGGACGAGGCGCTCGCTGCCTGCACGGCGGCGGTGGAGGACTGGTCCGGCGGCACGCGCATCGCGCCCTCGCTCGCCGCCTTCAACAAGACGTGGTCGCGCCGGGTGCTTTCCGGCGGGGCCGTGGTGCTGCTGGTGACCGACGGGCTGGAGCGGGACGGCACCGCCGATCTCGCCCGTGCCGCCGACCGGCTGCACCGTTCCTGCCGCCGGCTGGTCTGGCTCAACCCGCTGCTGCGCTTCGACGGGTTCGAGGCGCGCGCCCAGGGCATCCGGGCGCTGCTGCCCCATGTCGACGAGTTCCGCACCATCCACAACGTGGCGGCGGTGGCCGAGCTCGTCGCCGCGCTCGACGCGCGCCGGACGGACCGCGCGCACGATCCGCGCCGGTGGATAAAGGCGCTGTAGCGGGCGGGCGCGCTGCATCACTGAAGTGCGTCCTTCGAGGCTCGCCGCCGGACGATGCTGAAGCATCGCCGGGGGCTCGCACCTCAGGATGAGGAGGGTGGTGAGCTGCAGTGGCGGTCTACCTGCCGTGCCGCGCGTCAGAAACCGTGGTGCCAGGCACCACCCTCCTCATCCTGAGGTGCGAGCGTCAGCGAGCCTCGAAGGACGCACTTCGCCCATGCCATCGCAGCGGCTCCGAACGACGCAGCCGCAGCCCGCCCTTGCGCCGCGCGCCCGTTCATCCGATGTCTTGGGACACAGGAAAACAGCCCCGAGGAGATCCGCCATGCTCTCGACCGACGACGACATCCTCGGGCAGGCCGAGGCCTGGGCGAAGGCCGGCAAGGGCGTGGCGGTGGCGACCGTCGTGGAGACCTGGGGCTCGGCGCCGCGCCCGGTCGGCTCGCACCTCGTCATCGACGAGGACGGCAGCTTCCTCGGCTCGGTGTCGGGCGGCTGCGTCGAGGGCGAGGTGGTCACCGAGGCGCTGGACGTGATCGGAACCGGCAAGGCCAAGCTCCTCGAATTCGGCGTCGCCGACGAGACGGCCTGGCGGGCGGGCCTGTCCTGTGGCGGGCGCATCGCCGTCTATGTCGAGAAGGTCGGCTGATGCGCCTCGATCTCCTCTCGGCCCTCAACGCGGCGCGGGCCGAGCGGCGCGCCGCCGTCCTCGTCACCGACCTCGACGGCGGCGAGGCGCGCCTCGTCACCGCCGACACCCTTGCCGGCGATCCCCTGGAAGAGCCGATCCGGGCCGCCCTGCGCACGGGCCGCAGCGGCGCCGTGGAGGGTACGCGCGCCTTCCTCACCGTGCAGGTGCCGCCGGCGCAGATGGTCGTCATCGGCGCCGTCCATATCAGCCAGGCGCTGGTGCCCATGGCGCGCATGCTCGGCTACGACCCGGTCATCGTCGATCCGCGCACCGCCTTCGCCACGCCCGAGCGCTTCCCCGGCGTGCGGCTTCTGGCGCAATGGCCGGACGAGGCGCTGCCCGGCCTCAAGGTCGACCGCTACACCGCCTTCATCGCGCTGACCCACGACCCGAAGATCGACGATCCCGCCCTGCTGCACGCCTTCGGCAAGGACTGCTTCTACATCGGGGCGCTCGGCTCGCGGAAAACCCACGCGCGGCGCGTCGAGCGGCTGACGGCGGCCGGCGTGGCCCCGGATGCGCTCGCCCGCATCAAGGCGCCGGTCGGCCTCGCCATCGGCGCCATCACGCCGGCGGAGATCGCCGTGTCGATCCTCGCCGAGGTGACGCAGGCCTGGCGGCAGGGCATCGCGTGAGCGGGTCCCGCAGCGGCGGCGAGGGGGGCGGCTGATGCGCTTCGGTCCCGTGGCGGTGGACGAGGCGCTCGGCGGCGTCGTCGCCCATGCCGTGCGCCGGCCTGGCCTTCTCCTGAAGAAGGGTTCGCTGATCGGCGCTGACGAGATCGCCGCGCTGAAGGCCGCGGGCCTCGCGACCGTCATGGTGGCGCTGGCCGAGCCGGGCGACATCGGCGAGGACGAGGCGGCGGGCCGCATCGCCGCTGCCGTCGCGGGGGCGGGGCTGCGCATCGATCCGCCCTTCACCGGCCGCGCCAATCTCTTCGCGGCCGAGGCCGGCGTGCTGGTGGTGGACCGCGAGGGCATCGACCGCATCA
>LNFH01000163.1 GCA_001464235.1 Rhizobiales bacterium Ga0077556 | reverse complement strand
GGAGAGGGCTGCCAGCTGGTCGAGGGTGAGGCCCTTGGCGGCCCGGAGTTCGCGGACGCGCTGGGCGACGATCTGGTCGAGCTGGTCCGTCGAGGCGTCGGCGCTATCCATGATTCGAGAGTATCATTCTCAGATAATGGAATCAACGTGTCAGGTCGTGAAGGCTGCGACGGCCTCCTCGAGCCGCGCGATGTCCTCGTCACGCGACAGGCGGTGGTCGCCGTCCTTGACCAGGGTCACGACCACGTCGTCGCGGGCGATCTTCTCGGCCAGCAGCATGGCGTGGCGCCAGGGCACGTCGGGGTCCTCCATGCCCTGGAAAATGTGGACGGGGCAGCCGGTCTCGACGAGGCCGGTCAGGACGAGGTTGCGGCGACCGTCCTCGATCAGGGCGCGGGTGATGGGATAGCCGCCCTCGTCATAGGCGGAGGGACGGACCCAGCGGCCCTCCGTCATGATGGTCTGCCGGACGTCCTCGGAGAAGGCCGGCCACATCAGCGCTTCGGTGAAGTCCGGCGCGGGCGCGATCAGCACCATAGCGGTCGGCGGCGCCGCCATGACGCGGGCGACGAGAAGGGAGATCCAGCCGCCCATGGAGGAGCCGACGAGGATCGGCCGGGGGCCGGCGAGGGCGACCACGGCCGCCGCTTCCTCGGCCCAGCGGGAGATGGTGCCGTCCTCGAACTCACCGTCCGATTCCCCGTGTCCGGAATAGTCGAAGCGCCAGAAGGCCCGGCCGGTGCGCGCCGCGAAGGCGGAAAGGGCCTCGGCCTTGGTGCCCTTCATGTCGGACTTGAAGCCGCCGAGCCAGACGATGGCCGGGCCGCGGCCTTCGATGCGGCGAAAGGCGATGCGCCGCGCCGAGGGGCCCGTTCCGACGGTCAGATAGGAGGGATCGGGAAGGGTGGTCATGGGGGGCTGGCTCCGGCAAAGGGCGGTCGCGGGCGACCCTGCCTAGCCGCGGCTGTGGCATAAGGGCAAGGCCGGCGGCGAAAATGCGGCGAACCATTGACTTCCTCTGCAATTCTACCGATCTTCGCCACCCTCCGGATCATCAGGGATCGGCCTGCGTTCTTCTCCATCGGGAAACGCGGCCGCCCCCGGTCCGGCCCCGTCAACGTCTGAAGGAGACGCCCCCATTCGCAGACCCATGAGAGCCGCCGCCCCCGTCGAGCGTGACGGGCCGCGCATCAACGAGATGATCCGCGTCCGCGAAGTCCAGCTGATCGATGCCGAGGGCGAGAACCGCGGCGTGATCCAGACGCGCGATGCCGTCCAGATGGCCGTGGAGGCCGGGCTCGACCTCGTCGAGGTCGCCCCGAACGCCGTGCCCCCCGTCTGCAAGATCATGGACTACGGCAAGTTCAAGTTCCAGGAGCAGAAGAAGGCTGCCGAGGCCCGCCGCAATCAGAAGACGGTGGAGGTCAAGGAGATCAAGCTGCGTCCCGGTATCGACGACCACGACTACGATACCAAGATGAAGGCGATGAAGCGCTTCTTCGAGGAAGGCGACAAGGTGAAGGTGACCCTGCGCTTCCGCGGTCGCGAGATGGCGCACATGGACCTCGGCGTCAGGGTTCTGGACCGCGTCAAGGCCGATACGGTCAACATCGCCAAGGTCGAGCAGGAATCGCGGCTGGAAGGCCGCCAGATGATCATGGTGCTCGCGCCGAAATGAGGCTTGCCGCCTCGGGCGGGCCCCGGCATCGTCACCGACGCCTGCGATCCGTTCGCAGGCGTTTTCGTTTCCGGAGAGGCCGGGGCACAGCCTCGGGGAGAGAATCATGGGCGCCAGCGCAGACATCACCACCCTGAGGCGCGAGCTCGCGGCGGCGCTGCGCCTCGCGGCGCGGTTCGACCTCAACGAGGGCATCTGCAACCATTTCTCGGTGGTCGTGCCCGGACCGGAGGAGCGCTACCTCATCAATCCCTATGGCATCCACTGGGGCGAGATGCGGCCCGACGACCTGCTGCTGATCGACGGTGACGGCACGATCCACCAGGGCTGGGGCGAGGTGGAGGCGACGGCGCGCAACATCCACATCGCCGGGCACCGGGCCAATCCGCGCCACCAGGCGATCCTCCACGTCCACATGCCCCATGCCACGGCGCTGACCATGGTGGAGGGCGGACGGCTGGAAATGGCGCACCAGACCGCCTGCCGCTTCCTCGACCGCACCGCCTACCAGGGCTTCGGCGGCGTGGCGCTGAACGCCGAGGAGGGCGAGCGCATCGCCCAGGCGCAGAAGGACAACCCGCATGCCGACGTGATCTTCCTGGAGCATCACGGCGTCACGATCGGCGGGCCGACGGTGGCGGTGGCCTTCGACGACCTCTACTACCTCGAGCGCGCCTGCCGGCAGCAGGTGCTGGCGATGTCGACGGGCCTGCCGTTGAAGATCATCCCCGCCGAGCAGGCGAAGCAGACGGCCCGCGAATGGATGCAGGTCCTCGACTACCAGGCCACGAAGCACTTCCAGGCGCTGATGCGCATCAACGGTTTGTGAAACGGCGCGACCATCGGCCCGTGGCGTCGTAGATTGGAACGGTGCTAACCAGCGGCTTGCGATCTTGATCGACGTCAAGGCCGCAACGGATGTGGTGCGGCACATTCTGAATTCCCCCGACCTGTCGCCGGGGCTCGCACGGACCGACGAGCCATGACCTACGCCCAGTTCTTCGAGAACGCCGTCTCCCGCCTGAAGGACGAACGCCGCTACCGGGTCTTCGCCGACCTGGAACGCAAGGTCGGCAAGTTCCCGCAGGCCACCTGGCATTCCCCCGAGGGGCCGCGCGACGTCGTCATCTGGTGCTCCAACGACTATCTGGGCATGGGCCACCATCCCCGCGTGGTCGAGGCCATGGCCGAGACCGCCCGCACCATGGGCGCGGGGGCCGGCGGCACCCGCAACATCTCCGGCACCTCCCACCCCATCGTCGAGCTGGAGCGCGAGCTCGCCGACCTGCACGGCAAGGAGGCCGCCCTCGTCTTCACCTCGGGCTACATCTCCAACCAGGCCGGCATCTCGACCATCGCCAGGCTGCTGCCCGACTGCCTCATCCTCTCCGACGCCCTGAACCACAACTCGATGATCGAGGGCGTGCGCCAGTCGGGCTGCGATCGCGTCGTGTTCCGCCACAACGACCTCGCCCATCTCGAGGAGCTGCTGGTGGCCGCCGGCCCCGCGCGCAACAAGCTGATCGTCTTCGAGAGCGTCTATTCGATGGACGGCGACGTGGCGCCGATCGCCGCGATCTGCGACCTCGCCCAGCGCCATCGCGCCATGACCTACATCGACGAGGTCCATGCCGTCGGCATGTACGGACCGCGCGGCGCCGGCGTCGCCGAGCGCGACGGCCAGATGGGCCGGCTCGACGTGATCGAGGGCACGCTCGGCAAGGCCTTCGGCGTCATGGGCGGCTATATCGCCGGCTCGTCCGCGGTGATCGACGCGGTGCGTTGCCATGCGGCGGGCTTCATCTTCACCACCGCGCTGCCGCCGGCCATCGCCGCCGCGGCGGCCGCCGCCATCCGCCACCTCAAGACCTCGTCCATCGAGCGCGACATGCAGCAGCGCCAGGCGGCGCGCGCCAAGCGCGTGCTGTCGCTGGCCGGCCTGCCGGTGATGACCTCCAGCACCCACATCGTGCCGGTGCTGGTGGGCGATGCGGAACGCTGCAAGGCGGCGAGCGACCGGCTGCTCGCCGAGCACGGCATCTACATCCAGCCGATCAACTACCCGACCGTGCCGAAGGGCACGGAACGGCTCAGGATCACCCCCGGCCCGGCCCACACCGACGCGATGATCGACGATCTCGCCGGCGCGCTCATGCAGGTCTGGATGGATCTGGGATTGCCGCTGCAGCGCTACCAGGCCGCGGCCGAATAGGGATCAAGCGTGAACGGCCTCGCCGGCGCGCATGCGCGCGAGCGGCAGGCGCGAGATCACCCGGTCGATCTCGGCGGGACGCATCAGGCGGAAGCGGACCGGCGCCTTGTGCACGTCGGTGAGCGGCTTGCCGGCGGTGACGCGCCAGGCGTGGATCAGCATCTCGTAGGTCTCGGCGTCGACCCCCGCGATGTGGCAGATGGCGCCCAGCGCCTTCTCGTCGTCGCGCTCGAGGATCTTGCGGCCGGCGTCGCGGTCGCGGCCGATGCAGCGCATCAGGAGGTCCATGGCGGGAACGATCTGCCGCTCCTCGGCGAGCGCCTGAAGCTGTTCGAGCAGTTCCTCGCCGCTCGGCACGTCGCGCGAGGTGGCGGCGCCGAACTTCGTCGCGAGATCGGCCGGGCAGTCGGCGCGCTGCGTCAGCATGGAGCGGACGGCAGGATCGCCGCCGTGGCGGGCGACGATCTCGGCGAAGCCTTCCGAGGTCAGCTGTGCGCCGGCGTTGCGCACCAGGGTGACCACCGTCGCCGCCTCGCCCATCTGGACGATGGCGCGGGCGAGGAGAGCGGAGACCTTCTGCCGCTTGGCGATGATCTGCATGTGCTCCTGACGCTCGGGGGCGCAGACCCGCAGCATGATGTCGTCGGGCAGGTCGGGAGCGTTGAGGATCGCCTCGGCGACGGCGATGACGTCGCAGGCGAGCGTGGTGGTGGCCTCCGGCAGGGAACTGGCGCAGCGGGCGAGGCGCGGCGAGGCGCGCACCCGGCTCGGCATCGGCGCATCGCGCAGGGCCTCGGCGACGATGTTGTCGAGGACGAGGGCCTTGCGCGATTCGGCATCGAGGCGCTCGCGGGAGATTTCGTCGACGAGCTCTTCCACCAGCGCCCCGCGCAGCTTGGGCGCGAGGGCGCCGATCATGGAATTGATCGGCTTCAGGGCTTCATCGAAAGGCGTCGTCATCCACCATGACCTTTGGGATGCGAGGATGACGCAGATGTCTTAACCAGCCCTGAACCCGTCCCGACGCCTCAGGCCGGCGTGAAACCGAGGGCGCGCAGCGCCTCGCCCGCCGCGGCGACCGCCTGCTCGAACCCGGCGAGCACGTCCGGGCGGCGGGGGTCGCGTGCCACGGCGAAGTCGTAGTGCTCCTCCGCCAGCGGGATGAAGCCGAGGCCGAGGGGCCGTGCGGCCGGCGCGATGGCGACGCCCCAGTCGGCGCGGCCCTGAGCCACGGCGGCCACCACCGCGTTGTGGGAGCGCGGCTGGTTCCAGTAGCCCTGCGGCTTGCGGCCGGCGAGGAGCCCGTCCAGCAGCACCCGCGTGCCGGCGCCCGTGTTGCGGTTGACCATCAGGCAGTCGGCGTCGGCCAGGGCGGCGGCGAGCGCCGCCTCGGGCGTCGCGGCGCCCGCGAAACGGGGATCGTCGGGACGGAACACGATGCCCTGCATGCGGCGCCAGCCTGGCACGAGGCGCATCCCCTCGCCGAGGAAGGGGGTGTTGTAGCGCCCCGTGGCGGGGTCGAGCAGATGGATGGGAGCGACGTCGCATTCGCCCCGGTTCAGGGCGGAGAGGCCGCCGAGGCTGCCGAGCGCCAGCGATCGGGCGGTGATCCCCCGGTCGGCGAGGAGCTCGATGACGGCGTCGAGGCCGGTGCAATGGCTGCCCATGACGGCGAGGTCGGGTGGCACGATGTGCGGCGTGAACAGGGTGACGGCTACCTCGCTGTCCGCCGGCAGGGCCTCGCTCAGGGCGTCGATGGCGAGGAAGCCGTCGGCCTGGCTGAAGGCGGTGACCGCGCCCGACCCCTTGCCGACGGGGTGGGCGACGAGCCCTCCCACGCCGTCGGACAGCGCGACCATCACGAATTCGGTCCGGCCGAGATCGGAGGGGATGCGCGCCGGCACGCGGGCGGTGACGCTGGTCTCGGCCCGCTCGGGCAGGCCCGCGAGGATGCGCAGCACGGGCGCCACGATGTCGTGGAAGGTGAACATGGCGGAGGTCGGGAAGCCCGGAAGGACCACCACCGGCCGGCCGTCGCAGACGGCCAGGCAGAGCGGCTTGCCGGGTTTCAGGGCGACGCCGTGGGCGACGATGCCCGGTGCCCCCAGCGCTCCGACGATGCGGTAGGTGAGGTCGCCCGCCCCCTTGGAGGTGCCGCCGGAGAGGATGACGGCGTCGCAGGTGGCGTGGGCCTCGCGGATCGCAGCCTCCAGCGCCTCGGCGACATCGGGCATGGCACCGAAGCGGATGGCGACGCAGCCGTTCTCCTCCAGCGCCGCGGCGACGATGGGGCCGTTGGAATCGTAGATGGCGGCGGGCCGGAGCGGCTCGCCGGGCGCCACCAGTTCGTCGCCGGTGGAGATGACCGCGACCCGCGGTTTGCGCCAGACGCTGGCGGAGGCCGCGCCGACGGCGGCCAGCATGCCGATCTCGCGGGCGCCGATGACGGTGCCGCGGCGCAGCAGGGTCTCGCCGCGCGCGATGTCGGAGCCGGCGAAGGCGATGTTCTGGCCGGGGCCCACCGCACGCCGGACGGCGAGGCGTCCGTCCGCTTCCAGCGATGTGTGCTCGATCATCACCACGGCGTCGGCGCCGCGCGGCATGGGTCCGCCGGTGGCAATGGGGGTCGCCGTGCCCGCGGCGACGGCGAGGCGCGGTGCCGTTCCGCACGCGATGGTCTCGGTATTGACCGCGAGCAGCACGGGCGCGCCCTCGGACGCAGCGGCGACGTCGGCGGCGCGCAGGGCGAAGCCGTCGACCACGGACCGGTCGAAGGGCGGCGTGTCGACGGGAGCGGCGATGGTTTCGGCCAGAACCCGCCCGGCGAGCGCGTCGAGCGCCACCGTCTCCGCGCCCAGCGGGCGTGGCTGCAGCGCCGCGCGGAAGCGCGCGATGGCCTCGTCGCGGGACAGGACTTGCAGGAACTGGTCCTGCACGAGGGCGGCGTTGGCGGTCATCGCGGGTCGAAGGGCTCCTGAAGGGGAATGGCTGCGATCGGGGTGCCGGCGGCGGCGCCCTCGCTCCCGGGACCGAGGATGGCGACGGCGTCGGCGGCGAGGAGGGCAGTGAGGGTCACCCGGCCGACGCCCAGCGGCTCCCAGCCCTCCGGGGTGTGGCGCAGGAGCGCGAGATCGGCAAGCCCCACCTGCGAGGCGATCTTGCGGGTGAGTGGGAGCGACGCGGCGGCGAGGCGCCGCCCCTGGAGCACTGCGACCAGGGGGAGGACGAGGGCGAAGAGCGCGGCGACGATGGCATCGGCCCGCGGCGCGAGCACGAGGGTCCGGCTGGTCCCGTCGACCAGGAGCGCCGCATCGCCGCCGGGCTGGAGGGCGAGGCCCGGCCCCGGTGCGACCGCCGCCGGGTCGCGGGCGAGATGGAGCACGAGGTCGGCCGGCGCGGCATCCGAGACGGTGCAGCCGGCCTGCGCCAGCCGCGCCCTCAGCCATCGGGCCTCGGGGCCGGCGGCATCGCCCGTCACGGCGATCCGCGGCCGGCGGACCGCGCCCTCGGCGATGCCGGCGAGGTGCAGGGCGAGGGCCATCTCGGCGGTGATCGGCGCGCCTTCGGCGACGATGACCGCGCCGTCCGCGAGGTCGGTGCCCGGCAGCACGGCGCCCTCGCCCGGATAGGCGGACTGGCCGATCTCGTGGAACGGTCCGGAGATGGCCGCAGCATCCGCGGGAAGGACTGCATCGGCCCCCTCCGGCAAAGCGTCGCCGCCGAGCACCACGGGCGGCGCGGCGGGCAGCAGGGCCGGCGCATGGGGCGTCGCGCCGACGAGGTCGGCGCTGGCCACGGCGATGCCGCGGCGCAGGGCGACGGCATGGGCGGGCAAGGCCCGCGGGGCCCGCAGCGTCGCGGCCGCGACGAGACCCAGAGCCTCAGGCAGGGCAACCGTTTCGGCCACGACCGGGCCGAGCCCGTCGAGCAGGCGGGCGAGGGCGCGATCCAGGGGGATGAGGGCGGAGCCGGACGACATGAGCCTTATATGGGGCGCGGGCCCGCCAAGTCACCGGTTGAGGCGCACGAGGCCGGCCGGGCCGACGTCGTAGCCGCCGAGCGCCCCGGCGCGGCGGGCGAAAGCGGGATCGCGGAGGAAGGCGAAGAGCGTCTGTGCCGGCGGCTCGAAATAGGTGCGGCGGCGCAGGACGAGGTCGAAGCGCTCCCAGACCAG
>LNFH01000162.1 GCA_001464235.1 Rhizobiales bacterium Ga0077556 | reverse complement strand
CCCTGTCCGGCCCGATCCACGGCCACGAGACCGGCGACGAGGCCAACTACGCCGCCTGCGTCCTCGGCCTGCGCGACTATGTCGAGAAGAACCGCTTCCCGGGCGTGGTGCTGGGTCTCTCGGGCGGCATCGACTCGGCCATCTGCGCCGCCATGGCCGTCGATGCGCTGGGGCCCGAGCGCGTCCATTGCGTCATGCTGCCCTATCGCTACACCGCAGCCGACTCGCTGAAGGACGCCTTCGAATGCGCCAAGGCCCTCGGCGTCCGCTACGACGTGGTGCCGATCGCCGCGGCGGTCGAGGGGCTGGAGGCGACGCTCGCGCCGCTGTTCGAGGGCACGAACCGCGACATCACGGAAGAAAACCTGCAGAGCCGCGCCCGTGGCACCATCCTCATGTCCATCTCCAACAAGTTCGGCGCCATGGTGGTGACGACCGGCAACAAGAGCGAGATGTCGGTGGGCTACGCCACCATCTACGGCGACATGAACGGCGGCTACAATCCGGTGAAGGATCTCTACAAGTCCGAGGTCTTCCGCCTCTCGGCCCTGCGCAACCGCTGGAAGCCCGCCGGCGCCCTCGGGCCCGACGGCGAGGTGATCCCGGTCAACATCATCGTCAAGCCGCCGACGGCGGAACTGCGCGAGAACCAGAAGGACCAGGACTCCCTGCCGCCCTACGACGTTCTCGACGCCATCCTGGAGCGGCTGGTGGAGCGCGAGGCCTCCGTCGCCTCCATCGTCGCGGAGGGCTACGAGGCCGAGACCGTCAGGAAGGTCGAAAGGCTCCTGAACATCGCCGAGTACAAGCGCCGCCAGGCCGCTCCCGGCGTGAAGGTCACCGCCCGCAATTTCGGCCGCGACCGGCGCTATCCGATCGTCAACCGGTTCCGCGATGCCGGCGAGCCCGTGCCCGCCCCCGACATGGCCGTCATGAACCCCACCGCCATGCCGAAGCTGGACGTGGTCGATTTCTGAAGCCCGCTACTGCCCCAGCGTGAAGGAATAGGTCAGGCTCGAGCCGACGGTGAGTTGGTTGGCGCTGCCGCGCTGGGTGACCAGCGGGGCGGCTGCGGCGCTTCCCGCGAGCCGGTCGTAGGCGGCAAATCCCGTGACCGTCCAGCCGGCGTCGAACCGGTAGGACACCTGCGCCACCGCACCGTATTTCATCAGCCCGCCGCGCGCCTGATAGGGCGCGAGGCCCGAGGCGAGGCTCTCGGCCGCCGAGACCGAGAAGTAGCGCGAGGCATAGCCGTCGCTGCCGAAGAAGGTTCGCGGGCCGGCCGAGACGGTCCAGCGCGGCGCCGGCCGCCAGATGACGTCGGCCCCCGCATTGCCGACGAGGGCGGCGTGGCCGCCGATGCCGTGCCGCACCGCGGCCCGGAGCCTCAGCCACTCGACGGGGAAGAGTTCCGCGAACACGCCGGCCTCCACCGTGAAGCCGACCTCGGCGAGGCCGGCGAGCCGGACGTCGTCGCTCGCCCGCCGCGCGCGCACCAGGCTGGCGTTCGGCCCGAGGCGCAGCCAGCCGAGATCGACGATGGCGGGCGCGATGCCGTCGTCGAAGGAGGAGAAGCGCTCCGGTGAACCCGGGGCCCTGAGCGACAGACGCGGCATGATCATCGGCCCGAGCCGGCTCGACCCCATCCACAGCGGCACGGCGGTGATCGTGCCGCCGAGGGTCACCGTCCAGCCGCGGGCGGCTTCGGGGAGGCTCTGGGCCGCTGCGGGAAGGGTGGCGAGGCCGAGGGCCAGCGAGGCGATGAGACTGCGGGACAGCATGGACAGGGGTGCGCTCGAGGAGGGTGAACCGAAGGTAGGCGAGTGGGGTTAACGGGAAGCCCATACGGCAGCATCCCGTCACCGGATCCTGCGCCCGCGCGCCGCGGAGGCTGGACCTGGCGCCGCCGGCGGGCTACTGCGACGCTTCGAAAGACCCCATCGAGGCCTTCCGCCATGACCGATCCCGAAGCCCTCAAGCGCGACGCGGCCGCCCGGGCCCTGACCTATGTCGAGGACGGCATGCGCCTCGGCCTCGGCACCGGCTCGACGGCGAAGCATTTCGTCGACCTCCTGGCCGAGCGCGTGCGGGATGGCCTGAAGGTGGTCGGCGTGCCGACCTCCGAGGTCACCCGCGCCCAGGCCGAACGCCTCGGCGTGCCGCTGACCACCCTCGACGAGACGCCCGAGCTCGACATCACCATCGACGGCGCCGACGAGATCGACCCGGCCCTCAACCTCATCAAGGGCGGCGGCGGGGCCCTGCTGCGCGAGAAGATCGTCGCCGCGGCCTCCGGGCGGATGATCGTCATCGCCGACGCCTCCAAGCGCGTCGCGGCGCTCGGGCGCTTTCCCCTGCCCATCGAGGTCAACGCCTTCGGCCTCGGCGCCACCGAGCGCGCCATCGCCCGGGTGCTCGAGGCCTCGGGCTGCCCCGCGCCCCTCACGCTGAGGCGCAAGGCCGACGGCCATGTTTTCGTCACGGACGGCGGTCACATGATCCTCGATGCGGCCTGCGCGCGGATCCCCGATCCCCCGCTGCTCGGCTCCCGCCTTCACTCCGTGCCCGGTGTGGTCGAGCACGGCCTGTTCATTGGTCTGGCGTCCATCGCGATCATCGCTTCCCCTGGCGGCGCAGAGGTCGTAGGACGTGTTTGACAATCGAGCCGCCTCGGTCAGGCGCGGCCTCAAGACTTCCCGAGGAGTGATCCCGATGTTCGTCCGTTCGCTTGCAGCAGCCCTGGCGGCCTGCACCCTCATTGCGACCGCCGCCACGGCGCAGACCCAGAGGCCGGCGGCACCGCTCGCCCAGGCCGCGCCGCAGGCGGCAGCGGCAGCACC
>LNFH01000161.1 GCA_001464235.1 Rhizobiales bacterium Ga0077556 | reverse complement strand
CAATTATTGCTGAAGAGCGATCCGGCAGCTTTCTAACGAAGTCGCGCACCAATTCCATCGCGGAGTGGCGAAGATCTCTATACCTTCGAGGATCTCTCAGATCGATTTGTGGGGGCAATTCGTCGAACCCATCGAGAAGGAGATGGCAATACCCCGAGAAAAAGGCCCTGATCAACTGATCGGGATTCTCAAAGCCAACCTTGCGCGAATGTTGTCTTAAAGCATCAGAGGCGTCTGTGATCTCTCGGTGATCGCGAAGATTTATATGAACAGGGAAACGATAGTCATTATTTGCCAGATGATTCTCAGAGAGCCGGTGAAAAATCTCCTTCAAGACCTGATCTGACCGAGTCTTTAGCAAGCCGATACAGTTGGGCGACTGAGTTTGGTTTACCTTCGCCATCAGGAAATATGTCGACTTCAATGAATTCGGAGCGATCTACGTGTATGGACGAGGTTCGTATGTTTCGAGCGCTGCCGAATGGATATTTGGACCTCGCGGACAAATATGCCCTAGAGTCTATTATTTTTGAGCGAAACTGTTCGTAACTCAAATGATTAATAACTCCAACATGTTGTCGGATATGAATTGCCTGATGGGCAGTCGCTTCATTCAGCGTGATGTACCAGCCCTTTATCGCTTTTTGCGGATAGTCTCGCCTCAAGAGTGCAATTAATTCTCTGAGCTTTCGCAAGTTGTCCGACGCATTTTTCTCTTCTCTAGAGATGGTACACTCAATACAATGAACGGAGTCTTCGAGAACAAAGATGCCGTCCCGTTCGCGTCCATTGACGATCAGACTTCCGGAATAGGGCGCGCCGGGCCAAAGCTGGCGTGCGATGCTACGGATTTCGTTCTCGAACGCATTCCCATCTCGGAAGTCGAAGAGTGACATATGCGACCCTCCTGCAAGCTTGGGTTGAGCATATGACGGCGACAATACCGGCCGCAACCACGACCGCACTCAAAGGGCATTATCGGCCTGAATCCTTGAGTTAAGCCTCAGCGCAGGCGCTCCAGCACGCTGACGTAGTTCGCCACCGCCGCGCCGCCCATGTTGAAGATGCCGCCGAGCTTCGCGTCCTTCACCTGGATGCCGCCAGCCTCGCCCATGAGCTGCATGGACGAGAGCACGTGCATGGACACGCCGGTGGCGCCGATCGGATGGCCCTTGGCCTTCAGGCCGCCGGAGGGGTTCACCGGCAGCTTGCCGTCCTTCTGCGTCCAGCCCTCGAGGATGGCGCGGGCGCCCTGGCCCTCGGCGGTGAGGCCCATCGCCTCGTATTCGATGAGCTCGGCGACCGTGAAGCAGTCGTGGGTCTCGACGAAGGAGAGGTCGGAGAGGCCGATGCCGGCCTCCGCCAGCGCCTTGCCCCAGGCCTGGGTGCAGCCCTCGAACTTCAGGATGTCGCGCTTCGACATGGGCAGGAAGTCCTGCACATGGGCCTGGCCGCGGAAGGCCACCGCCTTCTTCATCTTCAGCGCGGTCGCCGTATCGGTGATGACGAGGGCCGCCGCGCCGTCGGAGACGAGCGAGCAGTCCGTGCGCTTCAGGGGTCCCGCGACGAAGGGGTTCTTCTCGCTCTCGGTGCGGCAGAAGTCGAAGCCGAAATCCTTGCGCATCTGCGCATAGGGGTTCTCGACGCCGTTCTTGTGGTTCTTCGCCGCGATCATGGCGAGGGCGTCGGACTGGTCGCCCCAGCGCTGGAAGTAGTTGTGGGCGATCTTGCCGAAGACGCCCGCGAAGCCCGCCGGCGTGTCGCCGTCCTCGGGCAGGTAGGAGGCCTTCAGCAGGTTCTTGCCGATCTCGGCGCCCGGCGTCTTCGTCATCTGCTCGACGCCGACCACGAGCACGACGCGGGCATCGCCCGCCTTCACCGCGCGCACCGCCTGGTGCACGGCGGCCGAGCCGGTGGCGCAGGCATTCTCGACGCGCGTCGCCGGCTTGAAGCGCAGGCGCGGATCGGCCTGCAGCACCAGCGAGGCGGTGAAGTCCTGGGGCGAGAAGCCGGCGTTGAAATGACCGAGCAGGATCTCGTCCACGTCGTCCGGGCCGATGCCGGCATTGTCGAGCGCCTCGTTGGCGACCCGGATGATCAGGCTCTCGACGGTCTCGGTCTCGAGCTTGCCGAAGGCGGTGTGAGCCCAGCCGACGATGCAGGCGGTCATGATCGGATTTCCCGGAACAGGTGAGGTGTCGTTACACAATAGGCAGGCGGCGGCCCTTTCGCCATCCTCCGTCCGGCGCATGGCCGACGCGGCCCCGGAGCCCGGCAGGCCCGTCGCCATGCTTTGGCCGCGTTGAGGCTGTTCTTCGCGGCGAAGGCAGATCAACGACCCGCCGCGGACCCCGTCCCCGCACGGCCGTCTTCGCCCTTGGCGAAACGCGCCCGAAGCAGGTAAACAGGGCCGAGGTCGCGGCGACATTCCCAAAAGGCCATGCTCTTGCGGATCAGCATCCCTTGTCTTGCCGGCGCCCTCGCGCTTTTCGCCGGTGTCTCCGCGGCGGGCGCCCAGCAGGTGGGTCCGACCATCGTCGTCGACGCCGCCACCGGCCAGGTGCTGCAGTCCGACAGGGGCGGCGCGCCCTGGCTGCCGGCCTCCCTCACCAAGATGATGACGACCTATGTCGCGCTCCGGCAGGTGCGTGCCGGCCGCGCCACCATGAACACCGGCCTCGTCGTCTCGCAGCGCGCCTTCCGCTCGGCGCCCTCCAAGATGGGCTTCCGCCCCGGCACGGTGGTGACGCTCGACAACGCCCTGAAGATGATCATGGTCAAGTCGGCCAACGACGTCTCGGTGACCATCGCCGAGGGCCTCGGCGGATCGGTGGAGAACTTCGCCGCCATGATGAACGCCGAGGCACGCCGCCTCGGCATGTCCGGCACCCGCTTCATCAATCCCAACGGCCTGCCCGGCGCCGGCCAACAGACCACCGCCCGCGACATGGCGCTGCTCGCCTATGCGATGATGCGGGAGTTCCCCGAGCACTCGTTGCTCTGGCGCATGCCGGCGATCCGCTTCGGCAACCGCGTCATGCGCAACCCCAACCACCTCATCGGCCGCTATCAGGGGGCCGACGGGTTCAAGACCGGCTTCACCTGCGCCTCCGGCTTCAACGTGGTGGCCACGGCCACCCGCGGCGGCCGCAAGCTGATCGTCGTCGTCCTCGGCGCCACCTCCGCCCGCGGCCGGGCCGAGACGGCAGCCGGCCTGTTCGAGCGCCATTTCGTCTCCGGCGGCTCCGGCGTCGGCCTCGACGGCATCGCCAACGATCTCTCCTCGGCGCCGCCCAACATCCGCGACCAGGCCTGCCGCCGGCGCGGCCGCGGCCCTGTCTACATCGAGGCCGGCGAGGAGCTCGACAACGAGCCCGTCGCCGCAGCCCCCACCGATCCCGGCAATCTCACCTATGCGCAGATGATGGCCGCTTCCCAGCAGCGCCAGGGTCGCCCCGGCCGCCCCGCGGGCGCCCTCGCCGCCATGCCCGGCGCCGTCGTCTCGCTGCTCGGGCCCTACCGCCCGACCATGGATCCGGTGACGGTCTCCATCGGCGGTGCCGGACCGATGGCGAACCCCGCACCCGCCCTCGCCTCCACCGGCTCGCAGAGCGTGACGCTTCCCGCCTCCACCCAGCCGGGCACCGTGATCGTGCCTGCCACCCCTGCGGCCCCGGCCGCCGCGGCAGCCATCGCGCCGACGCCCGGCGCCATCCGCCGCGGCACTCCGGCCGGCGAACCCTCCGTCCGTCATGGCGCCATCGGCGCGCCCATGATGCTGAACGGCGCGCTGCCGCCGGAGCGGCCCGCCGCCGCACCCCCGCGGGCCGGCAACGCGCCCGCCAGCCCCGCCGCCCGTCCGTCCGCCCGGCAGGGCCGTGCCGCCGCCGCGACCGCCACCCGTCAGGCTCCCCGCCAGCAGCGCCCGCGCGAGCGCAGGTGACCCTCTCCCCGGTCGCCCTCGGCATCGCGGCGGCGCTCGCCTCGGCCACCGCCTACGGCATCAACATCGTCTATGCGCGCATGGCGACCCAGCAGGGCGTGTCGGCTGCCGACCTCGTCTTCCTGCGCGTCTTCCTGATGCTCGGCGCCGTCGGCGTCGTGGTGGCGCTGCGCGGCCGCAGCCTCGCCATCGCGCCTGCCGGGAGGCCGGCGATCCTCGCCCTCGGCATCGCCTCGGCGGGTGTCGGCCTCGCCTATTTCTTCGCGGTGTCCTTCGTGCCGATCGGCATCGCGGCGATCATCTTCTACACCTTCCCCCTGCTGATCCTGCTGGCCAGCCCCTTCGTCGAGGGCGGCCGGCTCACGCTCCAGCGTCTCGGGGTATTCGCCCTCGCCTTCACAGGTCTCGCCATCGCCATCGGTCCGAGCCTCGGGGGCATCGACATCCGCGGCATCGCGCTCGCGGCCCTCGCCAGCACGCTCGCCGCCTGGCAGTTCTTCATGGCGGCGCGCGCCGGGCGGCAGGCCCCGCCGACCCTGCTGATGTTCTGGTCCCACGTCGTCATCATGCCCATCGCCGGAACGGCAGCCCTCCTCCTCGGCGGCATCGGCTGGGGCGCCATCGGCACCGCCTGGTTCGCCAGCGCCATGACGGTCGCCGGCTATCTCCTCGGCTTCGCCCTGCAGATGGTGGCGGCAAGGCGCGCCCCCGCAGCCCTCATCGGCCTGGTCTTCTGCCTCGAGCCGGTCGTCGCCATCCTGTTTGCCGGCCTGATCCTTGGCGAAACGCTCGGCGGTGCCCAGATGGTGGGGAGCCTCCTCGTCCTCGCCGCCCTCGTCTTGTCCTCGCTCGCCGAGCTGAGGCGCGAGGGCCCGCCAACGATCGCCGCCGCACCCTCAGATGTCCGCTGAACCTGCCCCCCGACGTCCCCGCCCGCCCGTTCCCGTCACCGTGCTGACCGGGTTCCTCGGCGCCGGCAAGACGACGCTCCTCAACCGGCTGCTCGCCGACGAGGGGATGAAGGACACGGCCGTGCTCATCAACGAGTTCGGCGAGATCGGTCTCGACCACCTGCTGGTGCGCACCGTCGAGGACGGCATCGTCATGCTCTCCTCGGGCTGCGTCTGCTGCTCGGTGCGCGGCGATCTGGTGGCGGCGCTGGAAGACCTCCTGCGCGCCGTCGACAACGGCCGGATCGAACCCTTCGGCCGCGTGGTGATCGAGACCACCGGCCTCGCCGACCCGATTCCGGTCATCCACACGCTGATGGCGCATCCCTATCTCGTCCTGCGCTACCGGCTGGACGCGGTGATCACCGTCGTCGACGCGATCAACGGCCTCGCCACCCTCGACGCCCATCCGGAAGCGGTGCGGCAGGCGGCGGTGGCCGACCGCATCGTCGTCACCAAGACCGACCTCCTGACCGACGGCCCTTCCCGCGAGACGTTCGACCGGCTCACCGCCCGCCTGTCGCAGCTCGCCCCCGCCGCCCGCAGGCTCGATGCCGCGAAGGGCGAGGCGACGGCCGCCGAGGTGCTCGCCGCCGGCCTCACCGACCCGGTCACCAAGACCACCGACGTCACCCGCTGGCTCAACGAGGAGGCCCTCGCCGGCGCCGACGGTTCCCACACCCACGACGACGGCATCCGCGCCTTCGCCCTCACCAGCGACCAGGCGATGGGGTCGGCCGCCTTCGACATGTTCCTCGAACTGCTGCGCGGCGCCCACGGGCCGCATCTCCTGCGGGTCAAGGGCGTGGTGAAGATCGCCGAGTTTCCGGACCGCCCGGTGGTCGTGCACGGCGCCCAGCACGTCTTCCACCCCACGACCGTGCTGGATTCCTGGCCGGACGGCGATGCCCGAACCCGCCTCGTCTTCATCCTGAAGGACATGGACCCGGCGGTGATCCAGGCCCTGCACGACGCCTTCCTCGGCATCGCCCGGCCCGACCAGCCCGACCGCGCGGCGCTGACCGACAACCCGCTCGCCATTCCCGGCATGCGATTCTGAGGCGCCGCCGCTCTTGCCCGCCGCCCGGTCCGGTGATCGACTGGCGCGGGAGGGCGTGATCATGGACTGGTCGGCGAAGCAATACGTCAAGTTCGAGGACGAGCGGACGCGCCCCGCCCGCGACCTCCTCGCGGCGGTCCCGACACGCGATCCGCGCCGTGTCGTCGATCTCGGCTGCGGCCCCGGCAACACCACCGAACTGCTGCTGAAGACCTATCCGAAGGCCGAGATCATCGGGATCGATTCATCGCCCGACATGATCACCAATGCCCGCGCGCGCCTCAGCGGCATCTCCTTCGCCGTGGCGGACCTCACCACCTGGCGGCCAGACCCTGCCGAACACGTCGACATCATCTATTCCAACGCCGTGTTCCAGTGGATCGGCGGCCACGAGACCATCCTGCCGCGGCTCCTCCACCTGCTGCCCGCAGGGGGCAGCCTCGCCATCCAGATGCCCGACAACCTGGACGAACCGAGTCACGTCGCCATGCGCGCGGCCGCCGTCGCCGGGCCCTGGGCGGGCAAGCTCTCGGGCGCCGAGGGCGCGCACACGCCGATCGCCTCGGCGAGCGACTATTACCGGCTGCTCAAGCCCCACGCGGCACGGGTCGACGTCTGGCGCACCGTCTATCACCACCCGCTCGACGGGATCGACGGCATCGTCGAATGGTTCAAGGGCTCGCGCCTGCGCAGCTATTTCGGTCCCCTCGATCCGGCCGAACGCGAGGCCTATCTCGCCGCCTACCGCGAGGCCCTCGCCCCGCACTACCCCGTCGACGCCGAGGGCAAGGTGCTGCTCGCCTTTCCCCGCCTCTTCATCGTCGCCACGCGCTGACGAGCCTGCCAAGAACACCCAAGAAACCACCGAGGAAACATCCATGAACCGCATCGATCTCGCCGGCCGCACCGCCGTCATCACCGGAGGCGCGCGCGGCATCGGCTATGCCGCCGCCGAGCGCATGCTCGAATCTGGAGCCGCCGTCGCGCTCTGGGACGTCGACGCAGCGCGGCTCGCCGAGGCGGAGGGCAAGCTCACGGCGAAGGGCCGCGTCTCCACCCACGTCGTCGAACTCACCGACGAAGCCTCCGTCCAGGCCGCGACCGATGCCACCGTCGCAGCCCACGGCGCCATCGCCATCCTGGTCAACAATGCCGGCATCACCGGCGGCAACGGCAAGACCTGGGAGCTCGCCTCCGACGTCTGGCGCCGCGTGGTCGAGGTCAATCTCGTCGGCCCCTACCTCACCTGCCGCGCGGTCGTCCCCGTCATGCTGAAGGCCGGCTACGGCCGCATCGTCAACATCGCCTCCATCGCCGGCAAGGACGGCAACCCCAACGCCTCGCACTACTCGGCCTCCAAGGCGGGGCTGATCGGGCTCACCAAGTCGCTGGCCAAGGAGCTCGCCACCTCCGGCATCCTCGTCAACTGCATCACCCCGGCGGCGGCGAAGACCGAGATCTTCGACCAGATGAAACAGGAGCACATCGACTTCATGCTCTCGAAGATCCCGATGAACCGCTTCCTCCAGGTCGAGGAAGCCGCCGCCATGATCGCCTGGCTCTCCTCCGAGGACTGTGC
>LNFH01000160.1 GCA_001464235.1 Rhizobiales bacterium Ga0077556 | reverse complement strand
CCGCCGACGGAGTTCCGCCCCTGAGTGACCTCAGTCTGACCATCGCCATCGTCGACGAGAGCCGCTCCCGGGCCGCCATCATCGAGGAGGGGCTGCGCGATGCGGGCTATTCCCGCATCGTCCACATCGACGAGATGACCAATCTGCTCGCCCGCCTCTACGCCACCGATCCCGACGTCGTGGTCATCGACCTCGAGAACCCCTCGCGCGACGTGCTCGAGCAGCTGTTCCAGGTCTCGCGGCTGGTGAAGCGGCCCGTCGCCATGTTCGTCGACCAGTCCGACACCGGCATGATCAACAAGGCGATCGAGGCCGGCGTCTCCGCCTATGTGGTCGACGGGCTGAAGAAGGAGCGGGTGAAGTCGATCCTCGACATGTGCGTCGCCCGCTTCCAGGCCTATGCGCG
>LNFH01000159.1 GCA_001464235.1 Rhizobiales bacterium Ga0077556 | reverse complement strand
GGCCATTCCATTCTCCCGCCACCGGCGCTCCGCCGGCCGCCGCGAAGGGTTCGGCTTGTCTGACGTCATCGACCTGCGCGCCTTCTATTCCTCGCCGCTCGGCATGGTCGCGCGGCGCATGGTGACGCGCGCCGTGCGCACCCACTGGCCCTCCGCCCGCGGCATGCTCACCGTCGGCCTCGGCTATTGCACCCCCTATCTCGGCATCTTCCGCGAGGAGGCCGACCGCTCCCTCGCCTTCATGCCGGCGCGCCAGGGCGTCATCTCCTGGCCGACGGCCAGGCCCGGGCGCTCGGCCCTCGTCGAGGACGACATGCTGCCGCTGGCCGATGCCGCCGTCGACCGGCTGCTCATCGTCCATGCGCTGGAGGTGTCGAACGACGTCCAGGCGCTGCTGCGCGAGGCCTGGCGGGTGCTCGCCGCCGGCGGCAAGGTGCTGGCCGTCGTCCCCAACCGCCGCGGCCTGTGGGCCCAGCGCGACACCACGCCCTTCGGGCAGGGCCGGCCCTATTCGGCCCGCCAGCTCACCGAGCTCATGCGCCAGTCCTCCTTCACGCCGGTGGCCTGGAGCCAGGCGCTCTGGGTGCCGCCCATCAGCACGACCCTCGTGCTGCGCTCCGCCATCGCCTGGGAACGCATGGGCTCGGCGCTGACCCTGCCCTTCGCCGGCGTCCACCTCGTCGAGGCGACGAAGCAGGTCTACACGCCCGCCCCGCTCCGGCGCGAGCGCACGGTGGAGATCTTCCGCCCGGTGCTTGCTCCTCAGCCGGCGGCGCGCGGCGTAGAGCGTCGGGGGGATGCCGAAGGCTAGCTCAGGCAATCCGCCGCGATCCCTGGTCTCGCAAGACGATCGCCGCCTCATCCGCGGAAGGAGAAAATCCGGTCAAGCACCGAAGGCAGGCCCTGCGTGAAGTGAACTCTTCCCAAATCAGGCGAACGAAGGACGGGAACACCGCCGATCCAGGCATTGTGGTCAACCGTCCCCTGCCAGCCTGGCAGCCAGGGGAGTACCTTTTCGATTTGGCTGGTGATGGGCTCGTGGGTTGTGGCCAGGCGTACCCGTCGCAGGCGCACATTCGGGCCGA
>LNFH01000158.1 GCA_001464235.1 Rhizobiales bacterium Ga0077556 | reverse complement strand
GCCGGGGATGACGGTCGGGGGATGCGGTTCAGACTGTGGCTGATCCGAGCATTCCCCGAACGCGCCGCACTTTCACGGAATAGGCACCCATTCACCTCTCCCCGGCGGGGAGAGGTCGGCCGCAGGCCGGGTGAGGGGGCTTTGACCTATCCGGCTGCCCGCTCTCCCCCTCACCCGCCTCGCTTGCGCTCGTCGACCTCTCCCCGCCGGGGAGAGGTGAAGGTCACGCCCGGCAACGCGGTTCATGCGCCGCCGGGGGACAGCCCTCATTGCTGCGGCCTACGGCGCGGACGGGTTTTGCCCTGCAACCCATGGATCCCCTTCCCCTCGCTGCGCTCGGCCGGGGATGACGGTCGGGGGATGCGGTTCAGACTGTGGCTGATCCGAGCATTCCCCGAACGCGCCGCACTTTCACGGAATAGGCACCCATTCACCTC
>LNFH01000157.1 GCA_001464235.1 Rhizobiales bacterium Ga0077556 | reverse complement strand
CCGCCGTGGAGAGGTGAAGGTCACGCCTGGCAACGCGGCCTACGAACCGCCGGGGAGAGGTGAAGGTCGCGCCCGGCACGGCCGGCAATGCTCACCGCGTCGCCGAACCGCCTGTCACCCACGGCGGGGAGAGGTGAGGTCCCGCAGGTCACTCGCACAGGCATTCATATTGCCGCTCGCTGCGCGCCTGGCCGGTGCCGGGCCCCCATGCCGTCACGCAGACATTCGACCAGCTCGGCCGCAGGTTGAATCCCGGGCGCAGGCCCTCGCCCGCGGTGTTCGCGGCGCAGATGTTGAACATCTGCCGGTTCGGCAGATAGACGCCCGTCTGGACCGGCTTGCGCCCGGCGCCCTGGCAGACCTGGTCGCAGGGGCGGCCGTTGCCCGGCACCCAACTGGTGGCGCCGATGGACGGTGTGGAGAGGGTGCCCAGAACGAGGGCGAAGGCGAGGGCGCGGATCATGGCTGGTTTCCGTTAAGGGAAAGAACGGACAAGCCGTAACGCGACGGCATGCCGTCGCCTATGCGGAGGAATGCATAACCCCCAGCAAAAAACCCCGGCGCGATGGCCGGGGTTTTCCAAACAGTCGAACGACGACGAATCCGCTCAGGCGGTCGCCTTCTGGAACAGCTCGTCGACATATTCCCAGTTCACCAGGTGCTCGACGAAGGCCTTGAGGTAGTCGGGGCGACGGTTGCGGTAGTCGATGTAGTAGGAGTGCTCCCAGACGTCGACGCCGAGGATCGGCACGCCGCCATGGACCAGCGGGCTCTCGCCGTTCGGCGTCTTGGTGACGACGATCTTGCCGCCCTGCACGGTCAGCCAGGACCAGCCCGAGCCGAACTGGGTGACGCCGCCCTGGATGAAGTCTTCCTTGGCCTTCTCGACCGAACCGAAGGAATCGACCAGCGCCTTCTCGAGGCCGCCCGGGATCTTGCCGCCGCCGTTCGGCTTCATCCACTTCCAGAAATGGATGTGGTTGTAGTGCTGGCCGGCGTTGTTGAAGATGCCGGCGTGCTTGCCGAAGGAGCCCTTGACGATCTCCTCGAGGCTCTTGCCTTCGAATTCCGTGCCCTTGATCAGGTTGTTGCCGTTGGTGACATAGGCCTGATGGTGCTTGTCGTGGTGATACTCCAGCGTCTCCTTCGACATGTAGGGCTGCAGGGCATCGTAGGCATAGGGCAGGTCGTCGAGGGTGAAGGCCATGATCTCGTCTCCTTGGGGGGGGGCGCCCGCGCTTCCGCCGTGCGGCGGCTGCCGGGCCCGCGCCGGCAATTGCCCCGCTGCCATGGCGTGGTGTAGTTGCGAGAATCTGCCGACCTGCCTTCTATAGGTCGTTTTTTATCGGCTGAACGGTAGCCGGGAGCGGGCGTCCAGTCCGCGTGGGTGAAAGGACGATCCATGGCCCTCGTGCTGAAGGTGGCGGCCGCGGTGCTGGCGCTGATCGGGGTGGTGACGCTCTACTGGGGGACCAACCCGTCCCTGCTGAGCCTCGGCAACACCGTGATGATCGTCGGCGCCGTGATCGCCGCGGCCGGCGTCGTCCTCTTCGGCCTCTCCGCCGTCGTGGACCAGCTGGGCGTGGTGGCGGCCAAGCTCGACGATCTGCGCCACGGGCTCGCCGGACCCGCACCGATGCGCGAGGCTTTCGACGAGCCGCTCGCGATGGCCCCGGTCGACGAGGCTCCGGCCGCCCCGGCCCCGCCTGTCGTAGCGGCAGCGCCCATGTCTGCCGCTGTCCCGCCGCCCCGTGACATCGTGATGGGGGCGGCCCCGCCGCCGCCGGCTCCCGCCCCCGTCGTCCCGGCGCCGCCCGCGCCGCCCGCCCCGCCGTCGCGCCAGAGCTTCGGCCTGCCGCCGCTCGCCGCGCAGGCCCCCTTCGCCACCGCCGCGGCGGCCGGCCTCTCCGCCGCCGCCGGCCTTGCCGCCGGGGCCGCCGCGCCGCCGGCCGAGGCGCGCAGCGCCGAAAAGACGCCGGAGCGCACGCCCGACATCGAGCCCCCGGCCGCCGAACCGCCCGCCTTCGAGCCGCCGGTGGTCGAGCCGGTGAGGATCGAACCGGTCATGGCGCCGCCGGTCCGCCCCGCCGCCCCGCCGCCCGTGGTCCCGCCCGCCGAGGACCTCGGTGACGACGGGCCCTTCGAGGCGAAGGATGCCGGAGGGGCCGAGAAGGCCCCGGCCCGTCCCGAGGAGGATCCCGTCCTCGTCCATGCCGTGGAGGACATGAAGGCCGAGGTGAAGGCCGCCGAGGCGGACCTCGCTCCCTCCACGCCTGCCGACCCCGACCTCTCCGACCCCATGGCCTCGCTCGAGCGCCTGCTCCTCGGCGCCTCGGCGGCCGATGCCCGCGCTCCTGCCGAGCCCGAGCGGATCGCCTCGCCGCTGCACCGCCCGGCCCCGGAGCCGGACGAACCCGAGGAGGCGGAGAACCAGCCCTCGTTCGACGACCGCCGCGAGGACGACGCGGAGCCGGGCGAACCCGAACCCGTCGAGCCGGTGAAGGACGAGGAGCCCGCGGTTTCGCCCTCGCCGCCGCCGCCGGATGCCGACGACTTCATGGCGCGCCTGCGGGAGACGATCTCCCGGCCGGTCACCCCGCCCGACGTCGCCCCGCCGCGCCGTCCCGAGCCGTTCCAGGCCGCTCCCGACGTCGTGCCGCCACGCCGCCCGGACCCGTTCCAGGCCGCTCCCGACGTGGTGCCGCCACGCCGTCCGGATCCGGTGGTGGCCCCGCCGGTCGCCGCGCCGCCGGTCGAGACCGCTCCGCCGCCCCTGTCCATCGAGGAAGAACTCGAAAAGGCGCTGCAGGCCTCCCTGGCGGAGACCATTCCCGCGCCCGCTCCGGTCGAGGCGCCCCCCGTCGCTGCGCCGCGGCGGCTGGAGCTCGTCCGCCCGGAGCCGGAGCCCGCGGCGGCGGCCGCCCCGCCGCCGGTCGATGCGATGGCCGCGCTCGCCCGCGACTTCCCGGAGCTCAACGACATCCTCGCCCCGAAGAAGCCCGCGGCGGACCCCGCCACCTCGCTGATCGACGATCTCAAGGACATTTTCGACCAGCCGAAGGCGGCGCCGCGCCAGGAGCCGGTGGTCGCCGCGCCTCCTCCGCCCCCGCCGCCGCCCACGCCTCCGCTGCTGCGCGAGGGCGTCATCGCCGGCATCGCGTTCCGCCTTTACGGCGACGGCAGCATCGAGGCGGACCTCCCGGAAGGGACGACCCGCTTCGCCTCGCTCAAGGATTTCCGCGCCCATGTGGGCGGCTGACGGCCGCCGACCAACTGGACCGGGATTCGGCGGCTGACGGCCGCCGACGAAACGGACCAGGACCCGGCGGTTGACGGCCGGCGATCCTGCCTCAGACGCGCGGACCGGCCGCTGCGTAGTCGAAGTAGAGTTCGCGCGCCCTGCGGCCGAGCGGGCCGGGCTGCAGCGCCCGGTCGTCGATCTTCGTCACCGGCATGACCTTGGAATAGTTGCCGGACGAGAAGATCTCGTCCGCCGTCTCGAAGTCGGCATAGCGCAGGCTCTGCTCGACCACGGTGACGCCGGCCTCGCGCAGGAGCGCGATGGTGCGCTGGCGCGTGATGCCGTTGAGGAACGTGCCGTTCGGGATGGGCGTGTAGACCACGCCGTCCTTCGCCATGAAGATGTTGGAGGTGGCGGTCTCCGCCACGTTGCCGACCATGTCCATGACGAGGCAGTTGTCGAAGCCGCGCGACTTCGCCTCGCGCAGCGCACGCCCGTTGTTGGGATAGAGGCAGCCGGCCTTGGAATCGGTCGGTGCGTTCTCGATGGTCGGACGGCGGAACTTCGACAGGGTGATCGACATGCCCGTCGGCGCGCCCATCGGCGCCTCGTAGAGGCAGAGGCAGAACCGCGTCGTCTCGGGATCGGGCAGGATGGCGTTGGGACCGTCGCCCTCGGCCCAGTACATCGGCTTGACGTAGAGCGGCACCGACCCGTCGAACTTGGCTGCCCCGTCGCGGGCAAGGCCGACGATGCTCTCGGCCGTCATGGTCGCCTTGAGGCCGAGCGCCACGGCCGAGCGGTTCACCCGCGCCGCGTGCAGGTCCATGTCTGGCATCTTGCCGTCGAAGATGCGGGCGCCGTCGAACACGGAGGAACCGAGCCAGAAGGCGTGGCTGCGCGGCCCGGTCAGCGGCGGATTGCCCTCCAGCCAGTCGCCGTCGACATAGGTCCAGGTTTTCGACCAGCTGGTCATCGCGCTTCTCCTCCCGCGGGGGAGCGGGAATTTAGCGTGGCGGCGGCCGCCGTCATCATGAATTGTGGTGATCCCAGCCGCGCGGCGATGCGATGGTTCGGCCGGGACCCTTGGGAGACGCGACCATGCCCGCCAGCACCTTCATGTTCGACGCCTATGGCACGCTGTTCGACGTCCACGCCGCCGTGCAGCGCGCCGGCGCGCCCCTCGGGCCGCTGGCCGAGCCGGTCTCCCAGCTCTGGCGGGCCAAGCAGCTCGAATATTCCTGGATCACCACGATGACCGGCGGCTTCGAGGACTTCTGGACCCTCACCGGCCGCGGCCTCGACTTCGCGCTGGCGCGCCACGGCGTCGCCGATCCGGCGCTGCGGCAGGCGCTGCTCGCCGCCTACGAGACGCTGGACGCCTATCCCGACGTCGCGCCCGCCCTCCAGCGGCTGAAGGCGGCCGGCAAGACCACCGCCATCTTCACCAACGGCACCCGCGCCATGGTGGACAAGGCCATCGCCGCCGCCGGCATCGGCCGGCTGCTCGACGCCGTGGTGACGGTGGAGGACGTCGGCGCCTACAAGCCGGTGCCGGCCGTCTACGCCCATGCGCAGGGGTCGCTCGGTATTCCCTCGGCCGGCGACGTCGTCTTCGTCTCGTCCAACCGCTGGGACGTGGCGGGCGCCGCCCGCTTCGGCTTCGTGCCCGTCTGGGTCAATCGCACCGGCATGCCGAACGAATATCCCGGCGCCGACCCGGTGGCGACGCTGCCGGACCTCGCGGGACTGCAGCCCAGTCTCGTCGCCTGATCAGGCGGCCATCGCCGCCACGGCGTCCCTGCGGATCCGCTCGATCATCGAGCGCGCGCCGTTGGAGCGCTGGGGGGTGAGGTGCTGTTCGAGGCCGAAGGAGCGGAACAGGTCGAAGGCGTCGTCCGTCGCGACCTCCCGGGCCGGGCGCCCGGAATAGAAGGCGAGGGTGAGGGCCACCAGGCCCTTGACGATATGGGCGTCGCTCTCGCCCTCGAAGCGGATAACGGCATCGGGGCCGGGCCGCTCGACGTGGGTGACGAGCCAGACGTTGCTGGCGCAGCCCTTCACCCGGTTCTCCTCGCTGCGCTCCTGCGGCTCGAGCGGCGGCAGCGCCTTGCCGATCTCGATGAGGTAGCGATAGCGCTCCTCCCAGTCGTCGATCAGGGCGAAGGCTTCTTTGATCTCGTCGATGGCGGGCGCGGCAAGCTGGCTCATGCCGGGGATATAGGGCGATGCGGCGCCGAAACAAAGCGCCGCATGCGTCAGGCCGGCCGCCGAGGCGGCAGCGGGGCGCGCATCGGCGCCGAACCGGCCGGAACCGGGAGGCCACCGAACGGCACCTGCAGGTCGGCCGGCAGAAGCGTGTCGCGGGCGGCGGGCACGGTCTCGCCGATCACCTCGCGCTGCACCGTCTCGGTGACGGCGCCGACACCGCGGGCGCAGGTTTCCGCATTGTCGCGGCAGAGCTGGACGGCGCCGCGGATCACCGCGCTCGCCACCTGGCCGCCGGACGGCAGTTCGTTTCCGGCCGAGGGCGGCAGAGGCGCCGACGGCGGCAGGACATAGAAGACGAGGCCGAGCCAGAAGGCGGCCTTGAAGAGGAATGACATGACGCCGTTTCCGGTCGTTGGAGCCCTGTATCCGGGCGGTCGTTGTCGCCTCGAGGGCACCGCTCCGGTCCTGGCGATCATGGCCTCGACCTGTGAACGCGGCCTTGGCGGACAGGGTGAATCCGCCGGAAACCCGGCTGAATGCAGGTTAAGGTTTATGCAAATTGTCGGTTTCGTCGGGTCCGCGGGCCGGCAAGCCTTTCTTCACCATGAAGGAGGAAACGCAAATACCGCCCACCGACCGTGCCGGCAGGCGCGCCGACTTAGCTTTTCCTTCATGCGGCGCTGCGATCCTCACGGCATTGAGAACGGCGGACGCCGCGTTTCGGGGTGAGTGCGTTGCGTGAAAGCGCGTTGATCGGTTCGGTGAGATCCTATCTCGACGGTCTGGTTCATCCGGCCGCGACCGTGGACCCCGTCGTATTCGCCCGCCACCGGGCCTTCATCGCCACGCGCCTCATCCCCGGCCTCGTCGCCCTCTCGGCCATGCCGCTCTTTCTCGCCTTCCAGGGTGTGCCCGGCCTCGTCGAGACCATCGCCTTCGGCTGGCTGGTCCTGCCCATCACCATCGCCACCTTCCTGTCGCGCACCGGCGCCTATCAGCAGGCCCACCTGTTCTCCGCCGCTGCGCTGACCGGCATCGTCTCCATCATCGCCCTGCTCTCCGGCGGGCTCACCTCCTTCATCGTCATCTGGTTCGCCCTGGTGCCGGCCGAGGCGGTGCTGTCCGGATCGCGCCGGGTCGTCCACTGCGCCGGCGCCATGGTCCTCGGCGCCGTCGGCGCCATCGGCGTGTTGCAGCTCGGCGGCATGCTGATGCCGTCCGGCCTCGGCACCACCCAGCTCGCCGTCGCCGGCTTCGCCTCTGCCGCCGCCGCGGTGATCTACGCCGTCGGCCTCGCGCTCTCGGCGGTGATGGTCAGCCGCGCCGGCGAGGAGGTCCATTCGGTCGGTGAGCAGCGCTACCGGCTGCTCGCCGAGAACATGACCGACCTCATCACCTGCCACAGCCGCAGCGGCGCGGTGGTCTTCGCCTCGCCCGCCGCCGAGCGCGTCGTCGGCGTGCCCTCCTATGGCCTGCACGGCCAGAGCCTGTTCGACCGCGTTCACGTCGCCGACCGGCCGGCCTATCTCAGCGCCCTGTCCATCGCGTCCTCCCGCCACATCGAGGCGGCGGCCGAGTTCCGCCTGCGCCGCGAGGATGCGGCCGATGGCCAGCCCTCCTTCATCTGGATGGAAATGCGCAGCCGTCCGCTCGCCGGCACCGTCGGCGAGGGTCAGCAGGTCGTCTCGGTGCTGCGCGACGTCTCCGAGCGCAAGCAGCACGAGGCCGCCGTCGAGGCCGCCCGCGACGAGGCCGACCGCGCCAACGAGGCCCGTGGCCGCTTCCTCGCCAATGTCAGTCACGAGCTGCGCACCCCGCTGAACGCCATCAACGGCTTCTCCGAGATGCTGATGCACGAGCAGGACATGCGCCTCGACCAGGCCCGCCGGCATGAATACGCGACCCTCATCCGCGACTCCGGCGAGCACCTGCTCAATCTGGTCAATTCGATCCTCGACATGTCGAAGATCGAGAGCGGGCATTTCGAGATCACGCCCGAACCCTTCGCCCTGCCGCCGCTGATCACCCAGTGCGTGCAGATGATGGACCTCAAGGCGAGCGGCGCCGGCGTGACGCTCACCGCCGAGGTTCCCGAGGGCGTCGAGGAGGTCGTGGGCGACAAGCGCGCCTACCGGCAGATCCTCCTCAACCTCGTCTCCAACGCCATCAAGTTCACCAAGCCCGGCGGCACGGTGACCATCGGTCTGCGCCGCGACGGCTCCTGGCTGTCGCTCTCGGTCACCGACACCGGCATCGGCATCGCCGCCAAGGACCTGCCGCGCCTCGGCAGCCCCTTCTTCCAGGCGCGCTCCAGCTATGACCGGCCCTACGAGGGCACCGGCCTCGGCCTCTCGGTGGTCAAGGGCCTCGCCGAACTGCACGGCGGCCGGCTCGAGATCACCTCGCAGCTCGGGCGCGGCACGCGGGTGACGCTGCGCATGCCGATGGATTGCGAGAACCACGGCAAGGTGGCGCCCCTGCCGCTGGCCTCCGCCACGGGCCCGGCCGAGACGATCCAGGAGGGACGGAAAATTGCGTGACGCGACCTATGACGACGAGGATCTGCGTCCCCGCCGCGGGCGCTCCTCCGCGGACATGGACGACGAGGCGCCGCGCGGCGGCCTCTGGCGGCAGATCATCGGCCGCAGCCCGGGCGACCGCATCGCGCTCGCGCTGATGGGCTTCGTGGCGATCGGCATCGTCGCCAACGCCCTCGTCCGCCAGACCGGCCCCCATCCCGCACCGCTCTTCGCCGCCGCCGTGATCCAGCCCGCGCCTGCCCCCGCGCCCCGTCCGGCCGACGTCCAGCAGACCGCCAGCATCTCGCCGCGCCAGAGCGAGCCGGCGGCGCCCGCCGCCGCCACCACCGCCGCGCGGCCGAAGTCCGAGATCGTCGCCGACGTCCAGCGCGAGTTGCAGCGTCGCCGCCTCTACGACGGCACGATCGACGGCGTCTCCGGTCCGAAGACCGAGGCCGCCATCCGCCGCTTCGAGACCGAGGCGCGGGTCGCCCCGACGGGCGAGGCCTCGGAGGCGCTGCTCGCCCGCCTGCGCCGCGGCCAGCCGACCGCACAGGCCGCCCGCCCGGCTCCGGCGCCTGCCGCTCCCCAGGCGGCGCGACCGCCCCAAGGGCCGCAGACCATCGCCGACCTCATCTCCCGCGATCCCCGCGCCGTGCCGGCGCCGCGCCCGGCGCCGACGCCCCGCGAGCGCTCCATCGGCGACCTCATCGCCGCCGAGAGTTCCGGCGCCCGCCGCTGATGCGGGTCACCTCCGACTTCTGGGTCTCGGCCTTCATCCGCCGCGTCGGCCTCGAAGGCGGGTTCGCCACGCTCCGCCGCCGCGGCAACGCCGAGGCCGGTGCCATCGCCGTGACGGTCTCGCGGGCCGCCGACCGGCTCGTCGCGCTCTACCTGCAGGCGCCGCAATCGGCCTTCGACGACGGTCGCCCCGTCGACCGCCTCTTCGTGCCCGCCTGGCCGGAGGTCTTCGTCGAGGAATTCAGGGTTGCCGAGAAGCTGGAGCGCGAGACCCGCTTCGATCCCGACCTGTGGATCGTCGACGTAGACGACCGCGACGGGCGCGCCTTCGTCGAGATCGCCCGGGCCTGACCGGCCTCAGGACCCCTTGGGCTGCCGCGTGGCGGCAGGCCTCGCCGCCGGCGACCGCGGCGCTTGACGCGCGGCCGGGCTCGCGGCCTGGCGGGCGCCGATCCGGTCGGACGCATCGGGCGCCAGCACGGTCTGGTGCCGGGACGGCCGGGACGGGGATTGGACGGGCGCCGCGTCCTGGAAGGAACGCACGAGTGTGACGGCGACGCCGCGCGGCACCGCGTCGTAGAGAGCGGCGAGGGCGGTGAGGCGCTCCACCGAGGTGCCGATGGCCTCGTGGGCGAACAGCAGGATGCGCGTCGTCGCCTCGCGGCCGAGATCGAGGGCCCGGGCGATGACGACCAGCGGTTCGCCGCCGGGATCGCCGGCGATGCGCGCGGCCGTCGCCCGGTCGAGGCCGAGCGAGCGGCCGAGCGCCTCGGCGAGAGCCCCCTCGCGGCGCGACAGGGCGGCGACCTCGATCTCCCGTCCGCGCTCGCCGGCATGCGCAGGCCCGCGCGGGCCGAGGCCCGGCGGCAGGGCGGGCTGGGACAGGGCGAGTTCGGCCAGCATGGTCTCGCGGTGGGCCGTGGGTGCGGCGAGGAAGCGGCGGCCGAGATCGGCGGGGGAGGCCAGCAGCGGCTCGCGCAGCGCCGCGGCCGGGCGGGCGACGCGGGCGGCGAGGGCCGCCTTCACGCCGGGATCGTCCATGTCCTCCAGCGCCACCAGTGCGGCGAGGCCGATGTCCTCGCGCTCGGCGACGGCCAGCGCCTTCTCCGGGTCCCCGGAACGGACGGCGAGGAAGAGGTCGTCGTCGGAGAGCGCCCGGCAATGGGTCAGCACCGGCCGCGCCACCGCGCCGACGTCGGCGGCGAGCCGGCGCGCGACGATCGCCGGCGTCTGCCGGTGCAGGGCGAGCTTGGCGGCGATGACGGCGCGGTCGGCCTCGCTCGCCTTGGGCAGGAGGTTCACCACGAGCTCGCCGAACCGCGTCACCTCCGCTGCGGGATGGGAGGCTTCGGCGACGAACTGGTCGACGATGACGCGCAGCAGGGTCGGCCTGACGTCGATGCCGTTCGACCGGGCGAGACCGATCAATCGCTGGACGCTGGGAAGGCTCTGGGACGACATGAAGGCGCGGCGACCGGAGGGCGGAGGAACGGTTGCCGACAATACGAACGAACTCGTTAGCAGTCCGTTAGTGGAAAGACCGCGTTAACGATTGCGGCCCTCCCGCAGCGCCTTGTCGTCCGGCCAGGGATAGAGCCGGCTGCCGGTGAAATGCGGTCCCGGCGCCTGGCGCAGGGCATCCGGTGCATCCGCGGGAAGGGTCTCGCCGGGGTCGCGGCGGCTCTCCAGCAGCAGGGCGGCGGAGGGGCGGTCGGAGGTCCCGGTCGGCGCGGGACGGGTGCGGGTGAGGAGCCGCGCCCGCTCTACGCCCCAGCGCGCCAACAGCGCCGGCCCGCCGCCCTGGAGCCAGGCGGCCACGGTCTCGAGGGCACCGTCCGCTCCCACGAAGCGCAGCATGGTCAGCCAGTCGGCGGCGAGCGGTTCGGCCGCGCCGCCGGAACCGTCGACATAGGGCGTGCGGATGCTGGCGAGCCCCACCATGAACGGCGGGAGGTGCGGGTCGGCGGCCGCGACCCGCCGGTAGCGGGCGAAGGCGTCGCTCTCGAACACCGACCAGCCCGGCGCCTGATAGACGTCGACGATGCCGAGCCTTCCGCGCACCGCCCGGTAGGAGGTGCAGGTGGTGAAGCCCGCCTCGTAGAGATGGGGCGCGTGGACGTTGGCATACCAGTCCCGGAAGGCCGGAAGCCCGCCCTCCGGCAGGTCGATCTCGACCACGTAGGTCATCGGCTCTTCGGCGGTCGGCTGCGCGGTCATGGCGGGGTCCGGGGTGCGAGGCTCCGTCCGATCGGGCCTGCCCGGGGATGGCCGGTCAAGCGGGCAGGGGGCGGGGCAGCCGTGCCGGACGGGGACGGCGGCGGCGGGTAACCGGTCGTTAACCATGAGCGCTGTTAAGTCGGGCTTGCGCGTCGGCGGATTGTCGCCGGGCATGGCCGCATTGGAGGGCAGCGCAAAGGGAGGTTTCGATGGGTGCAGTGCTTCGCTTTCCGCTCGAACGACGGCGCATGCTGCGCCCGGCAGACGACGTACCGGGGGCAAGCGGCCAGATCCTGTTGCTGCCGGTGGTGCGCGTCGAGCGCCACGACCTTCCCGCGCCGCCGGTCCTGACCGTCGATCCGCCCCTGCGTGGCGGCGACCGGCCGAAGCGCGGGCGCAGGAGCGCCTGACCGGATCCCGAGAACGGGCCGCCCCATCAGACGGAAGGCTCGGCATGCCCCTGGCGCGCCCGCACCGAAAGCCGGCCATCGCCGGGCTCGCCCTCGCCGCCGCGGCGCTCCTCCTCGCCGCCTGCGCGCCGCAGGGCGACCTCGGCCGACCCGCACCCAACGTCCTCAACGACGAGATCATGCCCTGGGCCGGCGGCCATGCCGCCCGCTGGCGCGAGGAGCCGGTCTCCGGCTACGCCTTCACCGACGCCGAGCGCGAAATGCGGCAGATGGGCTACGGCCTGATGATGCCGACCCATCCCCTCGACCGCTGGAACCAGTTCTGGGCCGAGCTCCGGCGCACCCGCATCGGCGATCCCGTCAGCTACGATCCCGACCCGCGCGGCTATTGCCGCACCCTCGAACGCGAGGCCTACCGCTCCTCCAAGGCGCGCTTCATCCGCATGACGGACGACATGCGCGCCGACCGCCAGCGCATCCGTCCCTTCTGCGAGAAGGCGCGCGAGGTGATGGAGGCCGACCGGGTCCGCGAGGGGGCGCTCGGCCACATCCCGACGCTGACGCCGGTGCAGGTGCGCTCGGCCCGCGACCGCATCGCCGAGAACCGCACCATCGTGGCCTGGGTGCGCCACGGCCTGCGCCAGCACGCGGACGCCTATCGCTGCGCCCTCAACACCCAGATCGTCGCGACCCCCGAGCACGAGGCGGTCATGGCCGAACGCGAGCTGCGCGGCCTCGAGGAGGACATCCGCGAGTTCGAGCGGCTCTGCGCCGGGGGAACCGTCCGCGGATCGATCGCCGTCGAGCAGGCGCCGCCGCGCTTCTTTCCGCGCTCGCCGCCGCCGGAAGAGGTGATCATCAGCAAGTAGGGAATGCGGTCCGCGCCCTGACCTCTGCTTTGCCCCTCACCCTTACCCTCTCCCCGCCGGCGGGGAGAGGGGGCACGGGCGTCTCGCTTCGATTCAACCCGGCGTGCGTGGCACAGGTTTCGGCGAACAGGCTGGCGGTCGAAGTCCGGCGGGGAGAGGGTAAGGGTGAGGGGCAAGTGAGCGGGCGAGCGACAGCGGCCCGCTATTCGCGGAGGTCAAGCCCCTAGCGCCCCTTCACTGCGTCGCGGGCGCCTGTTCCGGCGTCAGGATCTCGCACAAGGACTGCGCCGCGAGCTGCTCCCGGACGATCGGCGCCAGGCTCGGCTGCACCGCCAGCGCGCGGATCAGCACGAAGCCCTCGGTGGTCGGCGAGACGAGGATGAGGTTGTCGGCCGCCGTCTCGTCCTCGTCGGTGGAGAGTTCGCGCCGCTGCGCCTGCGTCACCACGAAGAGGTCGAGGGTGCGCCGGGTCGCCGAAGGCGATGCCGGTGGCGGTGTAGAGCGCGATGGCGGTGTAGTGCGGCGTCACCGGCGCCCGGACGTGCAGCGGCCCGGCCGAGAGGTCGAAGCGGCAGATCGCCGTCTCGAAGGCGGGGTCTGCGAGCGGCAGCGCCACCGCGCCACGCCCCGACAGCGTCGTCAGCCGGTTCACCTCGGTGACGCCGGACAGGCGGGCGCGGGCATCGTCGGGGGCGAGGCGGGGCAGGGCGAAGACCGATAGGATGTGCACGGCCACGCCGAGCAGCAGCCCGGCCACGACCCAGGGCAGGACCCCGAAGAGGCGGCGCAGCGGCCGCGCGGCGATGCCGGCGAGGCGCATCATGGGCAGCTCACGCGGCTGATCGACGGCAGCACCGTGGCGGCGGAGATGGTGGTGGCCACAGGCGTGTCGTAGAGCCGGAGGATCAGGCGCAGGTCCGGCACGCCGCCGGACGGCAGCCAGTTGCCGGCCCGCGCCTCCGGCGCCACGACGACGTCGGTCGGCGCGTCGGCCTGCCGCACGATCTCATAGCTGGTGAAGCCCTGGCGCAGGCCCTCCTCCACCACCGGTCCGAAATCGGCCCGGGCCGTCGCCAGCGTCCAGAACCGGGCCGGCGGCACGCTCCCGCTGATGCGATAGGTGCAGCGCCCGTCGATGGCGGCGCCGACGCTGTCCTGGTCGGCGACGAGGGCGAGGCCGTCGGCGAGCGCCAGCGGCAGCGTGCCGAGCCTGGCCGTCACCGCCCGGGCATAGGGATCGGCCTCGAGCGTGCCGGCCTTGGGCGTCGCGAGCCAGGGGCCGATGCGCAGCGTGCCCGCGCCGGTGCTGCGGCCGACCGACAGGGCGGTGAGCCCAAGGCCCGTCACCGCCCCGATGCCGAGCGCCAGGAGGAGGCCGGGGAGCGCGCGCATGTCAGCGATGATCCTTCACCACGGGCCCGCCGGTCAGCGCAGCACCGATCCCGCCGGCCGCGCCGACAGGGGACCGGTGCGCAGGGTGTCGGCGGCATCCCGCAGGAGGCCGTCGATCCGGCCGAGGACCTCGACCGAGGACCGCGACAGGATCTGCGGCCGGTCCGGCACGCCGGCGAGCGGCACCTGCGTGCCGGCGGGAACGCCCGGCACCGGCTGCGGACCGCCGGTGAGGCCGAAGATCGGCTTGCGGTCCAGGCCCTGGTGCGCCGCCGTCATGATCTGGGAGAAGGTCATGGCCGGCAGCGAGCCGCCCGTCATGCGGTTGGTGGAGGAATAGTCGTCGTTGCCGTACCAGACGCCGGTGACGAACTGGCCCGAATAGCCGACGAACAGCGCGTCGCGGTAGGAGTTGGTCGTGCCGGTCTTGCCGCCGACCTGCACCCCTTGCACCTGCGCCCGACGGCCGGTGCCGGATTCGACGACGCCGACCATGATGGCGTTCATGTCCACGGCGACCGTCTCGGGGAAGACCCGGCGGCGCTGCGGCATGTCGCGGTCGGCGCGCCAGACGAGCTCGCCGGCCGAGTTGCGGATCTCGACGGCCGCGTGCGGCTGCACGCTGAGGCCGCCCGAGGCGAAGGTGGCGTAGGAGGTGGTGAGCTCGACCAGCGTCACCTCGGCAGCGCCGATGGGCAGCGGGGCGGAATCGGTGAGCGGACGGGTGATGCCCATCTCCCGCGCCGTGGCGATGATCTTCTGCCGGCCGACGCGGCTGTCGCCGCGGCCCATCTGCTGGGTGAGGATGACCGGGATCGAGTTGATCGAGCGCACCAGCGCCGAGGTGACCGTGGTCGCGCCGGAGAAGCTGCGGCCGTAATTCTGCGGGCACCAGTTGCCGAGGCAGATGGGACGGTCGACCACCACCGAGCGGCCGTTGATCAGCCCCTCGCGCATCGCCGTGCCGTAGACGATCGGTTTGAAGGACGAGCCCGGCTGGCGCATGGCCTCGGTGGCGCGGTTGAACTGGCTGGCGCCGTAGTCGCGGCCGCCGACGATGGCGCGCACCGTGCCGTCCACCTCCATCACCACCGCCGCCGCCTGGCTGGCGCCATAGTCCGAGCCGTACTGGCGGATGATCGATTCCACCGAGAGCTCGGCCTGCTTCTGGATGGTGAGGTCGAGGCCGGTGCGCACGGTCAGCACCCGGTCCACCAGCGAGGGCGTCGCCGCCACCAGCCGCTTCACGTCCTCGAAGGCGTAGTCGAGATAGTAGTTCGGCACCGCCTCGTCCTGGCGGTCCACCGGCGTCGCCGGGTTGCGGCGGGCGCCGAACACCTGGCCTTCGGTCATGAAGCCGGCCTCGACCAGGTTGTCGAGCACGGTATTGGCCCGGGCGCGGGCCGCCGGAAGGTTGACGTGGGGAGCAAAGCGCGTCGGCGCCTTGAACAGGCCCGCGAGGAGCGCGGCCTCGGCGAGGGTGACGTCGCGCACCGACTTGCCGAAATAGTATTCCGAGGCCGCCTCCGCCCCGAAGGCGCCGCCGCCCATATAGGCGCGGTCGAGATAGGTCTTCAGGATCTCGTTCTTGGTCGCCCGCGATTCCAGCCAGAGCGCCAGGAAGGCTTCCTTGATCTTGCGCTCGATGGAGCGCTCGTTGGTGAGAAAGAGGTTCTTGGCGAGCTGCTGGGTCAGCGTCGATCCGCCCTGGACGACGCCGCCGGCGCGGGCATTGGTGGCGATGGCGCGCAGGGTGCCGATCAGGTCGATGCCGTAGTGCTCGTAGAAGCGGCGGTCCTCGGTGGCGAGCACCGCCTTGATCAGATGGTCCGGGAATTCCTCCAGCGGCACCGAATCGTTGTGGCGGATGCCGCGGCGGCCGACCTCGTTGCCGTAGCGGTCCTGGAAGACGACGGAGAGCTCGGAGCGTTTGCGCCAGTCGTCCTCGGTCTCGCGGAAGGCCGGCATGGCGAGCATGAGCAGCACCACGAGGCCGCCGGTGCCGAGCGTCATGCCCTCCGAGGCGATCTCCGCGCCGACCCGCTTCCAGCCGTAGACCTGCACCCGGTCGGCGAGGTCGGCGAGCCTCTCCCAGCCGCGACCGATCGCCCCGGCGAGGCGCCAGGCCCCGTCGTTCAACCGGGCGTCGAGGTCGAGGAGGACGCGCTTCAGGGCGCTGCCCCACCCGCCGCTGGGAGTGAGATCGCTCAAGCCGGGCACCCCTTTCGGGCAAGCTCTTGACGATTGGCTTACCATATCGGAGATCGGCGGGGCGAGCCAACGGCGCCGCACTGCGTCCACCATTCTCTGCCAACAGGGTTACCGGGCGCGCCCCTCCCCGTTCCTCCGCGCCGCCGCCAGGAGAGCCCCGCCGATGGTCGACGACGTTGCAGGCGAGGCCGCGCCCTTCTGGCGGGTGAAGCCGCTGGAGGCCATGAGCGGGGCGGAGTGGGAGAGCCTGTGCGACGGCTGCGCCCGCTGCTGCCTCAACAAGCTCGAGGACGAGGACACCGGCGAGATCCACTTCACCTCCGTCGCCTGCACCCTGCTCGACGGCGAGGCCTGCCGCTGCCGCGACTACCCGAACCGGCAGGAGAAGGTGCCGGACTGCGTACGCCTGACCCCTGAGGAGGTGCGCTCCCTCTCCTGGCTGCCGCCGACCTGCGCGTATCGCCTCGTCGCCGAGGGCCGCGACCTCTACTGGTGGCATCCTCTGGTCTCCGGCGATCCGGACACGGTCCATGCCGCCGGCGTCTCGGTGCGCGGCCGCATCACCGCCTGGGAGCATGAGCTGACGGAACTGCAGGAGCTCGAGCACCATCTGGCCGAATGGCCGAATCAGGATGTCGCCCCGGCCGGGTCATGATCGGTTCCGGCACCTTGAGGGGAGGGAACCGCCATGACTGACGAGACGCCGGGCCACGTCGATCCGACCAAGGAGCGCTTCGCCCTGTTCAGGGACCTGCCGCGCGACCAGCCGGTCCACATGCTCAACCTCGTGAAGCTGAAACCCGCCGCCACCTACGAGGACGGCCGGGCCGCCACCGGCCGCGAGGCCTATGCCGCCTATGGCCGCGACAGCGGGCCGGTGTTCCGCCGCCTCGGCGGCCGCATCGTCTGGTCGGGCCGGCCGGACCTCACCCTGATCGGGCCGGAGACGGAGGCATGGGACATCGCCTTCATCGCCGAATATCCCTCCGGCCAGGCCTTCATCGACATGATCCGCGACCCGGTCTACCGCGAGGCGGTGAAGCA
>LNFH01000156.1 GCA_001464235.1 Rhizobiales bacterium Ga0077556 | reverse complement strand
GGGGTGAGGGGAGGCCCCGCATACCACGGCCGCTTCGCCTCTCCCTCCGACCGGACGATGCATCCCTTCACCTCTTCCCGGCGGGGAGAGGTGAAAGCGCGTCTCGCTCGTCATCTGTCATCCGTCACCCCCGGCGAGGCCGCAGGCCGAGGGAAGGGGGTCCAGGACGGAACGGGCGCCCCCCTGGAGGCTGCGGCGGCAGAGGGCGCCGCCCGGCAACCCCTGGATCCCCTTCCCCTCGCTGCGCTCGGCCGGGGATGACGGGCAAGCGGCTCGCCGGCCATCCGTTTGCACGGATTGCGGGCCGCCGCCTCTTCACCTCTCCCCGGCGGGGAGAGGTCGGCCGAAG
>LNFH01000155.1 GCA_001464235.1 Rhizobiales bacterium Ga0077556 | reverse complement strand
GGCCGCTTCGCCTCTCCCTCCGACCGGACGATGCATCCCTTCACCTCTTCCCGGCGGGGAGAGGTGAAAGCGCGCCCGTCAGCGATGCCGACGAGAAGCGCGGCCGCTACTCCGCATGGCCTTGTTTATCGTACTAAAAAGAAGTACGCTCCAGCATGATCAGGAGCTTCGCTGATCGCCGGACGGAACAGCTTCATGCGGGCCGCATTCCCCGCGGCATGCCCGTGGATCTGGTCCGAAGAACGGCCCGCAAGCTGTTCATGCTCGACACTGTGACGCGGCTGGAGGACTTAAGGGTGCCTCCCGGCAATCATCTCGAAGCCCTGAAGGGCGACAGGGCCGGCCAGCATTCGATCCGCGTCAACGACCAGTGGCGCATCTGTTTCGTCTGGAGGGACGGCGACGCCTTCGACGTCGAGTTCTGCGACTACCATTGAGGAGGCGAGCCATGTCACGAACCGTGCCGCTGCCACATCCGGGTGAAGTTCTGCGCGAGGAGTTTCTCGTGCCGATGGGCCTCTCGGTCTATGCCCTCGCCAAGGCCACCGGCCTGCCGCGCAGCAGGGTCAACGAGATCGCCCGTGGACGGCAGGGGATTTCGGCGGCCGTCGCCCTCCGGCTCGGCAAGGTCTTCGACGTCGATCCGCAATGGTTCATGAACATGCAGAGCCGCTACGACCTCCAGGTCGCGGCCGAGGCTACGGACCTGTCTTCGATCGCCCCGATCCGCGCCGCCTGATCCTCACGCCGCGCGGCGACGCGGTTTCACCGGCGCGGCGGGGGCGGGACGGTGGTCGCCCAGCTCCTCGATGATCGGGCAGGCGCTGCGCTTGCCCGTCTCGCAGGAGCCGATCAGCGTCTTCAGCGTGCCGATCATGGCCGCGAGCTTGCGCGCCTGCTCCTCCATCTCCCTGAGGTGGGTGCGGGCGATGGCCCGGACGTCGGCATTGGACCGGCCGGTATCCGTCCAGAGCGCCAGCAGCGAGCGGATCTGCTCGATGGAGAAGCCGAGGTCGCGGGCCCGCCGGACGAAGGAGAGGCGGTGCACGTCCTCCTCGCCATAGTCGCGGTAGCCGCTGTCGCGCCGGCCCGCCGCCGGCAGCAGCAGGATGGATTCGTAGTAGCGGATCATCTTGGCGGAGACGCCGGAGGCGGCCGCGGCCTCGCCGATGTTCATGGGGGTCTCCCTCGCGATGGCTCTGGATCAATGCGGGGCGCCGCGGGTTCGGTTCATGAGACGACGATGCCCGCTTGACCTTCCAATGATGGGAAGGATTACAGCTCGCCGCAAGAGTGAAGGAGACCGGTCATGACCGTTCACGATTCGAAGGCGTCAGGCGGCTGCTGCGGCGGCAAGGGCCACGATCACGCCCATAACGATCACGCCCAACGCGGTCATGCCCACCATGGCCATGCCCCCGCCGCGCCGGCCGACGGCAAGGTGATCGATCCGGTCTGCGGCATGACGGTCGATCCCGCGACGACGCCCCACAAGACCACCCTGCACGGCGTCGAGCATTATTTCTGTTCCGCCGGCTGCGTGACCAAGTTCCGCGCCGACTCGCAGCGCTACCTCGATCCGGCGAGCGCGCCGCCGCCGGAGCCCGTGCCGGAAGGCACCATGTTCACCTGCCCGATGCACCTGGAGATCCAGCAGATCGGCCCCGGCACCTGCCCGATCTGCGGCATGGCGCTGGAGCCGATGATGGTGACGGCCGATGCCGGCCCGAACGAGGAGCTGATCGACATGACCCGGCGCTTCTGGGCGGGCCTCGCGCTCGCCCTGCCGGTCTTCGTGCTCGAGATGGGCGGCCACGTCTTCGGTTGGAACCCGCTGCCGCACGGCTGGTCGAGCTGGGTGCAGCTCGTGCTGGCCACGCCGGTGGTGCTCTGGGCCGGCTGGCCCTTCTTCGTCCGCGGCTGGCAGTCGGTGGTCACCGGCCACCTCAACATGTTCACCCTGATCGCCATCGGCACCGGCGTCGCCTGGACCTATTCGGTGGTGGCGACGCTGGCGCCTGGCCTCTTCCCCGCCGCCTTCCGCGACCACCACGGCGAGGTCGCCGTCTATTTCGAGGCGGCGGCGGTGATCACCGTCCTCGTCCTCCTCGGCCAGGTGCTGGAGCTGCGGGCCCGCGACGCCACGTCCGGCGCCATCCGCGCCCTTCTCGACCTCGCCCCGAAGACCGCCCGGCGCCTCGCCGCCGACGGCAGCGAGGCCGAGGT
>LNFH01000154.1 GCA_001464235.1 Rhizobiales bacterium Ga0077556 | reverse complement strand
CGCTTGAGGTCGGCGACGGATTCGAGAGTCGCGCGAATCACTTGCCGAGGAATGCTCAGGCGGCGCGCCAGTTCATCCGTTGATTCCGCTTGAAGAACGGCGCCCGCCGCCTCGGCCCTGCGGAAGTCCTCGAACTGCCGGGCGATGGCGGCGATGCGGTCATCGAAGATGTCGAAGGCGATGCCGCCGGGTTGGCCGAGCACGGCGAGCGCGGCCTCGGAATAGCCGGAGGCCTCGTTCCAGAAGCGCTGCCCCTGCGTGTTCACCTGGAACCCGCCCTCCATGACGGCCGCCCAGGTGACGAGGATGCCGTGGGGGTGGGCGACCGAGCCATGGCCCTGGTGGCCGGTCATGTGGCGCAGATCGGCACCTAGGGCCTGGCCCCAGAGGACGGCGTCGCCCTGGTTGCCGGGGTGGCCGAAATAGAGCGCGTCCCTGAGGGCCGGGATGTGCTCGGCGACGAGGGCGCGGTTGCCGCCATAGCCGTTGCAGGCGAGGACGAGCGCCGCGCAGCCGATGCGCTCCTCGGACCCGTCCGGGCGGCAGACCACGAGGCCGCGCACGCGGCCGTCGGGCGTCGCCACCAGGGCCGTGACATGGGCATCGGTGACGATGTCGACGCTGGCCGCTTCAGCGGCGGCGCGCAGCCGGTCGACGAGCTCCGCGCCGGAGCGGGAGGCGAGCCCGTGCATGCGCCGCGCGGAATGGCCGGGGTACGAGAAGTCGGCGATGACGGTGAAGGCGAGACCGTGGCGCTCGGTCAGCCAGTCGATGGCGTGGCCGGCGCCCTCTGTGACGGCCCGGAGCACGACGGGATCCGCCGCGCCGTGGGCCTTGGCCTGGATGTCCGCTGCGAAGGCGGCGACGCTGTCGGCGATGCCGGCGGCGCGCTGGGCCGCAGTGCCGGCGGCCGGGATCAGGCCGGCGGAGAGGGCCGTGGAGCCCTGCGGCAGGGCATCGCGCTCGAAGATGACGGGGTCGGCACCAGCCTCCTTCGCCGCCAGCGCCGCGCAGAGCCCCGCAGCGCCGCCGCCGACGATGGCCACGGGGACGGTCAAATCGAAGGGCAGGTCGTCGGTCAGGATGCGGGACATGGCCTGCTTCCCGCGTAGGCGCCGCGAGGCCCCTCACCCTTCCCTCTCCCCGCATGCGGGGAGAGGGCGACTTCGACGCCGCGCCCCGTCTTCACCGTGATGCCAGGCACCAGGGCTCCAGATG
>LNFH01000153.1 GCA_001464235.1 Rhizobiales bacterium Ga0077556 | reverse complement strand
TTCTCGTCGATCTTCGCCATCCTCGGCGGACACGAGCCGATCAAGGCCTTCGTCGCCATGCTCAACCTGTCGCCGACCATGTTCATGATCCTGGCGCAGGTCATCATCTTCGTGCTCGGCTGGCCGCTGGAATGGACGGAGATCATCGTCATCTTCGTGCCGATCTTCCTGCCGCTGCTGGAGACGTTCAAGATCGACCCGCTGTTCTTCGGCATCCTCATCGCCCTGAACATCCAGACGTCGTTCCTGTCGCCGCCGGTGGCGATGGCGCCCTTCTATCTGAAGGGCGTGGCGCCGCCGCACGTCACGATCAACCAGATCTTCTCCGGCGTGATGCCGTTCATCTTCATCGTCGTCGGCTGCATGGTCGTCGTCTACACCTTCCCCGGCATCGCGATGTGGCTGCCGGGAGTGCTCTACCGCTGAAGCCTCAATTGCACGCGACCGACCGGACGATCCCGCCGGGATCGAGGCCGAAGGTCAGGCGATGCTGCCTGAAGTCGCGCGTGCACACGTAGCAGGCGCGCACGACCACGCCGCGAGGCGCCCGGAAGCGGCGCTTCGCGACGGTGCCGCTCTGGCCGATGAAGCGGCCGGCCGCCGGCAGGGCGCGCCGGCATGCCGCGACCGGGTCCTGCATTTCGACGAGGGGGGCGGCAGGCGCGGCCGATGCCGGGAGCGGCAGCAGCGGGGCTGCGCCTGCGAGAACCACTGCGAATGCGAGAGAGCGGACGATCATGGCGTCTGGTCCTCTGCTCGGGTGGAATGGGACTGTCCGGGGATCACGCCGACGGGTGGGCCTCCTGGGCCTGCATGCTATCGGAAACGATCCGCCCGTCCACCAGATGGACACGGCGGTCCATCCGCTCAGCGAGATCGATGGCATGCGTCACCGCCACCACCGAACGCCCGTCCTTGTCGACGAGGTCGCGCAGGATCTGGAACACCTGCTCCGACGATTTCGAGTCGAGGCTGCCGGTCGGCTCGTCGGCGAGGATGACGGGCGGATCGTTGGCCAGCGCCCGTGCCACCGCCACGCGCTGGCGCTGGCCGCCCGAGAGCTGGTCGGGCCGCTTGGCCAGGTGATCCTCGAGGCCGAGGGAGGCGAGCAGCCCCTCCGCCCGTTCCTTCATCTGCCGCGCCGACAGCTTCCCCAGCGCCCGCATCGGCAGCATGACGTTCTGCGTGGTGGTGAACTCCGGCAGCAGGAAGTGGAACTGGAAGATGAAGCCGAGGGTCTCCAGCCGGATCTCGGCGCGCGCGTCGTCGTCGAGCAGGCTGGTGTCCTCGCCCCTCACCAGCACCTCGCCGCTGGTCGGCACGTCGAGAAGGCCGAGGAGGTAGAGGAGCGAGGACTTTCCCGAGCCCGACGGTCCGGTGATGGCGACGAACTGCTTCTCCTGGATGGCGAGGTCGATGTCGGCGACCAGCGTCACCGGCACGGTTCCCGCCAGGATCCGGGTCGCCTTGCGCGTCTCGATGAGGGGGCCGCTCACGTCGCCCCCCGGATGATCTCGACCGGGTGGACACGGGCCGCCTTGCGTGCCGGAAAGAAGCCGGCGATGGCGGACGAGGCGAGGGCGATGCCCCCCGCGATCGCGTAGTGCAGCGGCGCCACGATCAGCGGCAGCCGGGTGGCGTCGGTGAAGCCGGTGCGGATCTCGATGGACAGCATCGCCTGCGTCAGCGCGAAGCCGAGCACCGATCCGGCGATCGCACCGGCGAGGCCGATGACCAGCCCCTCGAGGATGAAGATGCGCCGGACGGTGGACTGCGTCAGCCCGAGCGACTTCATGATGGCGATGTCGCGGCTCTTCTCGAAGGTGATGGTGGAGATGATGTTGTAGGTGCCGAAGGAGGCCACCAGCAGGATCGCGCCCACCACCGTGTACATGATGATGTTGCGGATGACGAAGGCCGACATCAGGTCCTCGTTGGCCTCCTGCCAGGACACGGTCTTCAGCCCCGTATCGGCGATGATGCGGTCGGCCACCGCCTTGGCGCTCATCGGGTCGTTGAGGCGGATGCGGATCTCGTTGATGAGGCCGGTCTGCTCGGCGAGGATCTGCGCCGTCTTGATGAGAACGTAGGACGTGCCCTCGTCCACGGCGCGCACGCCGGACCGGAAGATGCCGACGACCTGCCCGGTCATCACCTTGCCCGTCCCCGCCGACATCGAGATGTTGGAGCCGAGGCGCGCCCCGAGCTTCTCCGCCAGCCGGTCGCCGAGGATGATGGCGTTGGTGGCCCGGTAGAGGGCCGGGAGCGAGCCTTGCCGGAGGTGGTTGACGAGCTGCGACACCCGCGGCTCGCGGACGGGATCGATGCCGACGATGACGGACGTCACGTCCTTGCCGCCGTAGCGCAGGATGCCGCGCGCCTGGACCGAAGGCGTCACCGCGCCGGGCACCCAGCTCTCCAGCGCCGCGATGGTGGCGATCGGATTGTTGATGCCGCGCCGCCGCGTCGCCGGCGTGAGGCCGCGGATCTGGGCCGCGTCGAAGGCCTCCTCCGCCGGTTGGCGCGGCGCCTCGCGCCGCTCGTCGTTGATCGCGACGTGCGGCATGGCATTGACGAGGGTGCGGACGAAATCGTCCTGCGAGCCCTGCATCAGCGCCGCCATCATGATGGAGAAGCCGACGCCGATGGCGACGCCGAGCACGGCGACCACCGTCTGGCGGAGGCGGG
>LNFH01000152.1 GCA_001464235.1 Rhizobiales bacterium Ga0077556 | reverse complement strand
TTCATGAAGGAGCCGCGCCGGCCCGAGGGCTATGGCCGCTTCCTGCTGCGGGACCTCGTCGCGGAGGGCACGGCCCCTCCCCCCGCTCCCGGCCAGACCATCCTGGTCGCGCGGCGCAATTTCGGCTGCGGCTCGTCGCGCGAGGCGGCGGTCTATGCCCTCGCCGATTTCGGCTTCCGCGTGGTGATCGCCCCGAGCTTCGGCGACATCTTCGCCTCGAACTGCGTGAAGAACGGCGTCGTGCCGGCGACGGTGAGCGAGGAAGACGCCGAGGCGCTGCTGGCCGTTGAGGCCCTGCCGGCGACCGTCGACCTCGCGGCGCAGACCATCGCATGCGGCAATGTCGTCGTGCCCTTCGCCATCGATCCGGTGTGGCGCACCCAGCTCCTCAACGGCTGGGACGACATCGACCTGACGCTGGCGGAAGGCGATGCCATCGCCGCCTTCACGGCGCGGGATGCCGACGCGAGACCCTGGGCGGCACCGCGCCGCGGTTGAGATTGCGTACGTTTTGGCGTACATTCCCGCCATGCGCGTCAAGACCTCGACCGAACTCCGCAAGACCCTCGCCGCCACCCTCGACCAGGTGACGGCGGACCATGCGCCGGTGCTGATCACCCGCGAGGGCGGCAAGCCGCCCGCGGTGCTGATCTCGCTGGAGGACTACACCTCGATGGAGGAGACGACCTATCTGACAAAGAGCCCCGAGAACCGTCGGCGCCTGCTGGAAGCGATCGCCGGGCTCGATGAGGGCAAGGTCGTCATGCGCGATCTCTTGGAATGACCGTCGCGTTCCACCCCCTTGCTTGGGAGGATTACCTGCACTGGCAGGACGCGGATCGGAGGGTTTTGAAGAAGCTGAACGCCTTGATTCGCGAGTGCAGACGCACGCCGTTCACCGGCACCGGCAAGCCGGAGCCGCTCAAGAATGAATTCCAGGGCTGGTGGTCGCGGCGGATCGACCAGGAGCATCGCCTCGTCTACCGCGTGCGCGGCGAGGTGCTCGAGATCGCCCAGTGTCGCTACCACTACTGAGGGATCACTCCCCGGCGAGGGCCGCCTGCACCGCCGGGCGCTCGCCCATGCGCATCAGGTGGTCGGCGACGCGCGGGAACTGCGCGACGTCGACGCCGTCGCCCTCGAGCCAGCGCGTCACCGTGAAGAGATAGGCATCGGCCACCGAATAGGCCTCGCCCATGACCCAGGGGCCGCGGAAGAAGTCGTTCTCGATGAGCCGGAAGCTCGCCGCCATCGTCTCCGGCACCTTGCGGCGCATGTCGAGGAAGGAGCTCTCCTCGGTCGCCCAGCGTGCGCCGCGGTGCTTGTGGGCGTGGTTCACGTGCACCGTGGACGCCAGATAGCTGTTGAAGGCCTGCATCTGCGCGAAGGCGAAGGGATCCTCAAGCGGCGCCAGCTTCTTGTCGGGATGGCTCTGGGCGACGAAGGCGAGGATCGCGACGTTCTCGGTAAGCACGCCGCGGTCGGTGACGAGGGCCGGCACGCGGCCCTTCGGATTGACGGCGAGAAAGGCGGGCTTCGTCTGCTCGCCCGAGGCGAAGTCGACCTTGACGGGCTCGTAGGAGGCGCCCGCCTCCTCCAGCGCGATGCGCGAGGCGAGCGCGCAGGTCTTCGGCCCATAGAAGAACTTCATCGTCATCGTCTCGATCCCCAAACCTGCTCATGCCCCTTCGGACATCTCACCGTCATGCCCGGGCTTGGCCCGGGTATCCACGCCTTGATCTCGGCGCCTCAGGAATTCGTGGATGCCCGGGCCAAGCCCGGGCATGACGAAACCCTAGCCGATTTTGACAAGCACATGCTTCTTGCGGCCGAAGGACAGCTTGGCGACGCCGTCCTTCAGCGCCGCTGCGGTCACCATCGCCTGCGGATCGGTCACTGCCTCGTCGTTGAGCTTCAGGCCGCCGCCGGCGACCTGGCGGCGCGCCTCGCCGTTGGAGGCGACGAGGCCCGCGCGGACGAACAGGCTCAGGACGCCGATGCCGGCGGACAGCTCGGCGGCCGGCACCGTCACCACCGGCAGGTCGTCGCCGAGCGCGCCCTGCTCGAAGGTCTTCTTCGCCGTCTCGGCGGCAGCCTCCGCCGCCTCGCGGCCACGCACCAGCGCCGTCGCCTCGGTGGCGAGCACCTTCTTCGCCTCGTTGATCTCGGCGCCCTGGAGCGCGGCGAGACGGTCGATCTCGGCCATCGGCAGCAGCGTGAACAGCTTGAGGAAGCGGGCGACGTCGCCGTCCTCGGTGTTCCGCCAGAACTGCCAGTAGTCGTAGTTCGACAGCATGTCGGCATTGAGCCAGACGGCGCCGGCGGCGGTCTTGCCCATCTTGGCGCCGGAGGACGTCGTCAGCAGCGGGCAGGTCAGCGCGTAGAGCTGGTGCGTGCCCATGCGGCGGCCGAGATCGACGCCGGTGACGATGTTGCCCCACTGGTCGGAACCGCCCATCTGCAGATTGGTGCCGTAGCGCCGCGCTAGCTCTACGAAGTCGTAGGACTGGAGGATCATGTAGTTGAACTCGATGAACGAGAGCTCCTGCTCGCGCTCCAGCCGCATGCGCACCGAGTCCATGGTCATCATGCGGTTCACCGAGAAATGCCGGCCGATGTCGCGCAGCATCTCGATGTAGTTGAGCTTGGTCAGCCACTCCGCATTGTCGGGCATGATGGCGTCGGTCTTGCCGTCGCCGAAGGTGAGCAGCTTCGCGAACACGCCCTTCAGCGCGTCCTTGTTGGCGTTGATGTCGTCGATCGACAGGATCTTGCGCGTCTCGTCGCGGCCCGAGGGATCGCCGACCCGCGTGGTGCCGCCGCCCATCAGTGTGATCGGCTTGCCGGCGCCGGTCTTCTGCATCCAATGCAGCATCATGATCGACAGGAGGTGCCCGACATGGAGCGAGGGCGCCGTGCAGTCATAGCCCACATAGGCGACGACTTCCCCCTTGGCCGCCAGGGCGTCGAGACCCTGCATGTCGGAACACTGGTGGATGAACCCGCGCTCGGTGAGGATGCGCAGGAAGTCGGACTGAGGGGCGGCCATGATCTTTCCAGTTGGGGCTGAGGGCCGGACACTCGCGCCCGGCGGAGGCGCGGTGTAGCAGAAGCGGGCACCCATTTCACCCTTCGAATCGGCGGGACCCATGCGCGCGATCGGCCTGATGTCGGGAACGTCCCTGGACGGCGTCGACGTGGCGCTCCTCGACACCGACGGCGAGGCCGTCTCCGGTTTCGGCCCGACCGGCTATCGTGCCTACAGCGACGACGAGCGCGCGCTCCTGCGCGCCGCGCTCAAAGAGGGCGCGCAGCTCACCGACCGGACGCAGCGCACGCCCCTCCTCGCCCGGGCCGAGGCCCTCGTCACCCGTGCCCATGCGGAGGCGGTGGAGCTCTTCCTCGAGCAGAACGGCCTGTCGCGCGCCGACATCGGCGTCGTCGGCTTCCACGGGCAGACGCCGGCGCTGGGCCTCACCGTCCAGATCGGCGACGGCGCGGCGCTGCGCCAGCGGCTCGGCATTCCGGTCGTCTACGACCTCAGGCAGGCCGACGTCGCTGCCGGCGGCCAGGGCGCGCCGCTCGTGCCGGTCTTCCACCGGGCGCTGGCGGCGCAGGCCGCCCTCCCCCGGCCGCTGGCGGTGGTCAACATCGGCGGCGTCGCCAACGTCACGCTGATCGGCGCCGGAGAGGTGCTGCTCGCCTTCGACACCGGCCCCGGCAATGCCTTGGTCGACGACTGGATGGGCGAGCGCACCGGAGAGCGCATGGATGCGGGCGGCAACGCGGCGGCGCGCGGGCGGGCCGACGAAGCCCTCCTCGCCTGGCTCCTGGTCCACCCCTTCTTCGCCAAGCCGCCGCCGAAATCGCTCGACCGCAACGCCTTCGCCTTCTCGATCGTGGGCAATGTCGCCACCGAGGACGGCGCCGCGACCCTCACCGCCTTCACCGCCCGCTCCATCGCCCGCGCCGCCGACTTCGTGCGCGAGCCGCCGGTGCTGTGGATCGTCTGCGGCGGGGGCGCGAAGAACCCGGAGCTCCTTCGCCTCCTCGCCCATGTCACCGGCGCCGAGATCCGCACCGGCGAGGACGTCGGATGGTCCTCGGACTTCCTGGAGGCGCAGGCCTTCGCCTATCTCGCGGTCAGGAGCCTGAAGGGCCTGCCGCTGACCTATCCCTCCACCACGGGCGTGATGGAGCCGCTGACCGGCGGGGTTCTGGTGGACTGAGCCACCGGCGCGCCAGTCCCTCTCCGAAGCGCACACCGTGGCGGAACGGCCCTGTGCAACGCGGCCCGGCCTGCTGCTATGATCCGCCGGAGCCCTGGCCCGGAAGCCGATCATGCCCGTTCACGACCTCACCCCCGACGACGTCGCCCGCGGTCTCGCGGAGGACACCATCCTCCTCGTCGACGTGCGCGAGCCGCACGAGCTCGCCATGGCGCGCATCGCCGATTCGGTGAACGTGCCGCTGTCGCAGTTCGATCCCGCCGCGATTCCGGACCCGGCCGGCCGGCGTGTGGTGTTCCTCTGCGCCGCCGGCGTGCGCTCGATCCATGCGAGCGAAGCCGCGCAGGCGGCGGGCCTGCCCTATGACGCGCATCTCGCCGGCGGCCTGAAGGCCTGGGTCATGGACGGGCAGGAGATCGAACGCGGCTGACGTTCCCGTCAGCGCTGGGCAGCGTCGCCCGGCAGGGGCGGCGGTGCCGATGCGGAACCGCGGAACTCGAACATCTTGCGCAGGAAGCCGGGCGTCACCGCCGAGAGCGGGTTGATGGTGAGACGCGGCGCACTGACGGCGCCGGCGATCTGGTAGGTGATGCCGAAGACGCCCTCGTCGGGCGCGCCGCCGAGGAAGAAGCCGAGCACCGGGATGCGCGCGAAGATGTTGTTGAGCGCATAGGCCGGCACATAGGTGCCGCGCAGCAGCAGGCGGTCGCGGCCGGGGTCGAACTCGCCCTCCACCGTGGCGCCGATCGCCGCGCCCCAGAGCAGGCCGTCGGAGACCGTCACCTTGCTGGCGGCACGGGCGAAGTTGGCCCGCAGCCGGGAAAAGGCGAAGGCGTCGTTCTGCTGCTGTTGCTGCTGGCGCGGCGCGTTGGGAGCGCTGCCGGCAGCGGCAACCATGCCCGAGATCGCCTGGTCGCCGCGGATGCGGAAGTCGGTGATCTCGACGCTGCCGTCGCGGATGTTCCCGTTGGGCTGCGGCGGCGTCATGATCAGCGCCAGCGTGCCACCCTGCAGCGAACGGTAGATGTCGAGGAAGCGCAGCAGCGCGCCGGCATCGCCCGAGCTGACCGCCAGACGCTGGGCATTGCCCTGGCCGCGCTGCTCGATGGCGAAGGGGGCATCGCGGCCGACGCGCCCGCTGGCCGTCAGCGAGCGGATGGTCTGGCCCTGGCGCGCCATCCGCATCTCGAACTGGCGGATGACCTCGCCGTTGCCGCCGACCACCGCATTGGCCTTGAAGTCGACGTCGAGTTCCGTCGGGGCCGCGCCGGCCGTGGCGGGCCCGGGCCGCGGCGGTTCCGACAGCGACTTGATGAGGTGGCGGGCGTCGATCATCTCGCCGCGACCAATGACGCGGTGGCCCGCCCCCGCGCGCTCGATGCGGATGTTCATCCGGTCGCCGTCGGAGAGGTTGTAGGCCGGGAAGACACCGGAGACGAGGCCGCCCTTGTCGTCGAAGGTGGCCGAGCCGCGCACCAGCAGGCCGCGGCTCTCGACGACGAGATCCTCGAGCTTCCAGCCGTCGTCGCCCTCGACCGCGACGAAGCGGGCCTTGGCCGCCTGTCCGCGCGGCTTGCTCCAGCCCGGCAGCAGGTCGGAGAGGGTCGCAGGGCCGAGGTCGACCTCGACGTTGTAGCGGCCGGATTCCTCGCCGACCGTCATCACCTTCACGGGCGTCGGTCCGACGATGCGCGTGCCGATGTTCAGGCCGAGGCGCGCGCGGCCGCGATCGTCGAGGGTGGCGGTGAGGCGAATCTCCGGCTTGGCGTCGGGGCGCGGCTTGCGATAGTCGAAATTGGCCTGCGCGCCGCCGAGCACGCCCTGGCCACGCATGGTGAGGCTGCGCGGCGTCGTCAGCACCTTGAAGGCGGCGCGCTCGACGCGCATCTCGCCGAAGGCATTGTCGGCGGAGAAGCCGGTGAAGTCGGCATCGACGGTGTAGTCGATCAGATTGGCCTGGAAGGTCTCGGTGAGCGGCACGTTGACGGTGACCTGCGCCGTCACCATGCCCTCGACCTTGCCCGTGGGCAGGGTCGGCCCGGTCGCGGCGCCCTTGAAGGCCTCCTCGCCGAGGAGCGCGAAGGCCGCCGAGGCGGTGCCCTGCAGGCGGAATTTCGTCACCGACTGGGGTGGCTGGACCCGGTGGTCGAGGATCTCGAACGTGCCCTGGGTGAGGGTCAGGGCCTGTCCCGGCGTCGGCTCGATGCGGCCGCGCTGGACCACCAGGCTCGCCATCTGGCCGTCGACGTCGACGTCGACGTCGGCCTCTTTCAGCGGCGACAGCCCCGGCATGACACGCAGGGACGTGCCGCGCAGCTTGGAGCGCACCGACAGGGCGTCCTTTTCGAGCACCCAGTGCTTCGTCGCCAGCAGCCCCGCCGGCACGGAGACGCGGATGGTCGTGTCTTCGGTGGTGCCGCCCGTCATGTTGTCGGCCACCCAGTCGCGGGCATGGGGATTGGAGGCGCGCGGCCACAGAGCGAGCGCGGTGGCGAGCGGCATCTTGCCGGCGGTGACGTCGAGCTGGATGGCGGGCGACCCCTCGGCGAAGACGACCTTGCCGCCGAGACGAGCCAGGGGCTCGGCGCCCTGGTCGACGGTCACGCCGTCGATGGCAAGGCTGCGGGTGAGTGGATCGAAGGTGAAGCGGGCGCCGCGGACGTTGATCGGCACCGGCGGCTCGTGAGGGTTGAGCACGGAGGTGACCGCCTGCAGCGTCTGCAGCTCGACGACGAAGGGGTCGCCGTGGCGCGCCGGCGGCGTGACGACGCCGTTGAGGGACGCGCGGTTGTGGCCGGCCACCACCTCGACGCGGTCGACGATCAGGCCACGGGCCTGGGTCTGCCAGTGGACGTCGGCGGCGACGCTGTCGATGGCGATGCGCATGGACTCGTCGTTGACGTCGCCGACCTTGCCCGCGCCCATCGTGACGCGGCCGTTGAAGGCGACGGGATCGCCGTCCTCGCCGACGGTCGCCTGCAGCGTGCCGGAAATGGGCGTATCGGCGAAGACGACCTGCGGACCCTGGAGGGCGAGGGACAGGTCGCGTGGCGCCATGTCGCGCATCGACAGGTCGATCTGCCGCCGCCCTGACGCGTCGCGCGGGGTGACGGTGGCGGTGGAGGTCCAGCGGGCGCCGGAGCCGGAGGCGTCGAGTTCGACCGACAGGCCGCCGGTCGCCGGCACGGTGAGGTCGAGGTCGATGCCGGCGAAGACGAAGCGCTTGCCCGAGCGGACGTCGTCGACGATCACGGTGCCGTTGCGCAGCCCGAAGCCGGCGAGGCGGTGGCCGTCGAGGCCGGATTTCTCGATGAGGTCGAGCCAGATGCCGAGCCGGCGGAACGGCGACATTTCCGGCTCGGGGAGGGTCGAGCTCGCCTCGGCGGGCGCGGGCGTGCCCGGTGCGGCGCTGCCGGAGTCCTCGGGAAGCTGGGTGCGGAAGCGGCCGGCCGCGAGGGCGATCTGGCCGTCCTCGCCCACCTTCAGCGCGACGGAGGCGCCGACGAGGTCGATCCGCCGGATCGACGGGCGGCCGAGAATGGGGAGCGAATCGAGACCGAGCGCGACCCGCGGCATGGAGGCGACGCGGCGGCCGTCGGAGTCGTGGACGATGACGTCGCGCGCCTCGACCTCCACCTTGCCGCTGCCGTCGCGGACCATCACGGCGGCGCCGATGGTGACGGTGCGACCGTCACCGAGCTGGTCGGAGAGGGACCGCGCGATCCAGGGCGTGACGATGTCGAGGCCCATGCCGCCGCGCTGGATCTGCCAGGCGAGGAAGAGGATGGGACAGACGACGAGGAGGACGATGCCCGCCAGCCCGCCCATGCAGACCCGCCGGCGCGTCGACCAGCAGGAGGGCGAGCCGCCGGCGATGCGCGCCAGCCAGGCGGGAACCCGGCGGTTGGACCACCACCCGGCGAGGGCCCGGCCCGGCATGCGATGCCAGCCGCGCGTGCGGCCTTCCATCGTCGTCCGGTCGCAGGGAGCCCTGCCCTGGTCGGGGCGCCAATCCATTCCGTCTCCCATCCCGCCGGCCCGGAACCGCCGCGCTGGCCGCGCGACCGTCAATGTGACCCGGTCCGGCTTAACCGAATGTTAGGCACGGTTCCACGGTTTCAGATCGCGCCGCCTAGACAAGTCACCGATTTTCGCCGCCGGGGCGAGCGAAAATCCGTTGATCCTGCGCAAGCGTATGATGGCACTGTATTGCAGCCAAAACCGACGAAAGGATGGCGTCATGGGGCTCAACGTGGGGGATCTGGCACCGGCGGTGGCGATTCCGGGCGGCGGAGGGGCGGGAATCGACCTCGCCGCGCTGAAGGGCCGGAAGGTCGTGATCTATTTCTATCCGAAGGCCGACACGCCCGGCTGCACCCAGGAGGCGAAGGACTTCACCGACCTGAAGGCCGCGTTCGAGGTCGCCGACACCACGGTCATCGGCATCTCTCGCGATCCGGCCAAGGCCCTCGACCGGTTCCAGGCCAAGCACGGCCTCGGCGTCGCCCTCGGTTCGGACGAGGACGGCAAGGTGGTTGATGCCTATGGCGTCTGGGTCGAGAAGAGCATGTACGGCAAGGCCTATATGGGCATCGAGCGCGCCACCTTCCTGATCGACCGGGAGGGCCGGATCGCCCAGATCTGGCCGAAGGTGAAGGTCAAGGGCCATGCCGCCGAGGTGCTGGCGGCGGCCGAGGCGCTCTGAACGGACCGCCGGCCCGCCCTCCCCGACCCCGTTCCTGCCCCAGCGGCAGGAGCGAGCGGGCGGGCACGGTTCGTTAACCTTAATGCGCGGTAATGCGGCGTCACGTTCGCGTATGGATGGACGCCGATGCCGCAGCCCAGCCAGCGATACAATCGCGCCCAGCTCGCCCAGGAGGCCAATCTCCGGGCCCAGGTTCCCTCCGGGGCCCTGACCTTCGCCTGGCGTGGCCGCGGCGGCACCCGCACCCTGTCGCTGTCCTATGCGCTGAGCGGAACGGTGGTCGTCACCGCCTTCGCCCTGTCGCTCTGGGGCGTCGCCGTCACCAGCTACCTCGCCTTCAAGGACGACATCATCGGCGGCGTGATGAGCCGCCAGGCGAGCCTCCAGCACGCCTACGAGGACCGCATCCGCGAGTTGCGCGGCCAGGTCGACAAGCTCACCAGCCGGCACATGGTCGACCAGACCGAGCTCGAGCGGCGCGTCGACCAGGTCGCCCGCCGCCAGGCCCTGCTGGAGACGCGGCAGGCCATCGTCACGTCGCTGAAGGAATCGGCGGGCGACATCCAGGTCCCGGGCCGGCCGGCCCCAGGCGCCACCGGCCGAAGCGCCGCCGCGGCGCCCGCGCCCCGCCCGGCGGTCGCCGGCGACACCGTGCGTCTCACCCCGCCGGCCGAACGCCATTCCAGCCTCGAATCGCGCGCCGTGGTGGCGCAGGTGGCAACGCCCGCAACCTTCGCCCTCGCCGCGTCGCCGACGCGCCTCGACGTGGTCGCCGGCGTCGAGCGTTCGCTGGACCGCGTCGAGCAGAACCAGCAGTTTCTCCTGCAGGGCCTCGAGACGCGGGCCGAGCGCCGTGCCCGCCGCATCCGCGCCATGCTCGCCGAGCTCGGTCTGACCGAGACCCGCCTCGCCCCCTCGGCCCGTGGCGACGGCACATCCGGCACCGGCGGCCCGCACATCCCCCTCCCCGCCCCGACGCCGGACGCCTCGCCCTTCGAGAAGCAGGTGTTCCGCCTGCAGACGGTCATCCGCGACCAGGACCGGCTGAACCGGCTCGTCGCCAGCATCCCGATCGCCCGGCCGCATGCCGGCGAGCTCGAACTCTCCTCCGGGTTCGGCGCCCGCCTCGACCCCTTCCTGCGGACCTGGGCGATGCATTCCGGCATCGATTTCCGCGGCGCCACCGGCGAGCCCGTCTTCGCTGCCGGCAGCGGCCGCGTCACCCACGCCGGGTCCCTCGGCGGCTACGGCCTGCTGGTCGAAGTCGACCACGGCAACGGCATCGCCACCCGCTACGCCCACCTCTCCCGCATCGAGGTGAAGGAGGGCGACCTGGTGGGCGTCGGCCAGCGGGTCGGGCGGATCGGCTCGACCGGCCGCTCCACCGGACCGCACCTCCACTACGAGACCCGCATCAACGGCGAGGCCGTCGATCCCATGCGCTTCGTGCGCGCCGGCGTGAGGCTTGCCTCCGCCGACTGAGGGCCGAACGTGCATGCCATCTGGTTCTTCCCGCACGGTCACGGCGGGACAACACGGGAGAAGATCCGTGACGGATCTGTTTCTGGCCCATCGGCGCTCCGACAGGAGCCGTGTCGAGGTCGTCCGGCAGGCGCTGGCCGATCTCGGCCTTTCCGTCCATCCGGACATCGAGCCCAAGGGGCGCGGCGCCGCCAAGGCGCTGCGCGAGGCGGCGGCGAACGCGCGCGCCGTGCTCGTCCTCTGGCCGGCGGAGATCCTCGACCCTACGGACAATCATGCCGGGCTCTCGACGCTGGCGCGCAGCGCCCACGACGGCGGCCGTCTGGTCGCGGCACGGCTCGGCCCGGTCGAAACGGCCAAGCTGGAGCCTCCCTTCGACGCCTTTCCCACGCCCGACCTGTCGGCCTGGATCGACGGCACCGACCATCCGGCGGATGACGAGGCCTGGCAGGCCGTCCTGAGGGCGCTGGGCGACAGGCTGGCCCGACCGGGCCTCGCCGAGCTCGTCGGCGCCATGGCCGCCGACCGCGGCACGGAGGGCGTGTCGGCACAGGTCGCCTTCGCCCGCCGCCATCCGGACGACCCCGCAGCAGCCGCGATATGGGCGCGGTTCGACGCGGCCGAACGCGAGCGCTTCGCGACGGAGTTCCGCAAGGCCCACGGCATCCTGCAGGAGCGCAGCGCCGCCGCGCAGGACCGGCTGAAGACGACGCTGGAGGCCTTCACCGCCTATCTGAAGGCGGTCCGGACCAACGCCCTGGCGACACCGCCCGACCCGCGCGAGGCCCTCGCCGACGGCGCCGCGGCGCTGCGCGAGAGCGTCGCGCGCCTGTCCGGCGACAACGAGCGGCTGCGGGCGGCCCTCGACCGCGCCGTCGCCGCGCCGCCGCCCCGGCCGGCCAACGGCAACCTGCCGTTCAAGTGGATCGGCATCTCCGCCGCGGCCTTCCTGGTCGGCAGCATGGCCGCCGCCGGCCTCACCGAGTTCGCAGGTCCGATCCGCGGTGATTCCCATCCCCGCATCGCAGCCCTCGCCCGCAGCGCCGGCGAAAAGGCCGAGGTGGCTTCGGCCGCGGCGGCGGAACTCGCCCGCCTGCGCGACCAGTCCCGCCTCGCCGCGCGGCGTGCCGAAACGGCGGAGGCGAACCTGCGCAATGCGCGCACCCAGCTCGCCCACAGCCAGACCGAGCTGATCCAGCGCCAGAACCAGACCGCGGAGGCGACCGGTCAGGCCCGCCGCAGCCAGACCGACCTGCAGGCGGCCCAGGCGGCCGTCGCCGCCGCCGAGAAGAAGGCGCAGGAGGCGGCGGCGCGGGTCGCCAGCCTCGAGGGTGAACTCCAGACGCTCCGGCAGGCGGCCGCAGCCGCGGCCGACAATGCAGTCATCACGGGCTCGGTGCGCCCGCGCCCGGCCGAGGAGGCCGCCACGCCTCCGGCCCCGGCCGAGCCTCAGGCGGCACCGGTTCCCCAGCCGCGGCCCGAGGGCGAGGTGACCGGCTCCGTGCCGCCGAGCCCCCCTCCCGCGGTGGAAGGGCCCTACCGCCATCGCCGGGACCGCTGGTCCTTCGCCATTCCGCCGGGCTTCCGCCTCGACAGCGACAACGACCTGCCCGGCCCGGTCAATTCCGTGCTGGTCCACGAGCAGAACCGCGACGCCGTCGTGGTGGTGAGCGCCAACAACGCCCGCGGCTCCTGCACGGCGCAGGCCTGGTACTGGGACACGATCGTGGAGGGTCCGCGTCCGCGCCGCGGGGAGATCAGCCAGGACGCGGAACTGCCGCAGGGCCAGGCGGGCTTCCGCGGCTTCGCGGTGCGCGGCCGCGGCGTGCTGCAGGGCGACCGCTTCCGCACCGACCTCGACTACTACGACCTCGTCGCCCAGAAGCGGAACGAGCCGGGCGTCGTCTATCTCGTCCAGGCCCGGTTTCCCCGCGCCATGGCTTCGGAGATGATCCGCTCCGTCAACGCCATGTGGCGCGATTTCGAGATCACCGGTCAGCGCGCCTATCCGACGCGGTGCTGATGGACGACGTCAGGTCTGGGGGCGGCAAATGGTGGCGAACATGGCCACCAGCCTCTCGGCGTCGCGTTCGCCGGCCCAGTCGCCGTCCGTCGCCAGGGCGAAGCGGGCGACGAGGTATCCCAGGTTGAGGCTGAAGAAGGCTCCAGCCAGGGCATCGGCCGGCTGCTCCGAGGTGACGATCCCGGCTGCCTGCATCGCCTCCAGATGCCCGACGAGTGGCGCGAACACGCGCGCCATCCACTGGCCTCCGTAGCGGTCGCGGAAAGCCGCGTCCCGCAGAAGCTCTTGCAGCATGACACGATAGGTATCCGGCGCGTCGCCGGCCGAGGTGATGCGGTCGACGAGAAAGCTTCGGTGCCAGGCACTGAAATCCGACAGCGACGCAAAGCGGCGAGGCTCGCCGATGGGGGCGAAGGCCGTCTGCCGCATCAGATCGAAGGTCGCGGTCTCGACCACGGCCTGAACCAGGCCCCCCTTGCTGCCGAAATGCTTGAACAGGGTTCGTTCCGTGGTCGCGGCGGCGGCGGCGATGTCGCGCGTCGCGGTGCCGTCGACACCGCGCACCGCGAAAAGGCGAAGCGCCGCCGAGAGGATGGCATCGCGCTTTTCAGGCGATGGCTTGCGGCCCCGGCGGGACGGTGGGTCTGCGAGGTCTCCGTTTCGATCCGATGCGGCGGATCCAGGGTCTTTTGGTATTGCGTTCACTTTACATATTTCCCGGCCTGGGGTATCCGGCCCGATTAAGTGCAGCATTCACTATACACTTTCGGAGCCCGTGACCACCATGACCCTCATTCCCGTCGACGACGATCCCATCGCCTATCCGCCACGTTACGCCGGTCTGCCGGTGCCGCTACCGCTGCCTTTCGCGCTGAAGCCGGTGTCGTCGGCCGACAGCGGCGTCGACCATCTGCCCGACGGCCGGACGCGCTACTGGATTCGCCACGACGTGGTGCGCGGCGTCACTCCGGCGATGCTGGCATGGTGGTTTGCCAATCTGGAGGGAACGATCACCTATGCCGGACGCCACTACAACCGCTACCGCTTCTGGCATCCGGGCGACCATGTCCACGCGAGCTATGCCTCCCGCCGCCCCGACGGCCGCATCGGCCCCGGCGCCTCGATCCGGCTCGTCGAGGTGCTCGGTCGCAATCCCGCCCATGTCGTCGACACGACCACGCACATCGAGCGCCTTGACGAGGGTGGCTACGTCCACAATCCCGCGTTCCACGGCGTCAAGCGTCTCGCCAGGATGGAATATGGCTTCGCGCCAGGACCCGGCGGAACCTACTACGAGAACTGCCTGATCATCGGCGGCTCGGGCCCTCTGACCGGCCTCTTGAGTCCGTTGATCACCCGATTCGCCTTCACCCCCGACAAAGGACAGGCCTGGTTGCGGCACAATATCGAGGAGGTCGGCATGTTCGAAAACTTCCTGCCGCGCCTCTATCACGAGGAAACCGGCCGTACGGCCTGATGCCCTCGGCAGAGGCCGGACGGTCGGCACCTCCGAGCCCCCCGAATGCGAGGCCGCCCGGTCGGCGGCCGTTCCCGCTGGCGGCGGAGGGGCGCGGTCAGGAACAGACGACCGTGGGCCGCGACTTCGGATTCGGCCGGCAGCGGCCTGCCCGACGCGGCGCTGCGGACCATGACGCTTGAGGCCGACCCGAGACGCGGCATCTTGGTTCGACTTCTACGGTGCACTAGGATGTGGTGTCGCCGCACGATGGCGAAACGCTGTCCCGGAGACGAAGACGATGAGATCCGCCGTTGCCGCTGCCACCTTGCTGGCGGCGCTGGCCTTCGCGGTGCCGGCCGCGGCCCAGAGCCCGGATCCCGGCAGCTACTACAAGCTGACGACCCAGTTCCGCGGCACCGGCATGCCGATGGACGTGTTCAACGGCGGGCCGCGCAACAACCAGGCCCGCCTGGACCGCGACCAGAACGTCTCCGGCCAGAACTGGCGCTTCATCCCCACGGGTGACGGCTCGTGGCGGCTCACCACCGAGTTCCGCGGATCGCGGATGTGCCTCGACATCAATCCGCCGACCAACCGTCCGGAACTGAGGCCCTGCGGCAACTTCACCGGCCAGTTCTGGCAGATCGTGCCAGCGGGAAACTGGGTTCGCCTCACCACGACGTTCCGCGGGCCGGGGACGTGCCTCGACATCGACCCCACCAGCGACCAGCCTGAACTCAGGCCCTGCGGCAACTATTCGGGTCAGTTCTGGCGGCTCGGCCGGACGGGCCGGCGCGTGCAGTAGCCATCGGCGCGCTGGCGACACGCAAAAAGGCCGCCCTCGCGGGCGGCCTTTCGCGATCCAGCAGGACGACCGCGATCAGTAGCGGGCGACCACGGCCGAGGGGCCGGTGGAGAAGAGGTAGGTCACGCCGAGACGCACCGCGTGCGAGCGCGGGTTGTGGCGGTAGGTGAAGCCCGGGAAGGCCACGGCGCTGGCGTTCGACACGCGGCCGTAGTCCGAGTAGCGATACTCGAGGCGGGCGGTCCAGTTCTGCGAGAAGGCGTACTCGACACCGGCGCCGACCGTCCAGCCGGCCTGGGTGCGGCTGAAGTTCTCGATGACGGCGGGCGAGAAGTAGCCGTAGCGCATCTGGGCGACGGCGAGACCGCCGGTCACGTAGAACAGTGCGCGGTCGACCGCGACGCCGGCGCGCAGACGCAGCGAGCCCTGGAAGTTCGACCGGAAGCGCGTGCCGTTGCCGTTGAGCAGCGTGTAGCCGCCATTGACGCCGGAGGCTTCGATGTCGCCCTCGAGGCCGAGCACGAAGTTGTTGACCTGGTAGTTCACGCCGGCGTGGATACCGCCGGTGATGCCGCCGGTGTTGAAGCCCTGGCTGAAGCCCGAGGCGACGCCGGTCGCGGTGATGAACTCACGGGTGCGGTCGTTGTACCAGACGCCGCCGACCTGGCCGCCGATGTAGAAACCGCTCCAGCTGAAGGCCGGGGCCACGACCACGCCGGCCACCGGGCCGCGGGGAACGCCGAGATCGGCAGCCTGAGCGCCCACCGCCGAGGCGGCGAGGAGGGCGGATGCGATAATGAGCTTCTTCATGATTCTTCATCCGGTCGGGGTGAAACTGACGCTACGTTGGTCACCATGTGTTTCTGAATTGTGGCATGTCGCCACAATCTGCAGCATCGCCATGCAGGTGTTGCGGCAAAGTCACAGACCGGAGTACCGGCCTTTCCCTGCCCGCCATGAAAAAGGCCGCCCGGGGGCGGCCTTTCCGAGGGGCTTCGACGCGCGCGTCATTCCACGTCGTCGGTGTCGCCCGCCTTGGTGCCGTAGGCGCGCATGGCGAGCGTCGCCTCCATGAAGCCGTCGAGATCGCCGTCGAGCACTTCGGACGGCACGCCGGAGGTCTTGCCGGTGCGCAGGTCCTTCACGAGCTGATAGGGCTGCAGCACGTAGGAGCGGATCTGGTGGCCCCAGCCGATGTCGGTCTTGGCGGCGAACTCGGCCGCCGCGGCCTCCTCGCGGATCTTCAGCTCGCGCTCGTAGAGCTTGGCGCGCAGCATCTGCCAGGCGACCGCCCGGTTGGCGTGCTGGGAGCGCGACCCTTCCGACACGACCATGACGCCGGTCGGATTGTGGACGAGGCGGACGGCCGATTCGGTCTTGTTGACGTGCTGGCCGCCGGCGCCGCCGGAGCGCATGGTGTCGACGCGCACGTCGCTCTCGTTGATCTGGATGTCGATCTTGTCGTCCACCACGGGGTAGACGGTCGCCGAGGCGAACGAGGTGTGGCGGCGGGCGTTCGAATCGAAGGGCGAGATGCGCACCAGGCGATGCACGCCGGCTTCCGTCTTCAGCCAGCCATAGGCGTTGTGGCCCTTGATCAGCAGGGTCGTCGACTTGATGCCGGCCTCTTCGCCGGCGCTCTCCTCGACCACCTCGACCTTGAACCCGCGGCGCTCGGCCCAGCGTGTGTACATGCGCATGAGCATGAGGGCCCAGTCCTGGCTCTCGGTGCCGCCGGCGCCGGCGTGGACCTCGAGATAGGTGTCGTTGCTGTCCGCCTCGCCGGAGAGAAGGGCCTCGAGCTGCAGGCGCTCGGCCCGCTTGCGGGCCTCGACGAGCGCCTTGGCGGCCTCGTCCAGGGTCGCCGAATCACCCTCGTCCTCGGCCATTTCGGCGAGTTCGAGATTGTCGTTGAGCTCGCGGCTGATCTCCGTCAGCGCGTTCATGCGGCTGTCGAGCGCGTTGCGCTCCTGCATGACCTTCTGCGCCTTGTCCGGATCGTTCCAGAGGTCGTTGGACTCGGCGAGGGCGTTCAGTTCGGCGAGGCGCTTGACCGAGACATCCCAGTCAAAGATGCCTCCTCAGGAGCCCGACCGACTCCTTGATGGCCTCGGCGGTGGCGACGATGTCGGCACGCATGGGGCACTTCCCTTCGGGGTGGACGAAAAAAGAGGGCGCACCCTAGTCACGTGCGCCCTCGTGTCAATGCGGCCCCCGGTCCGGCGCCGGCCGCGCCCGGGCTCAGGCGCGGCGGCGTTCCGGCCCGCCATAGCCCGCCTGGCGCAGCTTCCGGCGGTCCAGCGGGCCGCTGCGCAGGGCGATGATGAACTGCTTCACCTCGTCCGAGAGGCGGCGGGCCTGGCCTGCCAGTTCCTGCGAGCGGGTGCTGACCGAGGCGGCCGTTTCGGAGGTGCGGGCGATGACGCCGATCACCGCCTCGACGCTGCCGGTGAGCGTGCCGGTGCCGGTGGCGGCGCGCTGGGCGCTGTCGGAGATCTCCTGCGTCGCCTGCGACTGGGCGTCAACCGAAGCGACGACCATGCGGGTGATGGCCTCCACCTCCGACATGGTCTCGGCGATGGAGCCGATGGTGGCGGCGGCGCGCTCGGTGGAGTCCTGGATGCCGGTGACCTGGTGGGCGATCTCGGCGGTGGCCTTCGCCGTCTGGCCGGCGAGCTGCTTGACCTCGGAGGCGACGACCGCGAAGCCGCGGCCCGCCTCCCCTGCCCGCGCGGCCTCGATGGTGGCGTTGAGGGCGAGGAGGTTGGTCTGGGCGGCGATGGCCTCGATGAGGCCGACGACGTCGCCGATCCGGCGGCCGGCTTCGGCAAGGGAGCCGATCTGGCGCACCGACTCGGCCGTCACCTCGCGGGCGCGGCCGACCACGTCGGTGGCGCTGCCGACCTTGGTGGAGATGTCGACGATGGAGGTGGCGAGCTCCTCGGAGGCCGCCGCGACGTTCTGGATGCTCTGCGAGGTGTGCACCGAGGCGTTCTGCGCCTCGCCGGAGCGGCCGGCGGCTTCGTCGGCCATGGCGGTGAGGTGCGAGGAGGCGCCGTCCAGGCTGGTGACCGTCGCGCTGGTGGTCGTCAGCACGCCCTCGACCGACGACTTGAAAGCGTCGAGCATGTCGCTCAGCTTCGCGGTATAGGCGAGCTTGGCCTCCTCCTCGCGGATCGCCTGCTCCTCGAGCCGCGCGCGCTCGACGGCGTTGACCTTGAAGACCTCCACCGCGCGGGCCATGGCGCCAATCTCGTCGCGGCGGGCGAGGCCGGGGACGTCGACCGAGAGATCGCCTTCGGCGAGGGCGTTCATCGTGCCGGTCATGCTGGTGATCGAGGAGGACACGGCGCTCGCCATGCGCCAGAAGATGACGGACGCGAAAGCGGCGATGGCGAGGACGACGAGGACACTCGTCCGCACCGCGGTCCAGATCGCGGCCTCGAGGTCGTCGATGTAGACGCCGGTGCCGATGACCCAGCCCCAGGGGGCGAAACCGGCGACGTGGGAGAGCTTCGGCTGCGGTTTCTCGGCGCCGGGCTTCGGCCACATGTAGGCGACGATGCCGCCGCCCTCCCGGCCGAGGCGGGCGAATTCCACGAA
>LNFH01000151.1 GCA_001464235.1 Rhizobiales bacterium Ga0077556 | reverse complement strand
TCGAACGCCCGTCCGTCCGCGTCGGCCGGCGCCTTCGGCAGGACCAGGTACCGCATGTCGGCGTTGGAGTCGTGGACGCGAACCTCGACGTCGGCCGGAATGCTCGTGCCGAACTCGGCCAGCACGGCCCGCGGCTCCCGCACGGTGCGGGCGCGATAGTTCTTCGAGATGTACCACCAGGGCGGCTGGCCCAGCAGGGAGCGCGGATAGCAGGAGCACAGGGTGCAGACGATGACGTTGTGCAGCCCCTCGGTGTTCTCCACCACTACGAGCTTCGCCTCCTTGATCGTGTAGCCCATCTCGCGGGCGGCGGCCGACCCGTCGGCGAGCAGGCGCGCCTTGTAGGACGGGTCCCTCCAGGCCTGCGCCACGATGCGGGCGCCCCAGGTGACGTTCGGCGCCTCGAGCGCGGCGATGACGCGGTCGGTGTCGGCCGGCGCGAGGACCTGCCTTTCCAGCAGGATTTTGTGCAGGGCCTCGGTCATCAGGGCGTAGTAGTCCGCCCCCTCGTGGCCCTCGACCACGGGGCGCGAGGGGTCGACGGCATCCGCCGAGTAGCCGATGGGCTCAGGTGTCATGTCAGGGGCTCCGCCGGCTCGAGCCAGTGGTCGTAGACCTCGATCTCGAGGGTGTCGCTCGCCGCGCCCGCATAGTCGGGCCACAGGTCGGTCTGCGGGAAGTGGACGCGGTAGAGGTCGATGGCGGGCAGGCCCGGCCGCCCGAAGGCGAGGTCTTCCGGATTGGGATAGGCGCCGCAATAGCGCTCGATCCGGCCCGTCCTGTGGCGGATGAACCAGGGGATGCGGACATGGCCGGGCTTGCCGAGGTCCAGCACCGTCACACGGTCACCGGGCGAGAAGCGCGGCATCACAGCGCCTCCACCGTCCGGGCCGCGTGGTCGACGCGCTGGCCGCGCAGGGCGGCGATGGCGTCCATCCGCGCCAGGACCTCCTCCCGCGTGACGATCTCCTTCTCGGTGAGGAGGATCGTCAGCGCCTCGGCCCGCCGCTCGTAGAAGCCGAGGGTCTCGTAGAGATGCTCGCCGAAGCTCTCGAAGACGCGGCGGATCTCGTCGAGCGAGACCGTGCGGTTCTTCTGCTCCAGCGCGCCGCGGATGGCTTCCGACAGCTTCTGCCAGTCGTCGAAGGGGCGTTCGACGCAGGCGACGGGTCCGCCGGGCAGGCCGCCGATGTCGTGATAGCCGCGGTAGGGTGGGCCCTTGTCGGCAGGCTCCGTCATGGTCAGCTGGCCCTCACGGCGTTCTGGAAGACCTCGAGCGTACGGGCCTTCAATTCGATGAAGCGCGGGTCGGTCAGGGTCGAGGGATCGCGCGGGCGCGGCAGGTCGACATCCATGTAGTCGGCGATCCGGGACGGGCGACGGGTGAGCATCAGCACCTTGTCGGCGAGATAGACGGCTTCCTCGAGGTCGTGGCTGACCAGAACCGTCGTCACCCCGCGCGCCACCAGTACCTTCTGGAGCTGGTCGCGCATGATCAGCGTCATCTCGTAGTCGAGCGCCGAGAAGGGCTCGTCGAGGAACAGCACCTCCGGCTCGATCACCAGCGAGCGCATGATGGAGACCGTCTGCTGCTGTCCGCCCGACATCTGGTAGGGGTAGCGGTGGAGGTCGAACTTCAGGTCGAAGCCGGCCACCAGCTCCTCGATCCGCCTGTCCCGCTCGGCCTTGGGGATGCCCATCAGGCGCAGCGGATAATGGATGTTGTCGACGGCGCGCAGCCACGGGAAGAGGGCCTCCCGGTAGTTCTGGAAGACGTAGCCGATGCGGGTGTCGGCGATGGTCTTGCCCTCGAACAGGATCTGCCCGTCGTCGATGGGCAGGAGCCCGGCCACCATGTTGATGAAGGTCGACTTGCCGCAGCCGTTCGGCCCGAAGACCGAGACGATCCTGCCCTTCGGCAGGTCGATGTCGAAGCCGACATAGACCGGATTTCCGTCGAAGGCCTTCTTCAGCCCGCGGACGGTGATGTGCGTGCCCGGCGGAAACCACCGCAGGTCGGGGTAGGAGGCGACCTCCGGCGCCTCCACCGGCCGCTGCCTCTGCGCCTTGATCATCAGGCGAGGTCCGAGGGCTTCAGGATGATGTCCTGCACCTTCATCGGCGTCTTCAGCGCGCCCTCGGCGGAGAAGACGTCGACGAGCGCCTGGTAGGACTTGAGGTCGGTCTCGTTGAGGTCGCGCCAGGCGCGCAGGTAGGGCTGCGCGACGATGCCGATCTGGCCGGCGCTGACCGGCGTGTATTTCGGCAGGATCGGGCGATACTTCTCGTATTGCGTCTCGGCGAGACGCGTCGCCTCGTCGAGCACCTCGACCACGCGCCGCGCCACCGCCGGCCGGTCCTTGATGAACTTGGTCGTGAGCAGCGAGCAGCCGGAATAGAACGGATCGGCGATCACCCCGGCGACCGGATTGGTCATGGCGCGCTTGGCCTCGCCCAGGGCAACGGCGATCGAGCCGACCGGCTCCAGCGACAGGGTGGCGTCGGCCGAGCCGGCGATGACGGCCTGGACCTGGAGGCCGACGGCGAGTTCCACCAGCCGCACGTCCTTGTCCGGATCGAGGCCGGCCTTGCGCACCATGTGGCGGGAGATGGTCCGCCACTGGATGCCGGGCAGGTGGCCGAGCGTCTTACCCTTGAGGTCGGCGAAGGAGGTGATGGTGGAGGCGTTGGCGACGATCAGCCCGTCATTGATGCGGTTGACGCCGATGCCGCCGCCCTGCAGGCCGAAGACCTTGAACGTGCCGGGGAACTGACTCTCGGCGAGGACCGAGATGCCGGCGGCCGCTCCCGGCGCGCCGACGTCGGCCCGGTTCGAGACGAGGCTGTCGATGATCTGGTTGGGCGCCTGGAAGCGCGCCGCCTCGACCTCGATGTTGGCCTTCTCGAAGAGCTTCTCCTCCTGCGCCACGTAGAAGGCCATGGTCTGCATGATCGGCAGCCAGGACATGACGACCTTGTCGCGCGCCTGCGCGAGCGCTGGCGCCTGCGGCGCGCCCGATGCGACCACGGCGGCACCGAGGCCGAGGATGAATTCGCGTCTCTTGGTCATGGATCACTCCTGGGGATGTGCAGGGCTTCAGGCGCGGCCGGACCAGTGGACGAGCCACTTTTCGAGGCCGAGGAAGATGAGGTTGAGGCCGTAGCCGAGGATGCCGCTGACGAGGATCGTCCCGTAGAGCTGCGGCAGGTCGAAGGTGATCTGGCTGTCGATGATGCGCTTGCCGAGGCCATCGTCCGAGCCGATGAACATCTCGGCGACCACGATGACGACGAGGGCCAGCGAGACGGCCGTGCGCAGGCCGACGAAGGTCTGCGGCAGGCACTCGTAGAACATCACGTCCTTGAAGATGCGGGCGCGGGAGGCACCCATCACCTTGGCAGCGAGGATGCGCGTCTGGCGCGCGTTCATCACGCCGTAGGCGACGTTGAAGAGGACCACGAGCCAGGCGGCGAAGGCCGCGACCGCGATCTTCGAGAAGTCGCCGAGGCCGAAGATGATCATGAACAGCGGGAACATCGCCGTGGCCGGCGTCGAGCGGAAGAAGTCGATGAGGAACTCGATGGAGCGGTAGAGCTTCTCGCTCGCGCCGATGACGATGCCGATCGGCACGCCGAAGGCGGCGGCGATGCCGAAGGCCTGCAGCGTCCGCCACAGCGTCCGCCCGAAATCGGGCCCGAGGCCGCCGGATACGGTGTGGGTCCAGACCGACTGGAGGGTGCGCACCGGCGAGGGGAGGAGCTTCGGCGTCACCAGTCCGGCGAGATGGACCGCGTACCAGACGAGGAAGAGGGCGAGGGGGCCCACGGCCATCCAGGCGTAGCGGGAGAAGCGGGCCGATTGCATACAACAGCTCCGTTATGCCTCGTCCAATGCGCAGAACTTGTGCATTGGGACGTGGTCCATGCGCCGTTGCGCTGTGACCTTCCGTGAAACCGCAAGAGCGATGCCAAGAGGCACGGCGCTTGCTGATGGCTGGCATCCGTGCCGTTCCACCGAGGTCCGCCGATGCCGACGATTGCTTCCGATCCCTATGCCTGGCCCTTCGACGGGGCGCTCGCCCCGGCCAACACCGCCCTCGTCGTCATCGACATGCAGACCGACTTCTGCGGGAAGGGGGGCTATGTCGACGCCATGGGCTACGACCTGTCGCTGACCCGGGCGCCGATCGAGCCGATCCGGCGCGTGCTCGCCGCCATGCGCGACAAGGGCTACTGGGTCATCCATACCCGCGAGGGCCACCGGCCGGACCTCGCCGACCTTCCCGCCAACAAGCGGTGGCGGTCGCAGCAGATCGGCGCCGGCATCGGCGATCCCGGTCCCTGCGGCAAGATCCTGGTGCGCGGCGAGCCGGGCTGGGAGATCATCGACGAGCTGAAGCCGCTCGCCGGCGAGACCATCATCGACAAGCCGGGCAAGGGCTCGTTCTGCGCCACCGACCTCGAGCTGATCCTGCGCCAGCGCGGCATCCGCAACCTGATCCTCACCGGCATCACCACCGACGTCTGCGTCCACACCACCATGCGGGA
>LNFH01000150.1 GCA_001464235.1 Rhizobiales bacterium Ga0077556 | reverse complement strand
TGGACGCCCGCCGCCGACACGAACCGCTCCTGCGCTTCCGTCTCGATGCCTTCCGCCACGACCTTGAGCCCCAGCGAGCGGCCGATCGCCACGACGGCGTGGACGATGGCGGCGGCGTCCATGGCGCTGTCCACCTCGGCGATGAAGGACCGGTCGATCTTGATCCGCGAGAAGGGGAAGCGGCGCAGGTAGGCGAGGCTGGAATAGCCGGTGCCGAAATCGTCGAGCGCGACGCCGATGCCCCGCTCCCTGAGGCGCTTCAGCGTCTCGGCGGCGCGCTCCTCGCTGCCGATGAGTGCCGTCTCGGTCACCTCCAGCGTCAGGTCCGCGGCGGCGAAGCCCGTCTCGGCCAGCGTGCCGGTGACCAGCGCCTCGAAATCCGCCTCCTGCAGTTGCAGCGGCGACACGTTGACCGACAGGTTGATGCCCGGCCAGTCGCGCGCGCAGAGAATGGACTGCCTCAGCATGTGGCTGCCGAGCGGGACGATCAGACCGCAGGCTTCGGCCCTGGCGATGAACGCTCCGGGCCCGACGACGGTGCCGTCGGGCCTGATCCAGCGGGCCAGGGCCTCGACGCCGACGAGGCGGGTGTCGCCACGCGACACGATGGGCTGGAAGTAGGGCTGGATGTCGCCGGCCTCGATCGCCCTCAGGAGGTCCCGTTCGAACGTGTCGGCGGGTGCAGACCCGGCCGTCGCGGGCGGTGCCGGGGCCATTGCGGCAACCGGCTCCGCGCTTTCGGCGGGCGTGCCGGCCAGATGGACGTCGATCGCCTCAGCGGTCGCATCCACCGCCGCTCCCAGCGCGGCGACGAGCGCGACTTCGGGGAGACGCCCCTCGATACGGGCGATGGTCTCGACCGTGGCGGCGAGGCCGGCCACGCGGGCGGCGCCTGCATTGAGGCTCATGGACTTCAGACTGTGGGCGGCGCGGCCCACGGCGTCGCTGTCGCCAGCGGCCATGGCCTCGTCGACGGCGATGCGGGCGGGACCGGCATGGGTCTTCCACAGCCCGAGGATGCGTTGCGCGAAGTCCGGTCGTCCGAGGGACGCCATCTCGGCGAACTCGGCGAGTTTCGCGGGGGCGAGGAGGTCGCTCTCTCCGCTGACGGAGGGTGCCGCGCCGGGCTCGGGGAGGGCCACGCGGGGCGTCGCTGCCTGGAGGACCGGCGCGGATCCCTCGGGGGCCCAGCGCCGCAGGATGGCGGCGAGGTCGTCGAGGCTGAAAGGCTTGAGGAGGAGGTCGTCCATGCCGCAGGCCCGCCAGGCCTCGCCGGCCGTGCCGATGACGTCGGCTGTCAGCGCCACGATGGGGATGCGGGCGCCCCCGCGCGCCGCCTCCTCGGCGCGGATGCGGCGGCTCGCCTCGAAGCCGTCCATGACCGGCATGCTGCCGTCCATGAAGACGAGGTCGTAGGTGCCGCCGGCGACGGCCTTCGCCGCCGCGAGCCCGTCCTCGACGCAGTCGGCGGTCGCGCCGAAATAGGCAAGGGCCGCCAGCGCAACCTCCCGGTTCACCGGGCTGTCGTCGGCGACGAGGATGCGGACATGGCCGAAGTCCGGCCGCGGCTCCTCGGCAGCGACCGGCGCCGGAGCCTCGACCAGGTCCTCGCCGGCGAGGTGTCGGGCGATGAGGCGGCGGAGCTCGCCGCGCTGGACGGGCAGGTCGAGGCGCGCCACCCGCGCCTGGTCTCCGCCCGCGGCGAGGGGGGCGCAGCGGACGAGGGAGACGCCGGGGCGGTCGGTCCAGGCCGCGTCCAGGGGGGCGAAGACGATCGTGCCCGCCCCGACGTCGCCGGTTGCGTCCGGCATGTCCCGCACCACCCGGTAGCCCGCTGCCGTGAGATAGAGCGCGAGCACGTCGCCGTCGCGGCCGCCGAGGTCGACGATCGCGGTGTGGGCAACTTTCGTGCGCGGCCAGGGCTCGCCGGGGACAGGTGAGCCCATCGGAAGCGTGAAGGTGAAGGTCGAGCCGGCGCCCGGCGTGCTCTCCACGCTCACCGTCGCGCCCATGGCGTCGGCGATCTTCCGGCAGATGGCGAGGCCGAGCCCCGTCCCGCCGAAGCGGCGGGTGATCGATTGGTCCGCCTGGGAGAAGGCGATGAAGAGCGTGCCGATCGTGTCGGCGGGAATGCCGATGCCGGTATCGGCGACGCTGATGCGCAGGGCAGGCGCCGGCCCCTCCACGGCCTCGGCCACGACCAGCACGGAGCCGCGCTCGGTGAATTTGACCGCGTTGTTGACGAGGTTGGCCACGACCTGCTGCACCCGCACCGGGTCGCCTGTCATGGTCCCTGACAAGGCCGGGTCGATGAAGGCGCAGAGCTCGAGCCCCTTCTCGCGCGCCCGCTCCGAGAAGAGGGCGACCGTCTGGTCGACGATCTCGGCGGGATCGAAGGCGATCTCCTCGAGCGTCAACTGGCCGGCTTCGATCTTGGAGAGGTCGAGGATGTCGTTGATGATGGTGAGCAGATTGCGGCCCGAGCGGACGATGGTCTGCGCATGGCGCCTCGGCCGCTCGTCGAGCGCACTCCCGGCGACGAGCTCGGCCATGACCATCATGCCGTTCATCGGGGTGCGGATCTCGTGGCTCATGGCGGCGAGGAAGTCGCTCTTGGCCCTGTTGGCCCGCTCCGCGGCATCGCGCGCCGCGCGGAAGTCCGCGGTGCGGTCCGCCACCTGGCGCTCGAGGTCCCTGAGGTGCTCCGCCAGGCGCGCGTCACGGGCGCGGATCTCCGCGAGCAGCCCGTTGAAGCCCTCGACCATCGTGCCGACCTCGTCGTCGGAAGTGACGGCGACGTTGCTGGAGAAGTCGTGGCGTTCCCTGATCTCCTGCATGGCCGTGGTCAGGCCGGCGATGGGCCGGACGATGGACCCTCCGAGCCTGCGCGCGACGGCGAGGCCGGCGGCAATGGCGAGGACCGCACCGGCGAGGGTCACGGCGAGGGTGACGAGCAGCCGGTGCAGCAGGTCGTTCGCCTCGGCGACCATGACGAACTGGCCGATGTCGCGGCCGTTGTGATGGATGGGCACGGTCGTTTCGATGGTGCCGCTCGCCAGGATGGTCCAGGCACTCGGGCGCTCGGTGGGCGTCAGGCGCGCGTCGCGCTCCAGACGCGCGGCGAGGCCGATGGAGGCCAGCACGCCGCCGTCCGTCGTCTCGATGCGCGCCGTCAGCATGCCGTTCATCGAGGCGATGGCGCGCATCGCGCGCAGCGCCGCCTGCTCGTCACCCGCGGCGGCCGCGTCCGCCACGGCCGCGGCGAAGACCTGGGCGGTGGCGATGAAGGCCTCGCTCTTGGCCTCGACGTAGCGGCGTGTCTCCTGGGTCAGGGCGAAGGCCGTGCCGATGACCACGGCGACGGCGACCGACAGCAACGCCAACAGGCCGAGCTTCCGGCCGATCGATCGGTGTGCCTGCATTCGCCGGTCTGTCCCCGCCCTAGGTAAGGGAAAGCTAACGCCGCCGCCTGAAAGCCCTCTTAACTGCAGGCCGTGAGCGTGATTTTAATCTTCCGCGTCGAAGGTGCGGGCATGAGCGAGGCCCATACCGCTGCAGGACGCTGGAGTTTCGTGCTCGACGAGCCGCTGCGCGTGCTCGTGGTGGACGACGATCCGATCCTGCGCGAGTTCGCCTGCGTCTATCTCTCGGCGCCGCACGTCACCATCGACACCGCGTCGGACGGCGAGGAGGGGTGGGAGCGGCTCGCGGCCGGCGCCTACGACATCGCCCTCATCGACATCGAGATGCCGCGCCTCGACGGCTACGACCTGCTGGCGCGCATCCGCGGCGACGGGCGGCTGGGCGACCTGCCGGTGATCATGGTCACCGGCCGCGAGGACGCCGTCTCGATCGACCGCGCCTTCGACGTCGGCGCCAATTCCTTCACGGTGAAGCCCGTCAACTGGCGACAGCTCAGCCATCACGTCCGCTACGTGGTGCGCGCCGCCCGCCACGAGCGCGAGGCCCGGCGTGCCCGCGATGCAGCGGTCAACGTCAGCCGGATGAAGTCCGAGATCCTGACGCTGATGCGTCACGAGTTCCGCACGCCGCTGAACGCCATCATCGGCTTCTCCAACATGATCGAGACGCAGGCCATCGGACCGGTCGGGACCAGCGGCTATGTCGAGCATGCCCGCTTCATCCGCACCGCGGGGGAGGGGCTGCTCGGCCTGTTCAGCGACCTGATGCTCTACGCGGCCCTGTCCTCGCACGAGCGGGACCTGCGGGAGGACGACTATGCGCTCGGCACGATTGCCCGGCGCGCCGTCGCCGAGGTCGAGAAGAAGCATGGCCCGCTGCATGGCCTCTGTGACTGCGAGGCGGGGCTGCAAGTCGTCGCCGACCGGGATCTGATCGAGCGGGCGATCTTCCACCTCGTGAGCAACGCGGCCGTGCACGGCGGCGGGCTGGCGGCCGTGTCGGTCGCCACGTCGGGGGATGGATCGCTGGTGGTCGCGGTGCGCGACCGCGGCACCGGACTCACGGACGAGCAGGTCGCCGCCTGCCTCGAGCCGTTCCACCAGCAGAGCGCCGGGCTGGCGCGGCAGGCCGGCGGCCTCGGCCTCGGGCTGCCGCTCGCCAAGCTGGTGGCCGAGCTGCACGGCGGCTCGCTGGTCATCGAGGGCGGCGACGACGGTGGCCTCGTGAGCATCCGCCTTCCGGCGAGCCGTGTGCTGCGCCGTGCCGCCGAGGCGGCGGCATGAGCCTTCTGCGACGACGCCTCGCCGGGTTCTGGCGCCGCGCCGACGCGAGCGTCGGCACGATCGCGGCCCTCAGCATGCCGGTGCTGCTCGTCGCGGGCGGTGCGGCGACCGAATATGCATCCATGGCCAGCGAGCGCGGCAAGCTCCAGGCCGCCGCCGATGCCGCGGTGCTCGCCGGTGCGCGCGAGCTCAGGTTCGCGAACGCCGACCTGACGGCGGTCATCAACACGACGGCGCGGTTCGCCCGCACCCAGATCGTGTCGCAGTTCGGCACCGACGGCTCCGACGTCAAGCCCGCCATCGACCCCGCCCGCACGGCGGTCGAGGTGGTGATCAGCCGCCCCTATTCCGCCGTCTTCGGCCTTTCCGTCATTCCCGTCCCCGCGCAGCTGCAGGTCCGTGCGGTGGGAAAGGTGGGCTCCGGCGTACCGATCTGCCTGATCGGCCTCGAGCCGTCCCAGGTGCATTCCGTCTGGCTGAAGAACCGCGCCCATCTGACGGCTCCGGGCTGTGCGGTCTATTCCAACTCGGCCCATACGCAGGGTCTGGTCGGCGCCAATTACTCCAACCTCTCGGCGCAGGTGATCTGCTCGTCCGGGGGCAAGGTGGGCGCGAAGGCGAACTTCACGCCCGATCCCATCACCAACTGCCCCCAGCTGCGCGACCCGCTCGCCGCCCGCACGCCGCCGCATGTCGGCGGCTGCAACCAGACCAACATGGTCATCTCCGGCACGACGACCACGTTGCGGCCGGGGGTCTATTGCGGCGGCCTGAAGATCACCCAGGGCGCCGTCGTGCGGCTGGCACCGGGCGAATACGTGATCAAGGACGGCCCGCTCCGGGTCGACGGAGGCGCCTCGCTGAGCGGGACCTATGTCGGCTTCTACCTGACCGGCGCGACGAGCGTCATCAACTTCACGGCGCGCAGCACCATCAGCCTGTCCGCGCCGCGCGACGGTGCCCTGGCCTCGCTGCTGTTCTTCGAGGACCGGGCCGCGCCCGTCGGCCGGCGGCACCTGATCAGCAGCGACGACGCGCGCATGCTCTTGGGCACCATCTACCTGCCCAACGGACGGCTGAGGGTCGACGCCAACAAGCCGGTCGCCGACCAGTCCGCCTACACCATCATCGTCGCCCGCTGGATGGAACTCGACGCCGGCCCGAACCTCGTCATGAACGCACGCTACGGGGCCACCGACGTGCCGGTTCCAAGCGCCATCGGCGTGGTCGGCACGCAGGTGCAACTCTCGGAGTAGCGCTCCGGCGGGGATGCCACGCCCGGACCGCCTTCGCAGCAGGCCCGCCCGGCGTCACTGGACGACGAGCTTGAGCTCCGCGATCAGCGGCCGCACTCCGTCGACCTGGCGCTTCAGGACGGCGGCGAATTCGGCGGGGGTCGAGCCGATGGGATCGGCGCCCAGCGCCGTCAGCCGGGCCCTCAGTTCGGGCTCCTTCATGGCGCGCGCGACGCCCTCCGTCAGCTTGGCGACGATGTCGTCCGGCGTCGCCGCGGGGGCGAAGAGGCCGTTCCAGCCCTGCATCTCCATGTTGGGGAAGCCGAGTTCGCGGACCGTGGGGACGTTGGGCAGCGCGGTCGGCCGTTCCGAGGACAGCGTCGCAAGAGGGCGCACCGCGCCGGACCTGATGAACTCCAGGGAGGTCGAGAGCTGGTCACCGCCCAGGTGCAGGCGCCCGGCGATGAGCTCCTGGAGGAGAGGGGCCGCGCCGCGGAAGGGGACATGGTCGAGCTTCAGGCCGGAATCCCGGCGGAACACCTCCATGGCGAAGTTCATGACGCTGCCAGGCCCGGTGGACCCGTAGAGGGAGCTGTCGGCGGATTTGCGCGCCGCAGCGACGAAATCGGCGAGGGTCCCCTCCGGCGTCGCCTTGCTGCCGAGGACGATCATCGGCACGTGGGCGGCGAGGGAGACCGGGCGGAAATCGCGGAACATGTCGTGGCTCGCGCGGCCGGCGAGCTCCAGCGAGACGCTTGTGGTCGAGAAGGTCAGGTTGTGGAAGAGCAGGGTGTATCCGTCCGCCGCGGCCTTGGCCACGCGGTCGGCGCCGAGCGATCCGCCGGCACCGCCGGCATTCTCCACCACGAAGGCCTGGCCCCAGTAGGACTGCAGCCGTTCGGCGAGAAGCCGGGCCAGGAGATCGGTCGTCCCCCCGGCGGGGAAGGGGACGATGATGCGAACCGGGCGGTTTGGGTAGGTGGTCTGGGCCCGGCCGACCCCCGTCATGGCGGCCACCGACAGGCCTGCGCCGAGAAGCCCGCGACGATTGAGCATTGTCATCTCCCTGATCGTTCACATGGGCTCCTGTCCCGGAGCCTCTCGCGTCAGGAGATCACAAAAATCGATTTTCCAGAAGAAACAAATTTTCTGCCGTGCTATCGATTTCACGTGTCGCCTCGCACTGCCGCTCTCCTCCGCCCCCTCAGCCCCTCCGCCAGCCTGACGGAAGGGGCTTATGACCGCCTGCGGGCCGATCTCCTGTCGTGCCGCCTGGCGCCCGGGGCCAAGCTGAAGATCGCGGACATTGCCGCCGAAACCGGGGTCAGCGGCGGGGTCATCCGCGAAGCGCTCTCGCGCCTCGCCGCCGAGGGGCTCGTCGCGATGGAGGCCCAGAAGGGATTCCGCGTGCCGCCGATCGCGGCCGCCGATCTCAGGGCCATCACCGAGGCCCGTATCGAGATCGAGGCGAGTTGCCTGCGCCTCGCCATCGCCCGCGGCGACGTCGCCTGGGAATCGGAAATCCTCGCCGCCTATCACCGGCTCTCCCGTGTTCCCGAACGGGCACCGGACGATGCCAAGCGACTGAGCGACGACTATGCCGACGCCCATACGACCTTCCACGCCGTGCTGGTCGCGGCCTGCGACAACCACTGGCTGCTGAAGACCCGCGACTTTCTCTTCGCCCAGTCCGAGCGCTACCGGCGCCTGTCCGTGCCGATGCAGAACCCCATCCGCGACCTCGACGCGGAGCACCGGGCCATCATGCAGGCCGTGCTCGACCGGCGGGCGGACGATGCGGTCGAGGCCACGCGGGCGCATCTCACGGCGACCATGACCATCCTTCTCGTCTCCGGTCTGTGCAACTGACCGACGACGTTTCACACCCCGCCACGGCATTCCGGAGAGAACGCATGACCAGCATCGGAGTAGCAGGCCTCGGCCGGATGGGCGCCGCCATCGCGCAACGCCTCGTCGAGACCGGACATGCGGTGACCGTGTGGAACCGCACCGCGGCCCGTGCGGAGCCGCTGCGGGCGATGGGCGCGACGGTCGCGTCGTCACCGTCCGAACTCGCCGCCGCCTGCGACGTCGTCATCACCATTCTCACCGACGCGGCGGCCATCGACGAGGTCTATCGGGGCCCGTCGGGCCTTCTCGCGGCGCCGGTCACCGGCAAGCTCTTCCTGGAGATGAGCACCGTGCGCCCGGAGACGGAGGAGCAGCTCTCCGCCGAGGTGGCGGGCAAGGGCGCCGATTTCGTCGAGTGTCCCGTCGGCGGGACGGTCGGGCCGGCGCTGAAGGGCCAGCTGATCGGCTTCGCCGGCGGCGACGCCGCAGCGATCGACCGGGCGCGGCCGGTGATCGAGACGCTCTGTCGCCGCTTCGACCATGTCGGTCCGGTGGGGGCGGGCTCGAGCTTCAAGCTCGCGATCAACCTGCCGCTGGCGATCTACTGGCAGGCGCTGGGCGAGGCCTTCGCGCTCTGCCGGCACCTGCCCATCGACCGGGCGAAGATGATCGAGATCTTCCAGGAGACGTCGGGGGCTCCCAATGTGCTGCGGGCGCGCGGCGCGACGGTGGCCCAGGCGCTCGACGGCAAGTCGCTGGGGCCGGGACTCTTCGACTGCGACGGCATGCGCAAGGACCTCCGCACGATGATCGCCGAGGCGCAGTCGCGCGGCTTCGACCTCCCCGTGGCCGCCGCCACGCTGGGGGTCTTCGACGAGGCGAGCGCCGCCGGCTGGGGCTCCCGCGACTGCATGGAGATGCCGACCTATGTGGTGAGCGGCGCCTCAAGGGCGTGACGTCCGGCTTTCGCTCTCAGGCGGGGAGACGCGGCCGGTCGAAGACGGTCACGGGAATGCCCTCGAAGCGTGCCTTCAGCTGGATCGCGAGATAGCGGGAGTAGTGGCGGGACTGGGCGAGATTGCCGCCGTGGAACCACAATCCCTCCTGGGCCGTGGGCTTCCACATGTTGCGCAACTCGCCGATCCAGGGGCCGGGGTCGCGCGCCGTTCCCGATCCCATGCCCCAGCAGGGCCCGACCCTGTCGGCGACCTCCTGCGAGATGAGCTCGGCGGCGAAGGTGGTCATGGAGCCGTAGCCGGTGGCGTAGACGACGAGGTCGGCGGGCAGGGCCGAGCCGTCGTCCAGGACGACGGAATCGGCCGTCAGGCCGGCGACGCCGACGCCGCTGCGCAGGGCGATCTCGCGGCCGGCGATGAGGCCGGATGCGCCGACGTCGATGTAGTAACCCGAGCCCCGCCGCGGATACATGAGGCCGAGCCCTGTCTCGTCCTCGCCGAAGGTCAGCATGAAGCCGACGGCGCGCAGGCTTTCGTAGAAGTCGGCATCCTCCTCCTTCATCCGCTGGACGACGGGCTTCAGCATCTGCGGCAGCACGGCGAAGGGCGTCGAGGCGACGATGAGGTCGGCGTCGTCGACGCCGATGCCGGCCCTGAGCGCGGCCTCCGAATAGAGGGACCAGCCGAGCCGCTGGACCGTCTCCGACCGCACCACCAGGGTCGGCGAGCGCTGGACCATGGTGACGTCCGCTCCGTGCTCCCAGAGGTCGGCGGCGATGTCGTGGGCCGAGTTGTTGGCGCCGATGACGACGCAGCGCTTGCCGGCGAAGGCCTCGCCGCCGGGATGGGCGCTCGAATGGTGCTGTACGCCGCGGAAGAGGTCCTGCCCGGGCACGCGGGGCAGGTTCGGCTTGCCCGACATGCCCGTCGCCAGCACCAGGTGCTGCGGATGCAGCGTGACGGGCGTGCCGTCCCGGTCGACCTCCACCGTCCACTGGCCGAGCCCCGCGTCGTAGCGCGCCCCGCGGCAGGTGGTGCTGCTCCACACGTCGAGTTCCATGATCGAGGCATAGGCCTCCAGCCAGTCGCCCATCTTGTCCTTCGGCGTGAAGACGGGCCAGTGGTCCGGGAAGGGCAGGTAGGGCATGTGGTCGAACCAGACCGGATCGTGCAGGCACAGGGAGCGGTAGCGGTTCCGCCAGGCATCGCCCGGCCGCGCGTGGCGATCGACGACGAGGGCGGGCACGCCGATCTGCTTCAGCCGCGCCGCGAGGCCGAGGCCGCCCTGGCCGCCGCCGACGATGAGCACATAGGGCTGCCGGTCGAGGCCGATGCGGGCGTCTTCGGCGCGCGCGTCCGCCCAGGTCCGGCGGTGGCGGACGGCGCCGTGGACCGTGCCGAGGGGGCGCGTGTCGCCGCGCTTCTCCTCGTGGCCGGTCAGCTCCCGCAGGGTCGTCAGCAGGGTCCAGCATCGACCCTCGCGCAGGCGCGCATGGCCGCGGCCGCGGCCGACCGCGGTCGACAGGGTGAACCAGAATTCGAGGCCGTCGGCGGTCCGCTTCGGCTCGCCGTCGAGGGCGAAGGCGTGGGCGCCGGCCTCGGCCGCACGTGCCGCCGCCATCGCGACGATCTCGTCGCGCCCGTCGAGCGTCACGATCGTCCAGGTGAAGGCGAGGAAATCCCGCCAGTGGCAATCCGCGTGGAAGAGCGCGGCGACGCCCCGCGGCTCTGGTCCCGAAAGGCTGCCCTCGAGGGCGGAGAGCCAGCCCGCGGCCTCGGCCTTCAGGTCTTCACTGGGCATGGCGACGGGTCCTTTGCGGCACGGGCGGCGATGCTGCGGCAGAGGCCCGCGCATCGCAATCGCGGCCGTCGGGTGACAGCGTTGCGGCGGGCGTGACCTGCGCGCCCCGCCGGCCGGGGTCCCGACGGGGTCCATGGTCGCGCCGCGCCGTCTCATCTAGGCTCGGTCCACGTCGGCCCGCTTCCGGAAGGACCCGCCATGTCCGCATCGACACCGCGCCCGCATGACAATTCGCGCGATGCGGACCTGCGCCGCCGGGCGCGGAGCGTGATCCCCGGCGGCCTCTGGGGGCATCTCAACGCCGCCGGCCTTCCCGACGGCTACCCGCAATATTTCGAGCGGGGCGAGGGGTGCCGCATCGTCGACGTCGACGGGCGGGAGTTCGTCGACTTCATGTGCTCGTGGGGGCCGATCGTGCTCGGCCACCACCATCCCGCCGTGGAGGCCGCGGCCCGGCGCCAGGCGGCGCTCGGCGACACGCTGAACGGGCCGGCGCCGGTCCTCGTCGACCTCGCGGAGCTGATGGTGGCGATGATCCCCCACGCCGCCTGGTGCATGTTCGAGAAGAACGGCGGCGACGCGACGACCGCCGCCGTCACCATCGCGCGCGCGGGCACCGGCCGGCGCAAGCTCCTCGTCGCCCGCGGCAGCTATCACGGCGCCGTCCCGTGGTGCTCGCCGTCGCTGGCGGGGGTGACGGCCGAGGACCGCGCCCACATCCTCCACTACGACTACAACGACGTCGCCAGCCTCGAGGCCGCCGTGGACCAGGCCGGCGGCGATCTCGCGGCGATCATCGTCACCGCCTTCCGGCACGACATGGGGCGGGCGCTGGACCTGCCCGACCCGGCCTTCGCGCGCCGCATGCGCGAACTCTGCGACGAGGCCGACGCGGCGCTGATCCTCGACGACGTGCGGGCAGGGTTTCGACTGGCGCTCGGCGGATCGTGGGAGACCATCGGCGTGCGGCCCGATCTCTCCGCCTTCAGCAAGGCCATCGCCAACGGCTATCCGCTCGGCGCCATCACGGGGGGCGAGCGCTGGCGCGAGGCGGCGACGAAGATCTTCACCACCGGCTCGTTCTGGTGCGAGGCCGTGCCCATGGCCGCGGCCCACGCCACGCTGACCGAACTCGCCCGCATCGACGGTCCCGCATTGATGGGCCGCATGGGCCGGCGCCTGCGCGACGGGCTCGACAGGCTCGCCGGGCGGCACGGGGTCGCGATCAGCCAGAGCGGGCCGCCGCAGATGCCGCTGGTGCTGTTCGCGGACGACGCGGGTTTCGCCAGGGGATCCGCCTTCTGCTCGGCGGCGCTGCGCGCGGGGGCCTATTTCCACCCCCGGCACAACATGTTCCTGTCCTGCGCCCATACGGAGGCGGACATCGACAGGGCGCTGGAGGCGGCGGGCGAAGGCTTCGCTGCGGTCGCGCGGCTCGGCTGAGGTCAGCCGAGCGCCTTCAGCAGCACGGGATGGGGCTGGGCGAAGCCGAGGGCGGCCTCGATGGCGAGCCCTGCCTCGAGGATCAGCCGCTCCGCATATTTCGGTCCGACCACCTGGAGCCCCACCGGCAGGCCCGAGGCCGACAGGCCGCAGGGCGCGGTCGAGGCCGGCTGGCCCGTCAGGTTGAAGGGGAGGGTGAAGGGCACGCTGTCGCGCCAGCGGTCATAGGCCTGGCAGTGGTAGATCGTCTCCACCGGCGGTGCGACATGCGGCATGGTGGGCGTCAGGAGAAGGTCCCAGTCGCGGTGGAAGATCGCGAACTCGCGCCCCAGGGCGGCGCGCGCTGCCTCGGCGTCGAGGATCTGGTCGGTCGTCACCGCCATGCCGCGCTCGGCGAGATCGCGGAACGCCGGATCGAGGTCGCCCCACCTGTCCTTGGGGATGAGCCGCATTCGCCGGGCGAAGGCGCCGATCCAGTAGGCCTCGAAGCGCCCCTTGAGCTCGCCGATGGGCGAGGGCACCTCGGTGATGGCGGCGCCCTGCCGCCTCAGCGTCTCGATGGCGCCATCGACGATCGCCCGAACCTCGTCGTCGGCGCCGATGCCGCCGAGGACCGGAGCATAGGCGATGCGCAGGCCGTTCAGGCGGGGCCGCAATCCGGACAGCCAGTCGTCGGGAACGGGTGGCAGCGCGAACCAGTCGCGGTCGTCCGGCCGGGCCATGACCGCCAGCGTGGTGGCGGCATCGGCGACCGTGCGCGCGATGGGCCCGCCGGACACGAGGGTCGCGAACATGCCCTCCTGCAGATGATGCGGGACGCGACCGAAGGTCGGCTTGATGCCGTAGAGGCCGCAGAGATTGGCCGGAATGCGGATCGACCCGCCGCCATCGTTGCCGAAGGCGATGGTGCCGATGCCTGCGGCGACACAGGCCGCCGCGCCGCCGCTGGAGCCGCCCGGAGACATGGCCCTATTCCAGGGATTGCGGGTGGGGCCGTCCTGCAGCGGTCCGTCGGTGAGGCCCTTCCAGCCGAACTCGGGCAGGCGCGTCTTGCCGAGAATGACCGCGCCGGCCTCGCGCAGCCGGGCCACCACGGGTGAATCATGGGCGGCGGGAGTGTCCGGCGTCGTCAGCGAGCCGTGGCGCGTCGGAAATCTGGCGACGTCGACATTGTCCTTGATCGTGACGGTGACGCCGTCGAGGGGCCCGAGCGGCGCGCCGTCGCGCCAGCGGAGGGTACTCGCCTCGGCGGCTGCGAGCGCTCCCTCGGCATCGACGACCTGCATGGCGTTGATGACCGGATCGATGCGGCTGAGGCGCTGGAGATTGAGTTCGGCGATGGCCGACGGCGTCGTCGTGCCGGCGGCATAGCGCTCGCCGAGTTCGGCGATGGTCAGGAAGCAGTCGGATTCGATCATGGCTGCCTCACGGGGCGGGCGGGCGATGCTGGGCCCAGGGGCGGGTCAGTTCGAGGAGCGAGGCGAGCCGCAGCATGTCGGTGTCGGCGCCCCACCGCGCGACGATCTGGAGGCCGGTCGGCAGCCCGTCGTCAGCGAAGCCGGACGGCACCGAGACGGCGGGATGGCCGGTCAGGTTGAAGGGGTACTGGTAGGAGGTCCAGCCCTGGCGGGTGATGCCGCACTTGACGCCGTCGACCTCCACCTCGTCGTTGGCCGCGTCGAAGCCGACGGGCAGGGCGCTGCGGGTGTTCGTCGGCATGACGAGGAAGTCGTAGCGCTCGAACAGGGCCTGGATCTGTCGGAACAGGCGGGTGCGGGCGAACTGGGCGTTGCGAAAATCGGCCAGCGAGAAGGTGCCGCCGCGCTGCATGAAGGCGAGGGTCACGGGGTCCATCTGGTTCTGCCACTTCGGCAGGAAGGGAGCGCAGAAGACGGAGAAGTTCGACTGGTAGAGAATGCGACCCTCCAGCTCGATCCAGTCGACCGCGTCGGTGACGTCCTCCACCTCGGCGCCGAGATCGGCGAAGGCGGCGAGCGCGGCCCGGGTGTTGGCGGCGACGTCGGCGGCGACGCGCGGGTTGGCGCAGCGCTCGATGAAGCCGATCCGGATGGCGGAGAGATCCGCGCCGACGAGGGCCGGCGAGAGCTGGCGGCGGTCCGTTCCGCCCTGCGTCCAGGGGTCCTTCGCCGTCGTGCCGGTCAGCACGGCATGCATCACCGCCGCGTCGGTGACGGTGCGGGCGAGGGGGCCGGCATAGATGTTGTTGCCGAAGGCGTCGCGGGTGGTGTCGTAGGGGACCGCGCCCAGGGTCGGCTTCAGGCCGACGACGCCGCAGCAGGCGGCAGGGCCGCGCACGGAGCCCGCTCCGTCGGTGCCGAGGCCGAGCGGGGCGAGGCCGGCCGCGACCGCCGCCGCGGCCCCGCCGCTGGAGCCGCCCGGCGTGCGGTCGATGTTCCAGGGGTTGCGCGTAATGCCGAAGCTCGGGCCGTCGGTCATCCCCTTGTTGCCGAACTCCGGCGTGGTGGTCTTGCCGATGATGACGGCGCCTGCGGCGCGCAGGCGGCTGACCAGAACATCATCGGCCTTGGCGACATTGTCGGCGAAGATCGCGGTGCCGTGGGTCGTCCTGACGCCGGCGACGTCGATCAGGTCCTTGATGTGGACGGGAACGCCGTGGAGGGGGCCGAGCGGCTCGCTCGCCATCACCATGGCCTCGGCCCGCCGCGCCTGGTCCATGGCCTCGTCTGCCATGACGGTGACGAAGCAGTTGAGCCGCTCCTGCTCGGGTCCGATCGCATCGAGGACCGCGCCGACATAGTCCACCGGCGAGAGCTTCCTGGCACGGATCGATGCCGCGGCCTTCGTGGCGGATGTGAAGAGAAGGTCGGCGTCGCTCATCGGGCTGCCTCGCTGCGAGGGGGGCAGTCCCGGGCGGCACGGCGGCAGCGGGACCCTCGCGGGCCGCGATCTTGT
>LNFH01000149.1 GCA_001464235.1 Rhizobiales bacterium Ga0077556 | reverse complement strand
GTCTGATCGCGGATCGCCACCTCGACGGGCAGGCGTTCCATCGACGACGCGCCGTAGAAGCCGTGGCAGTGGCGCGTGTTCTTCAGGATGAATTCGGCGTCGGCGGGCTGGGCCACCGGCCCGCCGTGAACGAGGATGATGGCGTCCGGTTTGACGGCCAGTGCCGCCGCCGCCCAGGCGTCGACGATGGCCGGGCAGTCCTGCAGCTTCAGTGCGGTCTCGGCGCCGATGGAGCCGCCGGTCGTCAGTCCGAGATGGCAGACGACGATGTCGGCGCCGGCGCCCGCCATCCTGGCCGCGTCGTTTTCGGAGAAGACGTAAGGGGTGGTCAGGAGGCCCTTGGCATTGGCGAGCGCCACCATCTCGACCTCGAGGCCGTAGCCCATGCCGGTCTCCTCGAGGTTCGCCCGGAAGACCCCGTCGATGAGCCCGACGGTCGGGAAGTTCTGGACGCCCGCAAAGCCGATGCGCTTCACCTCGTCGAGGAAGACGTCCATCTGCCGGAACGGGTCGGTGGCGCAGACCCCGGCGATGACGGGCGTGGTCCTCACCACCGGCAGAACCTCGCCGGCCATCTCCATGACGATCTGGTTGGCGTCGCCATAGGGCATCAGGCCGGAGAGCGACCCGCGGCCGGCCATGCGGAAGCGACCGGAATTGTAGATGACGATGAGGTCGATGCCGCCGGCCTCCTCGCACTTGGCCGAGAGGCCCGTGCCGGCGCCACCCCCGACGATCGCCTCGCCCCGGTCGATCATGGCGCGGTAGCGCGCGAGGAGGTCCTGCTTGGCGAAGCGAGCCATGGGTCAGGTCCTCCTGCGCGCCGTGCCGCGGCGCCCTTGGTGCAGCGCGAGGAACTCGCGCACCAGGGACTGGGCGAAGGCGGGGTCGTTGATGTGATGGGGCAGCCGGATGAGCTGCCGGCTGGCGGTGACGCGCACGGTCGCGGCGAGGGCACCGAACAGCGCGGCGTCGGCGTCGGGATCGTGGAAGGGCTTGCCGGGCGCATCGAGGGCCGAGACGCCTCCCTCGGGGATGAGGAAGCGCACGGGACCCTCCATGAGGTTCAGCCGCTCGCCGATCCAGCGGCCCATGCGGGCGTTCTCCTCCGCGGTGGTGCGCATCAGCGTCACCTGCGGGTTGTGGGAATAGAGCTTGCGGCCGCGATAGTGCTCCGGGACCGTCTCCGGCGCCGCGAAATTGACCATGTCGAGGGCGCCGACCGAGCCCACATAGGGGATCTTCGTGCGGATCACCGCGCCGAAGCGATCCTCGGTCGCCGGAAGGATGCCGCCCATCAGCATGTCGCAGACTTCCGTCGTCGAGACGTCGATGACGCCCTGGAGGAGGCGGCTGTCGATCAGCGTCTCCATCGACCGGCCGCCGACGCCGGTGGCGTGGAAGACGACCGGCTCCCATTCCGCCTCGATCAGCCGCGCCACCTGCTGCACGCAGGGCGTCGTCACGCCGAACATGGTGAGGCCGACCAGCGGGCGGTCCGGCGCGGCGACGGGCCGGGGTGCCGACATGCTTGCGAGGTGAGCGGCGGCCATCGCCGCCATGGCGTGGGCGGCATTGCCGAGAACGGCGCGGGAGATGCGGTTCAGTCCCTGAACGTCGGTCACCGAATGCATCATGGTGATGTCGGTGGAACCGACGTAGTCGGCGACGTTGCCGGCGGCCATGGTGGACACCATGAGCTTCGGCACCCCGACAGGCAGGACGCGCATCGCCGCGGTGGCAATGGCCGTGCCGCCCGAGCCGCCGGCCGAGATGAGCCCGATGATGCCCTGCTGCGTCTCGATCCAGGCCCGGAAGGCCTCTGCCATGGCAGCGACGGCGGTGCCCCGGTCGCCGGAGCCGAGGCCTGCGGAGCCGCGGGGCGAGGCGAGGGCGACCTCCTGGGCGGAGACGTCGGCGCCCTGGTTGCGCCCCTGGGTCGACAGGTCGACGAGGCGCGTGCGCAGGCCGGCGGCGCGGATGATGTCGCGGATGTAGCGTAGCTCGTCGCCCTTGGTGTCGAGCGTGCCGGCGATGACGACGTGCGGTTCGCTCGGGCCGCGCGCCGCGAGGGCGGAGGTGTCGCCGATGCGCCGGCCGTCGATGGTGGCCAGCGTCGGGCGGGATATGGTGCGGGCCGAGGCCTCGATCTGCGCGGCCGGAATGTCCTTCGACCAGCGCGTCGGCGTCGCGGGATTGGCCATGTAGACGCGGATCGGGCCTTGGGGCACGGCAGGCTCGGCGGCGGACGGCGGCCCGCCCGTCTCCGTGTTGCTGCCGGCGGGTTCGGTCTCCTCGTGGCCGTGCCGGCCGACGCCGAGCAGGCGCTGCTGCAGGTCGCGGTCGGCGGCGAGCGTCGCCGAGGCGATGACGCGGTTGATCCGGCCGTTGACCATGATGGCGACCGGGTCGGACATCTGCGTCGCCACACCGATGTTCTGCTCGATGACGAGGATGGAGACGTCGCCCTCGGCGGCGAGACGCACCAGCGTCTCCTCCACGTGGGAGACGATGACGGGCGCGAGGCCCTCGGTCGGCTCGTCCATGACGAGGAGCCGCGGGTTCATCAGCAGGGCGCGGCTGATGGCGAGCATCTGCTGCTCGCCGCCCGAGAGCTGGGCGCCGCCGTTGTGACGGCGCTCGGCGAGGCGCGGGAACACCTCGTAGATGCGCTCGGGCGTCCAGCGTCCCTTCGGCTTCGCCATCAGGCGCAGGTGCTCGTGCACGGTCAGCGAGCGCCACAGCCGCCGGCCCTGGGGGACGTAGCCGATGCCGAGCCGGGCGATCTCCGCCGGCGCCCGGCCGGCGATCTCCTCGCCCATGAAGCGGATCGAGCCCGAGGCGATGGGCACGAGGCCCATGATCGCCTTGCACATGGTCGTCTTGCCCATGCCGTTGCGGCCGACCACCGACAGGACGCCGGAGTGCAGCGTCAGGTCGACGCCCTGCACGGCGTGGCTGCGGCCATAGAAGACGTTGACGCCCTGCAGTTGCAGCACCGGGACGCCGGCCTTGGGCGGCGGGGCGAAGCGCTCAGCCATGACCACCCCCCAGGTAGAGTTCCTGGACCTCCGGGTCCTCCTCGATCTCGCTGGGGCGGCCTTCCTTGAAGATGCGGCCGTTGTGCATCATCGTCACGCTCTCGACGACGCGCAGCGCCACGTCCATGTCGTGCTCGATGATGATGTAGCCGATATGGGCGGGCAGCGAGGTGAGGATGGCGACGAGATCGCGCCGCTCCGTCGGGGAGAGGCCCGCCGCCGGCTCGTCGAACAGGATGAAGCGCGGCGCGCCCGACATGGCGAGGGCGATCTCGAGCTGGCGCTGCTGGCCGTAGGCGAGCTCGCCGACGAGGCGGTCGCGCACGGCGGTGAGGTGCACCGCCTCGACAAGCATCTCGGCGGCGTGGACGAGGGCGTCGTCGGTGCGCGGGCGCAGCAGCGAGTAGCGGTTGCGCGAGACGCCGCGACAGGCGAGGTAGACGTTGTCGATGACCGTCAGGCCGGCGAAGAGCGACGAGATCTGGTAGGTGCGGCGCAGCCCCCGGCGGATGCGCTCGTAGGGCGGGAAGGCGGTCACGTCCTCGCCGAAGAAGCGGATGATGCCGGAGGTCGCGGGAAAGTCTCCGGTGATGCAGTTGAACAGCGTCGTCTTGCCGGCGCCGTTGGAGCCGAGCACGGCCCGCCGCTCGCCGGGCCGCACGGTCAGCGTCACGTCGGCGATGGCAGCCAGCGCCCCGAACATCTTGGTGATCCCGCGCAGCTCCAGCGCGTTGCCGCTGTTCATCTGGGCCGGGCGGTCGTCGGGGCGTGTGAGGGTCATCGCGGCGCCCCCGTCAGCGGATCGACCCGCCGCGCCCGGCGCGCCCGCCAGCGGTCCCACAGGCCCAGCACCCCGTCGGGCGAGAACAGCACCACCGCAAGGAAGCCGAGGCCGATGATCAGCTTGAAGCGTTCCGCCGAGAAGCCGAAGACGCCGAGCACGTCAGGCGAAAAGACCTGCAGGATCACGTAGATGAAGGCCCCAACGAAGGCGCCGAGGGGACGCCGAAGGCCGCCGATCACGGCGACGACGAGGATGTCGATGGCGGCGGGTATGCCGATCGTGCCGGGGGCGATCTGGGCGTTCTGCCAGACCAGCAGGATCCCGCCGACGGAGGCGAAGACGCTGGCGAGGGCGTGGGCCGCGACCCGGTGGGCGGTGACGTTGAAGCCGAGCGCCGCCATGCGGCGGGGATTGTCGCGCACGCCCTGGAGGGCGAGGCCGAAGGGCGAGCGGGAGATGTAGACGACGGCGCCATAGCACAGCGCCGCGCAGCCGAGGCAGAGGTAGTAGAAGGGCACGGGATCGCGCCAGTTCACCCCGAAGAGCCGCGGCGGCAGCACCAGGTTGAAGCCGGAATAGCCGTTGAAGATCGTGTAGTTCTGGCGGGTGAAGTAGAAGAAGGCGGCGGCGATCGCGAGGGTGATCATGATCGTGTAGATGCCCTCGGTGCGGACCGCGAGGGCGCCGGAGAGGGTGGCGAAGATCGCCGCGACGAGGAAGGCCGCTGGGAGGGCGATCCACCAGGCGAGGCCGAGGCTGATCGAGGTCGTCCCCGACGGTCCGAGGATTGCGACCATGTAGCCGGCGAGGCCCGCGATGCTCATCTGCAGGAGGCTCACCATGCCGCCGTAGCCGGCGAGGAAGGTGAGGCTCACCGCGATCATGCCGAGGATGAAGCTCCAGCCCATGACCTGGAACAGCCAGAAATTGTTGGCGACCATGGGCATGGCGAGAAGCACGACGACGGCGATCCACCAGCCCGGCGGTATCCGCTCGATCCACGAACGGCCCGGCGCCGCCGCGGGGTTGATGCGCGCCCCCGTGGGGGCCTGGTCAGCCAGGGCCATCGCTCACCGCCCCGCGCCGAGAAGGCCCTGCGGCCGGAAGGCGAGCACCGCCGCCATGATCAGGAAGGTGAAGACCACCGAATAGGTCGGCGCGTAGACGAGGCCCATCTGCTCCGTCACGCCGATCACCGCTGCACCGATGGCGGCCCCGACGATGGAGCCCATGCCGCCGACGATGACGACCACGAGGCTGGCGAGAAGGAAGCGTGTGTCCTCGCCCGGCGACAGCGACTGGAACGTGCCGCCGACGACCCCGGCCATGCCGGCGAGCCCGGCGCCGAAGACGAAGACGGCGAGGAAGACCAGCTGGATGCGCACGCCGGAGGCGGCCAGCATCTCCCGGTCGTCGACGCCGGCGCGGATCAGCATGCCGAGCGAGGTGCGGTTGAGCACCAGCCACATGGCCACGCCGATGACGATGGCCGCGACGAGGATCCAGACGCGCACCGAGGGGTAGCGGATGAAGATGGCCTCGCCGCTGGTCGGATTGATGGAGGAGATCAGCGGCAGCTCGACGGGGCCGCGCAGGAAGGCGGGGGCGAGCGTGGTGTAGGACTGGCCGCCCCAGTACCAGAGCATCACGTCCGCCAGCACCACCGACAGGCCGATGCTGACCAGGGTCTGGCGCAGTTCCTCGCCTTCCATGTGGGCGAAGACGAAGCGCTGCATGGCGAGGCCGAGGAGGCCGACGACCACGAAGACGATGGGAAAGGCGAGGAGCCACGAGCCGGTATAGGTGGTGATCTCGTAGCCGATGTAGCCGCCGAGCAGGAACAGCGAGCCATGCGCCAGATTGACGATGCGCATCAGCCCGAAGATCAGGGTGAAGCCCGAGGCGACGAGGAAATAGAGGGCGCCGAGCGTGATGCCGCCGAGGAGGGCGTTGAGGAAGATCCGCTTGCGCCCGACCGCGGCCTCGAGCTCGGCCGGCCACGGGGCGAGCACGAGCCACAGGAAGACCGCCACGAGGAGCGCGATCACCAAAGCCCAGACGGGGTGGTTCCTGGCGAACTTGTCCATCGCACCGTCGACACATGAAACTCCGCGGCCGGGGCGCCGCGTGAGGAGGACAGGCTAGGCCCACCGGTCGCGGGAGGGCTTTACCGAGGGTCTTTTCTTTCGCGGCTCATCACTGGGTCGCATGGGCCATGACGCTGCGCCGGTAGGTGCTGGGCGGGACGACGCCGTTAGCGATGAAGAACCTGGAAAAGCTCGCCGGGGTGGAGAAGCCGAGGTCGAGGCCGATGTCCGCCACCGTCTCCTTGCCGAGCGCCAGCCGCTCGATCGCCCTCTCCATGCGCAGCGCGTTGAAGTAGATGTTCGGCGGCAGGCCGATCTGTTCGCGAAACAGCTTGAAGAAATGCGGCCGCGAGAGGCCCGCGGCGCGGGAGAGGCGGGCGAGGTCGATCGGCTCGCCGAGCGTCTCGTCCAGCAGTCTGAGGGCCCGGCGGATGCGGAAGTCGCGCAGGGCCCGGTCCTGGCCGATGAACTGCTGGCCCTCCGCGGTCCATTGCCAGGTCTGGTCGAAACAGGCCTGGGTGAGGGCGCTCAGCCGGTCCTCGAACCCCCCGTCGGTGCCGCCATGGGCGCCGAGCAGGTGCCCGGTATCGCTGACCAGGCGGGCCAGCCGGTCGGTGACGTCGACGCCGACGCGGCCGAAGCGGAGGATTTCCGAAGCCTGGCGGCTGGCGTGAACGAACCAGCCGGGGCGGATGTAGAGGACGAGGACCAGCACGTTGTCGCGGCTGGTCAGGGGCCGGTAGTAGTGCGGCTGCCAGGGGCTGATGGCGACCGCCTGGCCCGGGGAGAGGGGGAAGGGCCGACCGTCGACGACCACTTCGGCCTGCGGCCCATGGATGTGGAAGATGAGATGGCCTTCACGGTGCGCATGGGGCGCCATCGCCTTGTCCATCACGTAAAGGCAGGCGCGACCAAACACGCCGTGCGCGACAGCGTGAGCAACACTCACAACGCTCCTCCCTGATGAACGGGCGTTTCTTCTTGTGGTCGTGTCGGTCTTTTCTCGCCGACCTTATCGCAGCCCGTCGGGCTGGCAACGGACGATTCGACGCGGGCGCTGAAGGCGCTGCCATGGGGCTGCCCCGCCGGTCTGTGGTGGTTGTTCACCATGCCGCCTCCAGGATGCGCCGGCAGTCGCCGGGGGTGAGGAGGCGCGGATTGGCGAGCGCGGCGGGATCGTCGGCGGCGCGTTCGGCGACGCCGGCGAAGCGGCTCGGGTCGGTCGCGGTCTCGCGCAGGGTCGCGGGAAGCCCCAGGGTCCGGGCGAAGGCGGCGAGCCGGGCGTCGAGCCCGAGGGGCCCGCCCGTCGGCCCGAAGGTCTGGGAGAGTGCGCCGTAGCGCTCGCCGACGGCGCGGGCGTTGAAGCCGACGAAGGCTGCCAGCACCGGCGTGTGCAGCTCGCCCGGCAGCGCCTGGCCCGCCAGTGCGTCCTCCAGCGGGTGGGCGAGGGCATCGACGCCGCCGACCGCCTTCTCGAGGGCGAGGCCCGCTGTCAGCGCACCGGCGAGGGTCTCGCGCCGCGCCTCGGCATGGCCCGGTGTCTCGACGGCGACGGGGAGCCAGCGGGCGAGGCGGCGGACCGCCTCAAGCGCCAGGCCGTCGGCGGGCGGGTTGTAGCTCGGGCTGGCATAGGCCTCGATGGCGTGGACGAGGATCTCCATGCCCGCCGCCGCCAGCCGCCGGGGTGGCGCATGGGCGAGGGCGGTCGGGTCGGCGATCACCCGGTCGGGGCGCGGACAGGTGACGGGCTCGCCGTCGCGCAGGCGCACCTGGCGGCCGAGCCCGAGGTCGAAGAGACTGACGGGGACGGCGATGACGGCGCAGTCCGTGCCGCGCCGCCCGGCGGCCGCCGCCGCGAGGCGCGCCTGGCCGATGGCTCCCGGTCCGCCTATGGCGATGATGGTCGAGGCTTCCGCGCGGTCGAGGGCGCCCAGCACCTGGGCGACGTCGCTGCGCCGCGGCGCCCCGTCATCGACGCAGAAGGACGCGAGCCGCACACGCGGCAGGGCGTCGGCGACGCGCGCCATCGTTTCGGCGGCGCCGGGTTCGGGGTCGATGAGCACCAGCGCCTTGCCGAGCCGGGATGCTTCCTCGGGCAGGGCATCGTCGATGGCGCCATCGGCGAACTGGGTTCGCGTGAGATAGCCGATCAACGTCATCCGGGCCGCCTCGTCGTTCCCGTCTGCCGGGGCAGACGGGAGGAGCCGATGAAGGGGGCCGGCGGGACGCCGGCCCCTCACAGGGACGTGGAGGCTCGGATCAGCCGCCGGTGCGCAGCCTGGCGCAGTCGACGACGTTGCGGGAGGGCAGGCCGATCGCCCGGTACTGTTCGGCGGTCATGCCGAGCGTCTGGGTGACGTTGTCGGTCCGCGCGACCATCTTGCTGGTCAGGTTGCCGTCGGAGCCCTCGACCACCTCGGTGATGAACACGGTGCCGGTGGCCTGGCGGTTCTCGTTGAGGGTGATGCGGCCGATGGGGCTGTCGAGCTGCAGCTTGTTCAGCGCCTCCTTGAACCGCGCCTGGCCGTTGCCGAGGTCGCCGCCGACGGCCTCGAGACCGCGAATGGCCGCAAGCGTTGCGACGTAGTAGCCGAGGCCGAAGAGCGAGGGCGTGGGGAAGCGCTGGTTGGCCGGGAAGGCATCCTGGTAGAGCTTCACGTAGGTCTGCCAGGCCGGATCGGGGTTGTCGATGGCGAAGGGTCCCGAGGTCGGCGTGCCGGTGAGCACCTCTTTGGCCCGGCCGCGGGCGGTCAGCACGGTCTGGTCGGCCATGATGGTGCCGCCGATCAGGCGCGTGCGCTCGCCCGCCTGCTGGTACTGGTTGAGGAAGTTGATGGCGTCGGTGCCGCCGAGGCCGAGATAGATGGCGTCGATGTTGTCGGGCAGCTGCGCGATGATGGCGCCGAAGTCCGACTGGCCGAGGGGCTGCCAGAAGCGCTGGACGATGTCGCCGCCCGCCTTGCAGTAGTCGACGGCGAAGCCCATGAAGTTGGTGTAGCCGAAGGAATAGTCGGCGGCGATGGTGACGACGCGCCGCCAGTTCTTCTGCTTCACCACGTAGCTGCCGAGGCCGTAGCCCCACTGCGCGCCGTCGAGGTTGAAGCGGTAGAAGTTCGGCGCCGGATCGACCCAGGTGGTCTCCAGCGCGCCGGAGATGCCGTTGATGACGACGTTGCCGGGAATGGTCTTGGCGAAGTCGCGCATGGCGATGCCTTCGGAGCCGGACAGCGGCCCGATGATGATGTCGACCTTGTCCTGCTCGATGAGCTTGCGCGCCATGCGGACGGTGGTGTCCGGACGGGTGTCGGTGGGGGCCACCACCGTCTCGATGCGGCGGCCGCCGACCGTGCTGTTGATCTGCTTCAGCGCCAGCTCGACGTTGCGGACGCCGTCGGCCCCGCCTGCGGCGAAGGCACCTTCGAGGGCGACCAGGATGCCGATCCTGATCGGTGGTGTGCCCTGAGCCGCGGCAGCGCCGGGCAGCATCATGGCGATCGCCGAGAAGGCGGCGAGCATTGTCTTGCGCATTGGTCATCCTCCCGTTTTTTAGACGTCTCGTCTCGTCTGGGAGTTGCCCCCCGGCCGGCGAGGTCTTGGCAAAGTGCTGTCTGGCGAAGTCTGCTCCTGACGCGCGATCCACTTCGTCACGCTTGGTCAGGAGGCTCCGACGACTGACGCCGGCGGCCCATACCCAAGCGTCTTCTTTTCGCGGCGTCATGACGCGCTTGAAGCTGCGCGGGTGCGCGCCCCGGCGGGCGTCGGAGAGACCGCAACGGCAGGCGCCCGCGGCCGGATCCAGGCGATCACGGCCGCGGGGCGTTCAGCTCAGGAGGAGGGAGGAAGGATCAGACCCGCGAGCTCGGCCGGTAGAAGGGCTCGTGGCGCGCGGGGTCGATGTAGTCGGCGTAGAAGCGCCGGACGTGCGGCAGCAGGGCCTTGGAGAGGTGCCGGCGCTCCACCTCGTCGTGGGAGAGGGCTTTCGCGAGATCGTCGTGCAGGGCCTTGAGGGCGGCGTCCTTGTCGACGCGGGTGAAGCGGCCGTCGGCATAGAGGATCTCGCCGTCGCACATGACGGCCTTGACGCCTTGCGCCTTCGCCCGCTGGACGAAGGCGTCCAGCACCGGCGTCTCCGCGTCGAGATAGGGATAGGCGATGGCGTTCCAGTCGTGCAGCGACAGGTCGGCGGCCTTCCCCACCTCCAGGCTGCCGATGACGGTGCCATAGGGCGTGGTCTTGGCCCCGCCGGTGGTCGCCATGCGCAGCACCTGCGCCATGGTCGGTACGTCCGCCTCCACCATGCCCGGCACGCGGTGGGCGCGCAGCACGAGCCGGAGCTCCTGCAGCATGTCGCGGTCGTCGTTGATGCCCGCCTCGTCGAGGCCGATGGCCGTGTTCATGCCCTTCGCCTCGAAGACGTTGAGGGCGGCGACGCCGGAGCGCAGGCGGAAGTTGGAGGAGCAGTTGTGGCAGACGCAGCCGCCGGCGCTCGCCAGGCGGTCGATGTCGCTCTCGTTCAGCCAGACGCCGTGGCCGAGGGTGAGGCGTTCGTTCACCATGTCGAAGCGGTCGATATATTCGAGCGCCGTGCATTCGCCGCGCCGCCAGGCATATTCCTTCTGGTAGGCCGTCTCGAGCAGATGCATGTGCATCGGGACGTTGAACTTCTTGGAGGCCTCCGAGAGCCGGGTCAGCGCCCCGTCGGAGCACCAGTGGAGGTTGGCCGGCGCCAGCTGGATCTTCACCCGGCTCTTGTTCTGATGCTTGCGGTAGAGGCTCTCGAACAGGCCCATGACCTCGTCGAGGCCGGCCTTGAAGCGGTCGAAATAGCGCTTCATCGGGTCGCGCAGCTCGGGCGGCAGGCTGGCGACGAAGTCGGCGTCGGCCTGGTAGACGAGCCGGTTCTGGTCACGCACCGCATAGCAGTAGGACACCCGCATGCCGATGTCCTCGTAGGCGCGGATGACGTCGGAGCTCTTGGCCTCGACCTCCTCGAGCGTGCCCGGCATCCAGCCGTGGATGTGCTGCACCGTGGTGATGCCCGAGCCGATCATCTCGAAGGCCGAATAGAGCGTGTCGAGATAAAGGTTGAGGTTGCGGATCACGAGCCGGGTGATGAACCACAGCTCCAGCGGCATGTCCGGCGAGCCGAGCTGGACCGGCGTCAGCCCCACGTGGTGGTGCCCGTTGACGAAGCCGGGCAGCACGATTTCCTCGCCGCTGCCGATCACCGGCACGGTGGGATAGCGGGCCTTGAGGTCGGAATAGGTGCCGATGGCCGCGATCACCCCGTCCTCCTGCAGGACCGCGCCGTCGTCGATCTGGTTCCAGGAGAAGCGGTCGACGACGCCGGTGATCAGCGTGCGGCTGCGGACGAGGGAGGTGGCCATGGCGGGATCCAGAATGGAGAGAATGGGGCGAGGCGGCATGACTGCCGCCTGATGACGTCAGGCGGCCGGGACCAGGCCTTCCTGTTCGGCGAAGGCGCGGTCGACCTCGTCGCGGAGCAGGTCGGTCAGGTGGATGCGCAGGGCCTCGCTCTCGCGCGAGAAGAGGTTGCGCGGCCGCGGCAGCGTGTTGGTGACGATCGTCTTGATCCGCCCCGGGCGGGCGGTGAAGACGACGATGCGGTCCGACAGCGCCACCGCCTCGTCGATGGAATGGGTCACGAACAGCACCGAGGCGCCGCTGTCGCGCCAGACGTCGAGCAGGAAGTCCTGCATCTTCTGGCGTGTCTGGACGTCGAGGGCCGCGAAGGGCTCGTCCATCAGCAGCACCTTCGGCCGCATCGACAGGGCCCGCGCCACCGCGACGCGCTGGCGCATGCCGCCGGACAGCTCGTCCGGGCGCTTGTTGATGGCCTCGGCGAGGCCGACGCGCTGGAGCGCGTCCGCCGCGATGGCCTTGCGCTCGGCCTCCGGCACGCCGCGGATGGCATGGCCGAAGGTGACGTTCTGCCAGACGTTGAGCCAGGGGAAGAGCGAGGTCTCCTGGAAGATCAGGCTGCGCTCGGGCGAGGGGGTCTCGACCCGGTCGCGGAACGACCAGATCTCGCCGGCCGTCGCGGGCTCCAGCCCCGCGATCAGGTAGAGCAGGGTCGACTTGCCGCAGCCCGAGGGCCCGAGAAAGACGACGAACTCGCCCGGGCTGATGTCGAGGTCGATGTCGCGCAGCGCCTCGTGGGCGCGGCGGGTGCCCGCCGCCCAGACCTTGGAGACGTTGCGGCAGACGACACTGTCCTTCGACGAGTAGGGGGTGGGGGTCTCAGAGGCCACGCAGAACTCCCGTCGTTTCAGGCACCCAGTAGAGGATCCGCTTCTGGATCATGCGCAGGACCCAGTCGGAGGCAAAGCCGAGGAAGCCGATGAGGGCGATGCAGAAGAAGACCAGCGAGGGGTTGAAGGTGTTGCGCGCCAGCATGATCACCTGCCCGAGGCCGTATCCGACGCCGGTGGTCTCGGCGATCAGCACCACCATCCAGGCCCCGAACATGTTCAGTCTCAGGACCATCAGCAGGCCCGGCAGGATGGCCGGCACGATGACGCGCAGGTAGATCTGCCGTTTGGTCGCGCCCATGGTGCGGGCGACGTTGATGAGGTTCCTGTTGACCCCGTCGATCTGCGCCACCGTTCCCAGGACCATGTGGAAGAACAGCGCGATGACGACCATGAAGATGGCTGGCGCGTTGCCGATGCCGAAGATGAAGATGGCGACAGGCAGCCAGGCGATGGGCGAGACCGGCGACAGGAGGGTGATCGTCGGCAGCGTCAGCTTCTCGAAGAGGTGGAAGTAGCGGATCAGAACGCCCACCGCGACCGCGAGGACCGAGGCGATGAGGAGCCCGGAGAAGACGCGGCCCATGGTGGCGCCCACCGTGATGAGCAGGGCCTGGCGTGGCGTCGGTCCGTCGGCCGGATTGAGGCCGATGGACCAGCGCGTGGCCGTGTTGAAGAACTTGGCCTGGTCGGCGAAGGCGCCGAGGAAGACGTGCGGCGGCGGCAGGAGCTTCGGGTCGGCGAGGCCCACCGCCCAGAGCAGCTCCCAGATTCCGGCGAAGAGCCCGACCGAGACCAGCGTCCAGCCGATCCGGGGACCGGATTCGGCCAGTTTCTCCTTCAGGCGCGTGCTCCAGGTCTCCGCCGTCCCAGGGGGAACGGCGGAAGCCTTGGCAGCGGCCGGCGCGGGGTTGGCGATGGCGGCGTCCGTCATCGCCGCCTCACGCCGACTTGTATTTCAGCTTGGCGTAGAGGTCCGCGTTCTCGGCGATGACCTGTTCGAGCAGCGTCCAGTCGATGGCATCGCGCGTCGGCTTCTTCTTGATGTAGCCCATCTCGACCAGGCTGTCGGTGCGCTCCAGGATGAACTGGGTCTGCGAGCGGGCATCGACCACGGCGGGCTGCTTGCCCATGGCGAGGGCGGCGTTCTCCATGGAGGTCTTGTAGTAGGTGCCGACGAGCTTGTTCAGCGTCTCCTGCTGCTGGCTCTCGGCCATCGCCTGGGCCTGCATCATCGCCTTGATGATGGCCTTCAGGCCCTTGGGGTTCTCGGCGATGAGGCTGGAACGGGCGGCGAGCACGCAGTCCGTGTAGCCCTTGCCGTAGATGTCCGTGCCGTCCGAGAGCTTGTGCGACCCCGGCACGTCGCGCAAAAGGGCGGTGCCGTAGGGCTCGATGGTGCAGATCCAGTCGATGGCGCCCGCCTTGAAGGCCTCGACGGCCTCGGGCGTCGAGCCCATGTAGCGGACGGTCACGTCGCGGAAGCTGATGCCGTTCTTCTTCAGGTAGTCGTAGGGCATGACCTCCAGCGTATCGAGCTGGAAGGTGCCGAGGGTCTTGCCCTTGAGCTTCTGCGGCGTGTCGAGGCCCGGCCGCGAGACGATGACGCAGCCCTCGACGCCGCCGCCGGCCACCACCTTGACCGGTGCGCCCGCGTCGAACAGCGCCATGAAGCTCGTATAGGGCATCAGCCCGACGTCAACCTGGCCCATGCCGAGGAAGGTGACCTGCTCGGCGAAGGTCGGCGTGTTGACGAACTGCAGGTCGGTGCCCTCGGCCCGCGAGAACTGCATGGCGTGGGCGAGGAAGATGTTCAGGTTGCAGAAGCCGGTGCCGTGGGTCGACTTGATCGGCCGGCCCTGGGCCAGGACCACGTCGGGGCCCACCGCCATGGTGATGGCGGCGGCGGCCGCGCCGGCGCGGAGGAAGCCGCGCCGCGAGAAGTTCATCGCGTGGAGGTTCGGCAGGTGCATGCAGCCATGGCGGTCACACATGGGAGACTCCGCTGAGGATCGGTTGAGGGGGGTGATGCGGACACGAGAGGGCCGCGCCTTGCGGCGCATGGCTCAGCAGACGGGCGGGCGGGACCCGTCCGTGCTGCGGCTCTGGACTGTTGCTGTGGGGACGATCAGCCGTCGGCCGGCGTCCGCGTCGTGCGGGGGCCGGTTCCTTGCAGCCGATGAGGTCGAGGATTGCGAACATCGCAATCTCCACAACAACAAGGCGGCACGCCAACCTGAAGTCCTCGCCCTTCGGCGGGGGCTGCGCTGAATTGGTTACAAGCAAGCGGGGTGCCAGACGCGCGTGCGCCCGAAAACGCCCCGATGGCGCGTAAACTCAGGCGCGGCGGGACCGGGCGGGCTCGCTCGGTGCCCCGAAAGCCGGCACAGGTGCAGCGGAATTCAGCAGGGCGGCGCCTCGCTCAGCGGCGGCGCAGGCCGTTGAGGAAGACGTCGAGATAGGTCTGGAGCTTTTCCGGCTCCAGCGGCCGGATGGCGTTGCCGTCGCGGCAGAACATCATCAGCAGGTAGGACCTGGCGCCGGTCAGCAGGGCGGCGACGGTCTCCAGTTCGGCGTCGGCGAAGCCGTGCAGGTCGCCGCCGTGGTCGCGGCTGCGCCGGAGCGAGCGCACGTAGCGGGTCTGTATCTCCTTCAGGTGCTGCTGGAAGGCGGCCGGCGCATAGAGTTCAGCCTCGTTCATCACCCGGTAGATCTCGGGATGGTCGGCGAGATAGGCGAAGTTCGCCTGCAGGCCGCGTCGCTCGATGTCCTCCAGCGACCGGCTGTCGCGGATGGCTGCGGTGAGGCTGTCGAGCATGGCGCCGCCGAGCTCGGGCAGCAGCACGTCGAAGAGCGCCTGCTGGTTGGCGAAATGCAGGTAGAAGGCGCCGTGGGCGACGCCCGCCTCGGCGGTGATGCGGGCGATGGAGGCGCCGGCATAACCGTGGCGGCCGACGACGATGCCGGCGGCCTCGACGATGCGTCGCCGCGTCTCGGCGTTCTTGGCGACCTGGCGCGGGCTCGGCGGGCGGCGCCCGGCCCGGCGCGCGGAGGGTTCGGTGCTCGTCTCGCCGTCGCGGCGGAGGGATGCGTCAGCCAAGTGCAGATCCCGTCGGGGTGGCGGCCAGTTGATCGGCGATCATGCGCCGAAGGATGTCCTTCTTCACCTTGCCGGAGGCGGTGCGGGGAAGATCCTCGACCAGCACCAGATGCTCGGGAAATTTCTGCTTGGCAAGTCCCGCCGCGGCGAGGGACGCCACGAGGTCGGCGAGGGTGGGGCTCGCGCCGTCCTGCGGGACGACATAGGCGCAGACGGTCTCGCCGAGCCGCTGATGCGGCATGGACACCGCGACCGCCTCGCGGACGGCGGGATGGCGGTGCAGGGCGTCCTCGATCTCCTTGGCCGAGATGTTCTCGCCGCCGCGGATGATGAGGTCTTTCTTGCGGCCGGTGATGAGGATGGAGTTGTCCTCGCCGACGAGGCCGATGTCGCCCATGCGGAAGAAGCCGTCAGCGGTGAAGGCGGCGGCGGTCTCGGCCGGATCGGCATAGCCGACGAACAGCGCAGGCCCGCGCGCGAGGATCTCTCCCTCGGCGCCGGGCGCCACGTCACGCTCGGCGTCGTCGACGATCCTGATGTCGTAGTCGACGATGCGCCCGTCGGTGACGGCGGCGAGGCGCTCGGTCCCGGGCGCGACGAAGCCGAGCGTGATCATCGGCGCCTCGGTGGAGCCGTAGACGCGCGTCGCGCGCCCGTTCGCGAAGAGCCCGTTGGCGCGCGCGACGAGGTCGGGCGGCACCGCCGCCCCGCCACAGGCGAAGACCTTGAGCGAGGGCAGGCGGGATTGCGCCCGCTCGGTGGCGTCGACCAGTTCCTGCAGGAAGGGCGTAGCGCCAACCGTCACCGCGACGCCGTGGCGGTCGATGAGCCGCACGGCTTCGGTCGCGTCCCAGCGCTCCATCAGCACGGAGACGAGGCCGTGCTGGAACGGCTGCTCCAGCCCCCAGGCGAAGCCGGTGACATGGGTCACCGGCGAGGGCATCAGCACCACGTCCCCGGCGCCGAGGCCCCAGTAGGCGACGCAGCTCCCCATGGAATGGGCCATGGTCTCATGGGTATGGAGGACCCCCTTCGGCATGCCGGTGGTGCCGGAGGTGTACATGACCATCTTGATCGCTTCCGGCACCTGGCGCGGCCAGGGGACGGCGCCGCCGGCTGCACCGACGTCCTCGAGGCGCAGCATGCCCGGCCGCGGGGTGGAGGCCCGGGCGACGATGACGTGGGCGAGGTCGGGGAGCTGCGGGCGCAGCCGCTCCAGCATGGCCGCATAGTCGAAGCCGCGGAACGTCTCCGGGACGATGATGGCCTTCGCCCGGCAGTGCTTCAGGATCAGGCCGAACTCCGCGTCGCGGTAGATCGGCACGATGGGGTTGATGACGAGGCCGAGGAGCCCTGCCGCGAGGTCGACCGACAGCGCCTCCAGCCAGTTCGGCAGCGCGAATGAGAGCACGTCGCCGGGGCGCAGGCCGAGCTCCCAGAGGCCCGCCGCGAGGTGCTCGGCCCGCGTCAGGGCCTCGGCGAAGGTGAGGGTCTCCTCGCCGAGTCGCAGGCAGACCGTGTCGGGCGTCGCGGCGGCCCGCTCGCGGGCGTCGTCGGCGATGGTGCGGTTGCGCCAGGCACCGACCGCGCGATGGCGCGCGACGTCGGCGGCATCGAGGCGCGAGGACCAGCCGCTGGGGTCCCGCCAGGGAGGGCAAGCGTTCATCTCCATCCTCTCGTCCACCACTGCCGTCCTTCAGACCGCGAGGAATCGCGCCTCGAGATCGGGCGCGGCATCATAGGCGTTCCAGTCGCCCGAAAAGACGATGGCGCCGGAATCGATGATGAGAAGCCGGTCAGTGCAGGCGCGGGCGAAGTCGATGTTCTGCTCGGTGACGAGCAGCGCGAGGTTCTCGCGCCTCCTCACCGCCGCGATCTCGCGCGCCATGTCCTCGACGATGACGGGAGCGAGACCCTCGGCCGGCTCGTCCAGCATCAGGAGCTTCGGCCGGGCCATGAGCCCGCGACCCACCGCCACCATCTGCTGCTGGCCGCCGGAGAGCCGGTCGCCCCGCCGGTCGAGAATGGGCTGGAGCAGGGTGAACTGGGCCGCAACCTCCTGCGGCGTCGGCGGGGTCAGGCCCGGCGGGCAGGCGTGGCGCGCGAGTTCCAGATTCTCGGTGACGGACACGTGCGGGAAGATCCGCCGGTCCTCCGGCACCAGGGCGATGCCCCGCCGGGCTCTCCTGTGGGTCGGCTCGCCCGTGAGGTCCTGGTCCTCGAAACGGATGGTTCCGCGAACGCGCGGTCCCGCGTCCATCAGCGCCTTCAGGAGCGTCGACTTGCCGGCGCCGTTTCGCCCGAGCAGGGCGACGCCTTCCCCCGGGCCGATCGCAAGGGAAATGCCGTGCAGGATGTGGCTGTCGCCATAGAAGGCGTCGAGGCCGTCGACCTCAAGCATGGTGGCCTCCGCGACCGAGATAGATCTCCTTGACGAAGCTGTTGGCGCGGATCTCCTCCGGCGTTCCCGTCGTGACGATCTCGCCGTAGTGGAGGACGCTGATCCGGGTGCCGAGGTGGAAGACCACGTCCATGTCGTGTTCGGTGAGGATCAGGGTGGCGCCGGTCTCTGCGACGATGCGCTGGACCAGCCGGACCGCCGCCATGCGGTCGGCCGAGGCCATGCCCGCCGTCGGCTCGTCGAGGAGCAGGAGGCGCGGCTTCAGCGCCAGCATCATGGCGAGTTCCAGGCGCTTCTTGTCGCCGTGGCTGAGGATGGAGGCGGGTTCGTCGCCGCGGCCGGCGAGGCCGAGATCGGAGAGGATCGCTTCCGCCTCGGCCCGAAGGGACGCCCTGGGAGCGGTGGCGAAGCGCCATCCCGCCGTGCCGTTCGAGACCTCCCCGGCTTCCAGCGCGACGACGACGTTCTCGGCCGGCGTCATGTCGGTGAAGATACGGGCGACCTGGAAGGAGCGGCCCATGCCGGCGCGCACCCGGCGGAAGCCGTCGAGGCGGGTCACGTCGCGGCCCTCGAAGCGGATCGTGCCGGCGGCGGGCAGGATCTCGCCGCAGAGGGCGCGGAAGAAGGTGGTCTTGCCGGCGCCGTTCGGCCCGATGACCACGTGGCGCTCACCCGGCGCGACGGTGAGGGAGACGTCCTTGAGGACCGGAGTGCGGCCATATCCGGCGAAGAGGCCCTGGACGGCGAGGGAGGCGGCGCTCATCGGGCTGCTCCCTCGGCGGTGCTCGCCACGGGAATGGCGGGCGGAGAAGGCTGATTGCCCGCGCGGTTCGGCCGGAGCCGGGCGACGAGGAGTGCGGCGAGGCCGAGGAGCCCGCCCGGGATCGCCAGAACCACGGCCAGGAGGAGGCCGCCGGTGATGAGGTCGGAGGCGCCCGCGAGGCTGCGCGTGCCGTATTCGACCGCGGAGAAGACCACGGCGCCCACGAGCGGTCCCCAGAAATGGCCGGCTCCGCCGAGGAGGGTGAAGAGGATGGGCTTGGTCGATTCCCCCCAGTGGGCGAGGTCGGGGCTGACGATGGAGGTCAGCGGGCCCATCAGGCCGCCGGCGGTGGCGGCACAGGCGCCGGAGATGGCGAAGGCCTCGAGCTGGCGGCGGCGCACGTCGATGCCGAGGAAGGCCGCCCGCATGGGGTCGAGCCTCACCGCACGGAACGAGCGCCCGAGCCGCGAATGGGTCACCCACCACAGGCAGGCGATGAGCAGGGCCGTCACGACGATGACGAAGACGTAGTAGGCCTGCCCCTGGGCGAGATCGATCGGCCCGAGGCGCGGGCGGGGAATGCCGGTGAGGCCGTCGTTCCGGCCGAAGAACGAGGTCTTGGCGATGACGACGTGGACCAGCTCCGCGAAGGCGAGGGTCAGCACCGCGAAGTAGACACCCTCCGTCCGGCGCAGGGCGACGAAGCCGATGACGACGGCGGCCAGCGCGCCTGCCGCGGCCGCGAGGGCGAGGGCAAGGAGGAATGGAATGTCCGGCAGCCTCAGGAGGAGCAGCGCCACGGCATAGGCGCCGGTGGCGGAGAAGGTCGCCTGGCCGAAACTGAGGAGCCCTGCGGTCGAGAAGAGCAGGTTGAAGGCCATGCCGAGCACGACGTTGATGGCGACGACCCCGGCGAGGAAGACGAGGCCGCGGTTGGCGACGAAGGGCAGGAGCAGCGCCGCAGCGGTCAGCACGGCGAGCACCAGGAGGAAACGGGCGGCGGGCGACAGGGTCACGACAGCCTCCCCGAGGCGATGAGGCCGCGCGGGCGGACGAGGAGGATGGCTGCGAGGGCGACGAAGAACAGCACGCCGGGCATCTGCGGCAACAGGGCGGTGCCGAAACTGTCGACCAGGCCGAGCAGGATCGCGGCGAGGAAGGCGCCGCGGATGGAGCCCATGCCGCCGACGATGACGACGCCGAAGGCCTGGATGATGAAGATGCCGGCGAGGTCGGGGGACAGGCTCTGGTTGGCGACCAGCAGGCCGCCGGCGAGGCCGGCGAGGGCGAAGCCGATGATGACGGTGGCCGAATAGATGAGGCCGACATTGACGCCGAGGAGGCGCGCCATCCACGGGTCGATGGCGATGGCCTGGATCAGGCGACCGACGGAGGTCATGTTGATGAGCCACTCGAGGGCGAGGAAGACGACGACCCCGGCGACCACCACGAAGAGCGAATAGTGCGGCAGGACGAGGTTGCCGATGAAGGAGACCTCGAAGAGTTCGGGCGGCGGCGAGGCGCTGACGACGTTGAGGCCCCAGACCAGCTTGACGAAGCCGTTGCAGACGAGGAGCAGGGCGTAGGTCGCAACCAGCACGTAGGCGCCGTCCACGTGGGCGAGCCGTCTGAAGACCGCCCGGTCGACGACGAGCCCGACGAGGCCGATCACTGCGCCGGCGAGGACGCTGGCGGCGAGGAACCCCCAGATGTTCGCCATGGCCGCCGACCAGTTGGTCAGCGAATGCGCCACATAGGCGCCGATCATGAAGAAGCCGCCGTGCGAGAAGTTCAGCACGTGCAGGATGCCGAAGATCATGGTCAGGCCGGCGGCGACCAGGAAGGTCGCCATGCCCCAGACCAGGGCATTGAACAGAAGCGAGGGCAGATCGGCGATCATCCGGCGCAATCCCGTGGAGAAAAGAGCGGGAAGGCGGCGAACCGCCTTCCCAAGTTCCAGAGGGACCCTCAGGAGGGTTTGCGGAGGACCATGGCCTTGCCCGGAGTGGCCGGCTCGATGACGCCGGCGCCCGGGATCTTGACGTAGTCCGAAACCTTGAAGCCGACGTCCGAGCCCGCGTCCGGCTCGATCTGGATCATCTCCAGGTCCTTGATGGCCTGGTTGTCCTCGGCGCGGATGGTGCGGGCGCCGGTGACCGTGTCGAAGGTCAGGCCCTTGAGGCCGGTCTTGGCGATCGCCGCGGCATAGGCGGCCACCGCCGCCTGCGCCTCGCCCGCCCAGCCCATCGGCATCTTCTGGCCGGTCTTGGCGACATAGGCCTCGTAGAAGGTCTTGCTGATCGGCGAGGAGTTGGCGGCGTAGTACCAGTGGGTGCCGGTCCAGTGCTTCGGCACCTGCGCCTTCAGGGCGTTGGCGACGATGAACTCGTTGGCGGCGTCCATCAGGACGCGGTTGTTGAAGAGCCCGAAGGGGCGCGCCTGCTGGAAGAAGGTCGCCGCGTCGCCGCCATAGGTGGCGTTGACGATGCCGCGGGCCGGCGTGCGCGCCGCCTGGGTGATGAAGTTGCGGTAGTCGCCGCTGCCGTAGGGCACGATGATCGGATCGACGATCTGCGGCTGCTTGCCGGTGATCTTCGGATAGAACTCGAGCAGGCCGTCGACATAGATCGCCCAGACGGTTCGGCCATATTCGTGGTCGGGGATGATGCCGGTCCAGCTCGTCACGTCGGGGAACTTCTCCGCCATCATGCGCGCCTGCGCGCGCATGCGATAGGTGCCGTCGCCGATGCGGAAGACGTGCGGGCTGTAGTTCTCGTGGTTGATCTTCTCGGAGCCCGCGCCGCAGGTGAGGTTGACGCCGTTCTCCGCCTGCATCAGCGGCCCGTAGGCGAGGGCGACCGTCGAGGCGATGGTGCCGAACTGCAGGTTGATGCCCATGCCGAGGAGTTCGCGCGCCACGGTGGTGGCGGCGGCCGGATTGGCCTTCTCGTCGCGGAATTCCAGCGCCAGCGGCCGGCCGCGGACGCCGCCCGCCTTGTTGATGAGGTCGACCGCCACCTCGGCACCGTTCTTGACGAAGCTGCCGATGAACTCCTGCGGGCCCGAGAGCGGCGTGACGACGCCGAGCCGGATCGGCTCGTTGGTCTGGCCGACGACGATGCGGGGATGGGCCGAGAGGGCGAGGGCGGTGCCGGCGCCGGAGGCCAGCAATGCACGGCGGGTCAGCTTGGTCATGGTGGTTTCCTCGTGAGGGGGCGGTTGTTCTTGTTGTTGGGGTCGTGCGGCGCTCAGCGCCCGGTAAAGACGGGCTTGCGCTTCTCCCGGAAGGCGTTGACCGCCTCCTGGTGGTCGGCGGTGAGGTTCGACATGGTCTCGTAGGCGAGACCGGCGTCGAAATGGGCGTGGAACAGAGCCTTGATCGGCAGGTTGGCGGTGATCTTGGTCCAGTTGATCGCCTTCAGCGCGCCGCCGGCCAGGCGGTCGGCGAGGCCGTAGACTTCGGCGTCGAGATCCTCGGGCGGCACCACCTTGGTGACGAGGCCCATCCGCTCGGCCTCCGTCGCGCTCATCAGGTCGCCGGTCAGGAGGTAGTGCTTGGCCTTGGCGTAGCCGACGAGCTGCGGCCAAATGAAGGCGCCGCCGTCGCCGGCGACGAGCCCGACGGAGACGTGGGGATCGCCGATCTTCGCCCGGTCGGAGGCGATGACGATGTCGCAGAGCAGGGCGAGGGAGGCGCCGAGGCCGGTCGCGTGGCCGTTCAGGCGGCAGATCAGCGGCTTGTCGAGGTCGAGCTGGCTGAAGACGATGTCCTTGGCCTCGCGGCCCGTCGCCTCGAACTCCTCCGGCCGGTCGATGGTCGACTGCATCCAGTCGATGTCGCCGCCGGCGCAGAAGGCACGGCCCTCGCCGGTGAGCACGACAACGTCCGCCTCCGCGTCGTCGCGGGCGTCGCGGAAGATGCGCGACAGCTCGCTGTGGAGCTCGGCGTTGACGGCGTTGAGTTCGTCCGGGCGGTTGAGCGACAGGGTCAGGACGCGCCCGCGGCGTTCGGCCCTGATCGTCCGGTAGGTGTCGTAGCGGCTCACGCGCGGTGCTCCTTGGCGGGAGGGAGGTCGGAGGCCGTCAGCGCCGCGAAGCGGGCGCGATAGGCGTCGTCGTCGCCGTAGCGGCTCTCGGCGGCGGTCAGGCTGCGGAAATGGTGGCTGACGCGCAGCTCCTCGGTGATGCCGATGCCGCCGTGCATCTGCACCGCCTCGCGGGCGATGAGGCGGGCGGAGCGGCAGCCGACGACCTTGGCGACGGCCACGGCCCGGCCGAAATCCGCCGTGCCCTCGGCCTCGCAGGCGGCGTCGACGACGGCCTCGGCCTCCTCGAGGGCGATGGTCAGGTCGACCGCGCGGTGCTGCAGCGCCTGGAAACGGCCGATCGGCTGGCCGAACTGACGGCGGGTCTTGAGATAGGCGAGGGTGTCTGCGAGCAGCACCCGCATGGAGCCGACCGCCTCCGCCATGGCGAGGAGCGCGCCGCGGTCGAGTGCGGCATCCAGCGCTGCGTCCGGGTCGGGGAGGGTGAGGCACTGGTCGCCGGCGACGGCGGCGTCGATCGCGACATCCATCAGCAACCGGCCGTCGATGGCGCGATAGGTGCGTCGCTCGACGCCGGCATCCGCCACCGCCAGCACTACGATCACCGTGGCGCCGTCCGGTCGCCGGGCGGGCACGAGCAGATGACATGCGAAGCCGGCAGCCTCGACCGCGACCCAACGTCCGACCAGGCGCAGCCCGCCCTCCGCAGGGACCAGCCTCGCCAGTCCGTGACCGCGCGCATGGCCGGCGGCCTCCGCCTGGTGGGCCAGAACCGGCACCGCCTCGCCGACCAGCGCTGCCGCCAGCAGGTCCTCCGCGAGCTTGCCCTGCGCCGCCGCGAGGAGCGGCAGGGCGATCCCCGCCACGGCCATCACGGGCACCGTCGAGCGGGCTTCGCCGATGGCGCGGGCGAGGGCGGCCAGTTGGGCGAGGCCGAGCCCGAGACCGCCTTGCTCCTCGGCAATGGCGACGGCCAGCCAGCCCGCCTCCGCCATGGCGGCATAGAGGGTGGCATCGTCGCCGCCGGTCGCGAGCAGTCGGCTGGCGCTGTCGGCGAGGGCGCTGCCGAGATCGTTGTCGGGCGTGGCGTTCTGGGGGAGGGGCGCTGTCGCCATCGTCAGAGCCCCAGTCCCTGCTTGGCGATGATGCCGCGCTGGATCTCGTTGGAGCCGCCGTAGATGGTGGCGGCCCGGAGGTACATGAATTCGCTCGCCATGCCCGTGGCGCCGCGCGGCCAGTCCGCGGGCGGCGTCGCGCCGGGATCGAGGTGGGCGGGGTCGAAGGGGATGCCGAGGCGGCCGAGGGCGCGGATCATCTCCTCGGTGACCCGCTGCTGCAGTTCGGACGAGCGGATCTTCAGCATGTTGACCTCGACCCCGCCCGGCGCATCGCCGTCGGCATGGGCCAGCAGCCGGGCGCAGACCGCCTCGAGGGCGGCGAGGTCGATGGCGATGTCGGCGATGCGGGCGGCGAAGGACGGGGTCTGGCCGAGCGGCCGGCCAGCCTCCTGCACGCTCGCCGCGACGGCCCGCAGGCCTGCGAGAAGATGGCGGATCCGCCCGGTCTCTGCGGCGATCAGGCGCTCCTGGACCAGCAGGAACTTGGCGTAGCGCCAGGCCTTGCCCTCCTCGCCGACGAGGTTCTCGGCCGGCACGCGCACGTTGTCGAAGAAGACCTCGTTGACGTGGTGCTTGCCGTCCATGGTGGCGATCGGGCGGACCGTGACACCGGGGGAGGTCATGTCGATCAGCAGGAAGGAGACGCCGTCCTGCGGCCGGTCGCCGGCCTCGGTGCGGGCGAGGCAGAAGATCCAGTCGGCCCACTGGGCATAGGTCGTCCAGGTCTTCTGGCCGTTGACGACGTAATGGTCGCCGTGACGCTCGGCGCGGGTTTTCAGGCCGGCGAGGTCGGAACCGGCATTGGGCTCGGAATAGCCCTGGGCCCAGAAATGGTCGGCGGAGAGGATGGGGGGCAGGAAGCGGCGCTTCTGCGCCTCGCTGCCGAAGGAATAGATGACGGGGCCCACATAGGCGACGCCCATGGGAATGAGCCAGGGAGCGCCTTCCTCGGCCAGGGTCTGTTCGAACAGCCAGCGCTGCAGCGGCTTCCACGCCTTGCCGCCATGGGCGAGGGGCCAGTGGCCGCCCATCCAGCCGCGGCCGTGCAGGATCTTCTGCCAGCGCTGGTGGTCGGCGCGCTCCAGCGCCAGGTTCTCCGCCACCTTCCGGCGGATGTCCTGCGGGAGAGCCTCCCGGCAGAACGACCTGACCTCCTCGCGGAATGCCACAAGTTCAGCCTGCACCGTCGTTTCCAGCCCATGTTATTGATTTATGATCCAACAATCATAACATTGCCGCCCGAGGTGGCAATGTGGTCGAGGCTCCCCCATGAGGCGGAGGCCGGCGTCGCAGGCGGGGTGCATCGGCGATAGCAGGAATGCCGGTTGGGCACGCCGTCTGCGCCGGTCCGCCCGATTGCCAAGGGGCCTGTCGACCTCCGGTACCGGCGGGTTGCCGCTGCGGCTCGTCTCTTGCTTTGCTGGCGGTCCTCACCCGGAGAGCCCGCCGTGCCCATCGACATGACAGCCGCCTTCACCTTCTGGCCGAGCCTCGCGGAGATCGCCGCCACGGTGAACGCCGGCCGGAGCACCGCGGCGGCCGAAACGCAGCGGGCTCTGGCGCGGATCGGGGAGCTCGACGGCGAGATCGGCGCCTTCACCTCGGTCGATCCGGCAGACGCGTTGCGGCGCGCGGCCGCGGTCGACGCCCGGATCGCCGCGGGAGAGCGCCTGCCGCTCGCCGGCGTTCCAGTGGCGATCAAGGACAACATCTGGGTGAAGGGCCGGCCGATCACCCAGGGCTCGAACCTGTTCCGCGACTTCATCGCGCCCGAGGATGCCGAGGCGGTGGCGCGGATCGAGGCGGCGGGGGCGGTGATCGTCGGCATCGCCAACACGTCGGAATTCGCCGCCAAGGGCCAGACCACCAATCTCCTGCACGGGGCGACGCGCAACCCGTGGAACACCGCCATGACGCCGGGCGGATCCTCCGGCGGGCCGGTGGCGGCGGTGGCGGCGGGCATGGTTCCGCTGGCGATCGGGACGGATGCCGGCGGGTCGAGCCGCCGTCCGCCCGCCCATACCGGGCTCGTCGGGCTGAAACCGTCCTTCGGCGCCATTCCCTATGGACCGGGCTTTCCCGAGCCCTTCTTCGGCATTTCCTGCATCTGCCCCATCGCCCGCACGGTGGCCGACACGGCGCTCGCCTTCGAGGCCATGGCGGGAGCGAGCCGCGTCGACCCGCACGCGGCGCTGCTGCCGCCGGACGACGGGCTCGGGTCTGCGCCGCTGCGCATCGCCTACAGCCCCCGCTGGGGCCTCGACGTGCCGGTGGAGCCGGAGGTCGCCGCGGTGGTCGACGCCTGTGTCGTCAAGCTGCGCGCGGCGGGTCTCGCCGTCGTCGACGGCGATCCGCGCTGGCCGCCGGGTGCGGCCGAGACGGGGCTCGGGGCGATCCAGCAGAGTGGGCTCGCCGCCCTCCATGGCGAGGCCTGGAAGGCCCGGCCTGATCAGATCGATCCCGATCTCGGGGCGCAGATCGCGGCCGGGCTCGCGCTCACGGGTGCTGACGTCGCCCGCGCGCTGCTCCTGTCGGAGGAGGTGGCGGTGGCCGGCGCCGCCTTCTTCCGCGATGGGGGCTTCGACGCCGCCATCGGCCCGACGACGCCCTGCGCCGCCTGGCCGGTGGACCTCCTGGGGCCGGCGACGATCGCGGGCGTTCCCGTCGGGCCCCGCGGCCATGCGGTGTTCACGCCGCTGTTCAACCACACGCGACAGCCGGCCATCTCGATCCCCTGCGGGTTCGATCGCAAGGGCCTGCCGCTCGGCCTGCAGATCGTCATGCCGCGCGGGCGCGACCGGGACCTGCTGCGGCTGGCGGCGCGGATGGAGGCCATCCTCGCGGGATGAGCCGGTCGAGAATTGCCCGCTGGTACGCCAGTCTTCTGCCTAAAATTGAGGCTGATTTCCTGCGCTTGCATGCGGGCATGACGCAATTGGCCCCCCGGCATGGCTCTTGCTGACCGTCCGGTGACGTCGCGCGCCCGGATCAGCGGTGCCGCGTCCAGAGGAGTTCGACCATGGCAGTCTTCACCCGTTACGCGATCGATCGGCGCAGCCTGCTGGCGGGCCTGGGCCTCGGCGGAACCATGGTCGCCGCGCCGTCGGTGTTGCGGGCGCAGACGCGCGAGATCGTCGTCGGCGGCGCTGCCAGCCACAAGCCCTGGGTCGAGGCCCACGTCGCCCCGCTGTTCGAGCGGAAGTACAACGCCAAGCTGACCTTCGAGGGCACCCGGTCGCTGGTGAACCTTGAGAAGATGCAGAAGAACAAGGACCGGCCCTATCTCTCCGTC
>LNFH01000148.1 GCA_001464235.1 Rhizobiales bacterium Ga0077556 | reverse complement strand
GCCCGATTGCGCCTTCGAGACCTTCGGCTCCGCGGAGGAAGCGCTGGCACGGCTGCATTTCACCGAGGCGCGCGGCGACAATCCTCCCCTGCCCGACGACCCCGACATCATCATCCTCGACCTCAAGCTCGGGGCGATGGACGGCTTCGATTTCCTGAAGACCCTGCGCGGCGACGAGCATACCCGCCACATCCCCGTCATCGTCATCTCGGGCACGGCGTCCCCCAAGGCGGTGGACCGGGCCTACGAGTTCGGCGCCAACGCCATGTTCAGCAAACCCGTCTCCCTCGACGGCTACAGGGCCATGATCGGTTCCATCGTCGACTACTGGCAGCGCACGGCCGGCCACGCCGCCGCGTGAGGCTTGTCAGCCGTCGTGGCTTCGGGGCAGAGGCGAGACCTGAACACATCGTCCGGAGTGCATCATGATTCGCCCCACCCTCCTCGCCCTCCCCCTCGTCCTGCTGGCGGCCGGGGCCCAGGCCCGCGACGCGGGCTGCCGCATCGAGCAGGCCGGGCGCGTCGTCTTCGACCGGACGTGTGACTTCGCTCCGGACGGGCGCGACGGCTCGTTCACGCTGTCACCCCGCGGTGGTGGCCAGTCCGTGTCGGTCATCGAGCCCGGGCTGGCGGAGGTGCGCGGGCTGACGCGGGACGGGATCAATTCGCGGTGGGGCGCGGCCCGCCGGTCGCAGCGCGACGGCGCCTGCTGGCAGGGCGAGGATTTCCGCATCTGCGCCCGCTGACGACGCTCAGTCCGCGGCGGTCGGCGCGCTGTCCTCGACCACCATGCCGAGTTCGCCCGCGACCGCCCGCATGATCTCCATCTGCTGGCTGGTCACCTCGCCCTTGAGCGCGGCGTCGAGGGTGATGTCCACCGCATAGAGGGGCAAGTTGCCCTCGATGAGCGCGAGGACGCGGTCGGTCGCCGGATCGCCGGCGCGGGAGACCATGACCCGCTGGTGGGTTTCAACGGTGCAGACCCGCGCGGCGGCCTGGCGATCGGCGCGTGCGTCGGGGGTGAGCGCGACGAGGGAGAGGAGCCCCGCAGCCGCGCCCAGACAAAGGTGCCTGTTCATCGGTGTCGTTCCCAGCCTGACGGCTCCGCGATACTGACGCTGCGGGAGCCCGGAAGATGGCTGAAGAACGTGGCGAGGGGCGGTAAGGTTCCGCCGCGCCCACATCTTGACGCTAGCTCGATCGCCAGCGGACGCGTCCGCTGGGACGGGACGCTCCACATGGCCGGTTGCAAGATTCCGCCTCCCCGGCTTTTCTGGCGGGCCAGGTCCGACCCGCAGGATTCAATGCCAGCCGCATCTCTCGACGTGCACTCATCCGTTGGCGAGGTGGCGTATCGCCAGATCCGCGCCGATGTCCTGTTCGGCCGCCTGAAGCCCGGCCAGCGGCTGAAGCTCGACAGGCTGCGCATCGAGTACGGAACCAGCGTCTCCACCCTGCGCGAGATCCTGAACCGGCTGGCCTCGGAGGGCCTCGTCTCCGCGGAGAGCCAGAAGGGTTTCGAGGTGGCGCCGGTGTGCCTGCGCGACCTCAGGGAGGTCGCGGACATGCGCCTGTTCCTTGAGACCCACGCGCTGGACCTCTCCTTCGCGGCGGGCGACCTCGAGTGGGAGGGCCGCGTGGTGGCGGCCCATCACAAGCTGTCGCGGATCGAGCAGCGCCTGCTGGCCGGGAGCGAGGCCGATCCGGCCGAGTGGAAGCGCTACGACTGGGATTTCCACCACAGCCTGGTGTCGGCCTGCGGATCGGCGGAGCTTCTCGACATCCATGCAGGCGTCTACGACAAGTACCTGCGCTACCAGATGGTCGTCGGCATCTTCCGCGGCGAGGTGGCGGCGCGCGAACATGCGGACCTCCTCGCCTGCGCGCTGTCGCGGCGGGCGACGGAGGCCAAGGCCATCCTCGCCACCCACATCAACGCCTGCGTGGAGGCGATCGAGGCGCGGCAGGTGCTGCCGGCCGACCGGGCCGCGGCATGAGCGCCGACCTCTTCACCTCGGCGGGCGAAGGCGCCTACCAGCGGATTCGCACCGACATCATCACCGGGCGGCTGGAGCCCGGCCGCCGCCTGCGGCTCGACGCCCTGCGGCGCAGCTACGGGGCGAGCGTCAGCACGCTGCGCGAGACGCTCAACCGCCTCGTGTCGGAGAAGCTGGTGGTGGCCGAGGGGCAGCGGGGCTTCGAGGTGGGGCCGATCTCCGCGGCCAACCTGCGCGAGATCGCGGCCCTGCGCCAGTTGCTCGAAACCCACGCGCTGCGGCAGTCCTTCGCCCAGGGCGACGTCGAATGGGAGGCGCGGGTGATCGCGGCCCATCACAAGCTCGCCCAGATGGAAGCCCGCATGGCCAGCGGCGACCGCACCGACACCGACCTTTGGAAGCGCTACGACTGGCAGTTCCACCAGGCCCTGGTCTCGGCCTGCGGCTCGGAGGTCCTGATGCATGCCCACGCCGCCATCTTCGAACGCTACCTGCGCTACCAGATGATCGCGCTGAGCTATCGGGGCGCCATCGCGAGTGCCGAGCACCTCGCCATGAAGGAGGCCGCCCTGCGCCGCGACGCCGAGGAAGGCTGCGCCCTGCTGGAGCGGCATATCGCCGGCGGCGTCGAGCATGCCCTTGCGACGGGGACGATCGCATGACCCTCTGATATTTTCTTGAATCTCATACGAAGTGAGATATGACTGTTGCCGACTGCAGCGGGAGCGGCGACGGATGCGGCATGTGCGGCTGGGCCTGATCGGCGACAAGATCGAGCGGTCGCGCTCGCCGGATCTGCACCGGCTCGCGGGTCGACTCTGCGGCCTCGACGTCGGCTACGACCTGCTCGTCCCGCCCGCCCGCGGCCAGACCTTCGACACCGTCTTCGACCTCTGCCGTGCCGGCGGCTATCGCGGCATCAACGTGACCTATCCCTACAAGGAGCGGGTCCTGTCCAGGCTGGCCGCTCCCGCCCCGGAGATCGTGGCGCTCGGCGCCTGCAACACGGTGGTGTTCGAGGCTGACGGGGCGACGGGCTCCAACACCGACTGCACCGGGTTCGCCTCGGCCTTCCGCCACCGGTTCGGCGCCGCCTCCCCCGGCGTCGTCGCCATGGCGGGCGCGGGCGGCGTCGGCAAGGCGATCGCCTTCGCGCTCCTCGCCCTCGGGGCCACCGAGATCCGCCTCTGCGATGCCGACCGGGCGAAGGCCGAGGCCCTCGCCGCAGCGCTGGTGCGGCAGGCGAGCGGCACCCGCGTCTCGGTCTTCAGCCGGATGGAGGATGCCGCCGAGCGGGCCGACGGTCTCGTCAACGCCACGCCGCTCGGCATGGCCGGCGTCGGCGGCAACGCCATTCCCGACGTCGCCCTCGACGGCGGGGGCTGGGCCTTCGACGCGGTCTATACGCCGGAGTGGACGGAGTTCCTGACCCGGGCCCGCGCCGCCTGCCGGGACATCCTCAGCGGCTACGAGCTGTTCCTGTTCCAGGGCATCGACGCCTTCCGCATCTTCACGGGCGAGACGGTGGACGCCGAGGCCCTGCGGCGCGAGCTCGCCGGCGCCCACCTGAGGGAGGCCTCCTGATGCGAACCTCCATCGCCACGGTCTCGGTGAGCGGCACGCTGCCGGAGAAGATCGCCGCGATCGCCGCCGCCGGCTTCGACGGGCTCGAGCTCTTCGAGCAGGACCTCCTCGTCACCGACGAGACCCCGGCGACGATCCGCCGGATGATCGAGGGCCATGGGCTCGCGCTGACGCTCTACCAGCCGTTCCGCGACTTCGAGACCCTGCCCGAGCCGCACAGGCAGGCGGCCTTCGACCGGGCGGAGCGGAAGTTCGACCTGATGCAGGAGCTCGGGGCCGACCTGATGCTCATCTGTTCGAGCGTCTCGCCGCAGGCCCTCGGCGGCATCGACAGGGCGGCGGCCGACTTTCGCGACCTCGGCGACCGGGCGGCGCGGCGGGGCCTGAGGGTCGGCTACGAGGCGCTGTGCTGGGGGCGCCACGTCAGCGACCATCGGGACGCCTGGGAGATCGTCCGGCGGGCCGACCATCCCGCCATCGGCCTCGTGCTCGACAGCTTCCACACCCTCGCGAAGGGCATCGACCCCGAGACGATCCGCGCCATCCCCGGCGATCGCATCTTCATCGTCCAGCTCGCCGACGCGCCGCTGATCCACATGGACCTGCTCCACTGGAGCCGCCATCTGCGCAACATGCCCGGCGAGGGTGACCTGCCGGTGAAGGACTTCGTCAAGGCCGTCTACGCGACCGGCTACGCCGGCTACCTGTCGCTGGAGATCTTCAACGACCAGTTCCGCGGCGGGTCGGCGCGCAGCATCGCCCATGACGGCCACCGCTCGCTCGTCCACCTGATGGACCAGGTGACCCGCGAGGTCCCCGCGGCCAGGGCCCCCGCCCGCCCGCTTCCCGACCGTTCCGTGGTGCACGGCGTGTCCTTCGTCGAATTCGCCGCGGACGCCCGCCGGGCCGAGGGGCTCGCCGCCACGCTGCGCACCCTCGGCTTCCGCAAGGCCGGGCGTCACCGCTCCAAGTCGGTCGACCTCTACCGGCAGGGCGAGATCAACATCGTCGTCAACACCGAGCAGCAGGGACAGGCGCGCTCAGCCTTCCTCGCCCACGGCACCGCCGCCTATGCCATCGGGCTGATGGTCGACGACGCAGGCGCGACCCTGTCCCGCGCCGTGGCGCTCGGCGCGGAGCCCTTCGACCAGGAGCCGAACCCCGGCGACATCCGCCTGCCCGGCATCCGGGGAATCGGTGGCAGCGTCATCCATTTCGTCGACCGCTCGGCCGAACTCGTCCGGCTCTGGGAGCACGAGTTCGTCAACGTCGCGGACGAGGCCCCCGCCAGGGACGCGGGCCTGGAGCGCATCGACCACGTCGCGCAGACCATGTTCGTCGACGAGCTGCTGACCTCGCTCCTGTTCTACACGTCGCTGTTCGACGTGCGGAAACTGCCCATGGTCGACGTCGTCGATCCCGGCGGGCTCGTGCGCAGCCAGGTCATCGAAAACGACAGCGGCGGGCTCAGGCTGACGCTCAACGGCGCGGAGAACAGGCGGACGCTGGCCGGCCATTTCGTCACCGAGCTGTTCGGGGCCGGCATCCAGCACATCGCCTTCGCCACCCGCGACCTCGCGCGCACCGCCGCGGCGCTGTCCGCCAACGGCTTCCAGCCGCTGCGGGTCTCGCCGAACTACTACGCCGACCTCACCGCGCGCTTCGGACTGCCCGACGCGGAGGTCGAGGCGCTGCGGTCGGCCGGAATCCTCTACGACCGCGATGCGGACGGAGAGTTCCTGCAGCTCTACGGCCGCACGGGCGAGGACGGCTTCTTCTTCGAGGTCGTGGAACGGCGTGGTTATGCCGGCTACGGCGCCTTCAACGCACCCTTCCGCATCGCCGCGCAGAAGAGGCACCTCGCCCCGGCCACCCTGCCGCGCCCCCTGGAGCGCGGATGAATCATATGAGATATCGGAAATGATCCGATGAAATTCAGACTGTCAGTTGCCTAGACGCAACGAACAGGGAATAGTGAAGCAGACGAGCCCCGCAGAGGGCCCCAAAGGGAGGACCACCATGAGCATCGACCGCCGCCTGTTCCTGGCAGGCACCGCCGCCGCCGGCCTTGCCGGAACCGCCGGAACCGCCTTCGCGCAGGCGAGGCCGACCCTGCGCTTCTCCGCCGTGTTCTCCGAGCAGGACATCCGCGCCGAGATGGTCAAGCGCTTCGCGGAGGCCATCAAGAACGACGTCACCCTGCAGCCCTACTACGGCGGCACGCTGTTCCGGCAGGGCACGGAACTGGTGGCCATGCAGCGCAACAACCTGGAGATGGGCAACATCGCCCCGCAGGACGTGTCGAACCAGATCCCAGCCTGGTCCATCGTGACCTCGGCCTATCTGTTCAAGGACGCCGACCACTTGAAGCGCGTCTTCGCCAGCGACGTCGGCCGCGAGTTGAAGACCATGGCCGAGGAGAAGCTGAACATCCGCATCCTCGGTCCGACCTATTTCGGCGCCCGGCATGTCGGTCTGAAGCCGAAGACCCGCATCAACACGCCCGCCGACCTCGCCGGCGTCAAGCTGCGCATGCCGGGCGGCGACGCCTGGCAGTTCCTCGGCCAGTCGCTGGGCGCCAACCCCACGCCGATGGCCTATGGCGAGGTCTACACGGGCCTGCAGTCGGGCGCGGTGGACGGCCAGGACAATCCGCTGCCGAACGTTCAGAACATGAAGTTCTACGAGGTCATGTCGCAGATCGTGCTGACCTCGCATCTCGTCGGCTTCGACCTCCTGTGCGTCACCAACCGCGCCTGGAACGCCATGAACGCCACGCAGCAGGCGGCCTTCCAGAAGGCGGCCGACGCGGCCATCGACTGGAGCACGGCCGAGCACGTGAAGCGCGAGGCCGAACTCGTCGAGTTCTTCAAGAAGCAGGGCCTCGAGGTCTATGCGCCGGATCTCGCGGCCTTCCGCGCCTTCGCCCAGAAGAAATATCTCGAGTCCCATCTCGCCAGGGCCTGGGTGCCCGGCATGCTGGAGAAGATCAACGCGATCTGAGACGGGAGCCGGGGCGCACGTGCCCCGCGCGGCCAGGAGGCACTCGTGACATCCTTCACCCGGACATGGGTCCCCTGGCTCGCCCGGCGCGCCGAGAACGTCGCCGTGGCGATGCTGGCGGCGATGTTCATCGCCTTCCTGATCCAGATCGTCTTCCGCTACCTCCTCAACCTGCCGACCGGCTGGACCCACGAGATCAGCGTCATCCTCTGGCTCTGGCTGGTCCTGTGGGGCGCCGCCTTCGTGCTGACGGAGCGGGAGGAGATCCGCTTCGACCTGCTGCACGCCGCCGCCGGTCGCGGCCTGCGCCGGGTCATGGCGCTGGTCTCGGCGGTGGCGGTGGTGGTCATCTACGCCGGCTCGCTTCCGGCCATGGTCGACTACGTCACCTTCATGAAGGTGGAGCGCACCGCCTACATGAAGCTGCCCTTCTCCTGGGTCTACGCCATCTACATCCTCTTCGCCGTCGCCGCGATCGCCCGATACCTGTGGCTGGGCTTCCAGGCGCTGCGCGGCGACACGCCGGAGGATGACGATCCCACCAAGATGGGTTCGGGCATATGAGCGTCGCCTTCCAGTGTTCCCTCGCGCTGATCGTGGCGCTGTCGCTGTTCGGCCTGCCGATCGGCCACGCCATGATCGCCGGCTCGATCGTCTACCTCTTCATCGCCGGGCAGGACCTCAGCATCGCCGCCGAGCAGCTGCTCAACGGCATGTACACGAACTACGTCATCCTGGCCGTGCCGCTGTTCATCCTGGCGGCGGAGCTGATGAACATCGGCTCCATGACCGAGCGGCTCCTGAAGTTCTGCGACGCGCTCGTCGGCCGCTTCCGCGGCGGCCTCGCCCAGGTGAACGTCGTCCAGAGCGTCATCTTCGCGGGCATGTCGGGATCGGCCATCGCCGACGCGGCGGGCACGGGCCGCATGATGCAGGCGATGATGACCAAGGACGGCAAGTATCCGCCGGCCTTCGCGGCGGCGCTGACCGCGGCGTCCTCGGTGATCGGACCGATCATCCCGCCCTCGATCCCGATGGTGCTCTACGCGCTGATCTCCGACGCCTCGATCGGATTCCTGTTCCTCGGCGGCGTCGTGCCCGGTCTGCTGCTGGGCCTCAGCCAGATGGCGATGGTGGCCTCGGCCGCGCGGCGCCGGAACTTCCCCGTCGAGGCGCCGGTGCCGCTGCGCGAGCTTCCCGGCATCACCTGGCGCGCGCTGCCCGTCATCCTGATGCCCGTGGTGCTGCTCGGCGGCATCTACGGCGGCGCCACCACGCCGACGGAGGCCGCCGCCGTCGCCGCCGCCTATGCCCTGGCGATCTCCGTGGTGCTCTATCGCAGCGTCAGTTTCGCCGACTTCTACCGGTCGCTCGCCTACAGCGCGCGCACCACCGCCTCCATCGGCATGCTCATCGCCGGCGCCCTGGTGTTCAACTACGTCGTCACCGTCGAGAACATCCCCAATGCGCTGCGGGTGCTGCTGACGAGCTGGGACCTGTCGCCGCTCGCCTTCCTGATCCTGGTCAACGTGCTGCTGCTGGTTCTCGGCTGCCTCCTGGAGGGCACGACGATCCTCCTGATCATCGTGCCGGTGCTGATCCCGACCGCCAAGGCGCTCGGCATCGACATGGTGCATTTCGGCGTGGTGGTGGTGATCAACATCATGCTCGGCCTGATCACGCCGCCCTACGGGCTGCTGCTCTTCATCATGAAGCAGATCGCCGAGGTGCCGCTGCGCGAGCTGGTGCGCGAGACCATGCCCTTCCTCTGGGCGATGGTCGCGGCGCTGGCGCTGATCACCTACTTCCCCTCGCTCGTCCTCTGGCTCCCCCGGCTCCTCGGCTACCAGGGCTAGCGACCGACCGGCGGGATGCCCCCACGACAGACGCCAGGACCCGACCGATGACGCTCCGCATCACCATTCTCAACGGCCCCAACCTCAACCTCCTCGGCACCCGCGAGCCGCACATCTACGGCCTGACGACCCTCGGCGAGATCGAGGCCATGTGCGCCGAGCGGGCGCGCGCGCTCGGCATCACCCTCACCTTCCGCCAGTCCAACCACGAGGGCGTGCTGGTCGACTGGATCCAGGAGGCGCGCGAGAGCGCCGACGCGCTGATCATCAACCCCGCCGCCTATTCCTTCCGCTCGGTGGCGCTGGTCGACGCGATGAAGGCCCTCGGCAAGCCCGTCATCGAGCTGCACGTCTCGAACATCCACGCCCGCGACGAACTGCACCGCCACTCGATCACCTCGAGCGCCGCCACGGCGGTCATCTGCGGGCTCGGTCCCTACGGCTACGTCGCGGCGCTGGAGGCCGCGGTGCATCTGGCGAAGCGCGGGTGACGCGGGGGCTCGCCACGAACGCGGGGCGATCTGGCTGGGTCGCTAGGATTCGAACCTAGATAGCGGGTACCAAAAACCCGAGTCCTACCATTAGACGACGACCCAATGCCGTGCCACCGGGCCCCGCTCGGGGCGGGGCGAAGCAGGCGGGCGGACCATAGCGATGTGATCCGCCGGGTTCAACGGGCCCGGTGGCAGTCTCGCCGCCCTGCCGAACGGCCAAGGCGCCGGCAGTGGACGGGGCGCGCCCTCCTGCACTAGGTTTCCGCGCGAATGAGGCCGGCGTTCGGGCCGGCCCGCCCATTGCCCGGAGGAAACCATGCTCGGTCTGATGCAGGACTGGCCGCTGCTGATCCCGAAGATCATCGACCATGCCGGGCTCTATCACGGCGGCCGCAAGGTGATCTCGCGGTCGATCGAGGGCCCCATCGTCGAGACGACCTATTCCGACATCCGGCGCAACGCGCTGCGCGTCGCCAAGCGGCTGGAGAAGGACGGGATCAAACTCGGCGATCGCATCGGCACGGTCGCCTGGAACACCTGGCGGCACCTCGAGGTCTGGTACGGCATCACCGGCATCGGCGCGATCTACCACACGCTGAACCCGCGCCTCTTCCCCGAGCAGATCGCCTGGATCGCCAACCATGCGGAAGACCGCATGATGCTGGTGGACCTGACCTTCGTGCCGCTGATGGAAAAGCTCGCCGACAGGCTGCCCACGGTGGAGCGTTTCGTGGTGCTCACCGACGGCGCGCACATGCCGCAGACGAGCCTGAAGAACGCGGTCGCCTACGAGGACTGGCTGAACGAGGTCGACGACGACTTCGCCTGGAAGAGCTTCGACGAGAACACCGCCGCCGGCATGTGCTACACGTCGGGCACGACGGGCAACCCGAAGGGCGTCGTCTATTCGCACCGCTCCAACATCATCCATTCGCTGATGTGCAACGCGCCCGACATGCTCGGCCTGTCGTCGCGCGACGTCATGCTGCCGGTGGTGCCGATGTTCCACGCCAACGGCTGGTCCCTCGCCTTCACCGCGCCCATGGCCGGCACCTCGCTGGTCATGCCAGGCGCCAAGATGGACGGCGCCTCGATCGCCGAACTCCTCACCACCTACAAGGTGACCCATTCCGCCGCGGTGCCGACGGTCTGGCTGATGCTGCTGCAGGAGCTGGAGAAGACCGGGCAGAAGCTGCCGGATCTCACCAAGGTGATCATCGGCGGCTCGGCCTGCCCGCGCGCCGTGACGGAGAAGTTCCGCGACGTCTATGGCGCCGAGGTGATGCATGCCTGGGGCATGACGGAGATGAGCCCGATCGGCACGCTGTGCTCGCTGAAGCCCGAATACGCCGATCTCACGGGCGATGCCTGGCTCGACATCAAGGAGACGACGGGGCACCCGCCGTTCGGCGTCGAGATGAAGATCGTCGACGATGCGCGCACGGAGCTGGCGCGCGACGGCAAGGCCTTCGGCCGCCTGATGGTGCGCGGCCCGGCGGTGGCCGGCTCCTACTTCAAGGGCGAGGGCGGCGAGATCCTCGACGCCGACGGGTTCTTCGACACCGGCGACGTCGCCTCGATCGATCCCTACGGCTACATGCGCATCGTCGACCGCTCCAAGGACGTCATAAAGTCGGGCGGCGAATGGATCTCCTCCATCGACCTGGAGAACCTCGCGGTCGGCCATCCCGGGCGTCGTCCATCCGAAGTGGGACGAGCGGCCGCTGCTCATCGTGGTGCCGAAGGCGGGCCGGACGCCGACGCGCGAGGGCCTGCTCTCCTACATGGAGGGCAAGATCGCCAAGTGGTGGATGCCCGACGACGTGGTGGTGGTGCAGGAGATTCCGCACACGGCCACGGGCAAGATCCAGAAGACCACCCTGCGCGAGCAGTTCAAGGCCTACCGTTTCCCGGCCTGACCTCCGCGCAACCGGGAACCGGTTGCGGCGACGTGGCGCCGCAACGCGGGCGGCGCTACCATGCCGCGACGCCCGCCGCCGGAGACCGCGATGACCGATGCCGCCCCGCCCGGACCCTGGGGACCGCGCTCCGCCGCCGCGGCCATGGCCGCCGCCGAACAGGCGCAGCTGCAGAGCCGCCCGGTCGCCTCGGTGCCGCGCGTGGGAGCGGCGGCCGGGACGACGCCTGTCGCCTTCACGGGCCTCGCCGGGGAGCTCTTCGGCCTCCTGGTGAAGGGCTACCTGCTGCAGGTCGTCACCCTCGGCATCTACCGGTTCTGGTTCATCACCGACGTGCGCCGCTACTACTGGTCGCACAGTTTCGTCGGCCGCGAGGGCATCGCCTATACCGGCCGCGGCATGGAACTGCTCAAGGGCTTCCTCATCGCCCTCGCCATCCTGGTGCCGATCCAGGCGGCCTCGTTCTTCGTGCTGCTCGGCCTGCCGCAGGCGGAGTTCGTCGTCTCCGCTGTAGTCTTCGTGCTCTACCTGCTGCTCGGCCAGTTCGCCGTCTATGCCGGCCGGCGCTACCGGCTGACGCGCACCTCGTTCCGGGGCCTCAGGCTGCGCATGACCGGATCGGCCTGGTCCTACGCCTTCAAGGCCTTCGGGCTTTGGCTCGCGGTCATCGTGACGCTCGGCCTCGCCTATCCCTGGGCCGCGACGATCATGGAACGGCTGAAGATGCGCCAGACGTGGTATGGCGATGCCCAGGGCGACTTCGTCGGCACGGCAGGCGACCTGATGAAGCGCGGCATCCTCATCTGGCTCCTCGCCTTCGGCCTGCCGGTGCTGATGATCGGCTCGGTCCTCCTGTCCATCCCGCCGCGGGTCTGGACCGAGCTGTTCGCGGCCGTCGGCGACGGGACGGTGAGCCGGCAGTCGGCCACGGGCCTCGCCGTCGCGGCCCTGACGGGGGCCGGCATCGTCTCGATCATCATCCCGATCCTGCTCTTTCCCGCCTTCTCCGCCGTCGTCTATCGCTGGCGCATGAACGGCACCCGCATCGGCGGCGCCGCGCTTGCCTCCACCTTCACCATCGGCTCGTCCTACCGGGTCTACATCCTCGGCTCGATCGCCATGCTCGGCATCGTCCTGCTCATGGCGATCGTCGGCGCCGTCGTGTTCGGCGGCATCGCGGCGGCGATCTTCGTCGGCGGCAATCCGAGCCTCGATTCGCCCGTCACGGGGATCACCGGCGTCGCCGTCCTGGCGCTCGCATACCTGTTCTTCATCGGCTCGCTCTGGATCGCCAAGCAGCTCCTGATCGACCTCAGGCTCCAGCGCGCGCGGCTCGCCTCCCTGAGCGTCCTCAACCTCGCGGCGCTCGATTCCGTGCGCGCCAACAACGTCGACGCGTCGGCCATGGGCGACAGCCTCGGCGATGCGGTCGATTTCGGGTTCGGTGCCTGATGCCCAGCGTCCGCGCCACCTACTACGACGGGATCGTCAGCCGCCGGCGGGACGTCGAGGTCTCGCTGCACCCGCAGGGCCTCGCCATCTTCTCCGTCGAGGGCATGCTGGTCACCACCTGGCCCTACGCCGAGATCCGCCGCATCGAGGGCGCGCGCGGCCCCGGCCTCGCCGTCACGCGGGTGGAGCCCGGGTCGACCGCCGAGCCGCGGCTGGAGATCGAGGATGCGGGCGTCGCGGCCGATCTCGCGGCGCGCGCGCCGCTGACCCTCACCGGGGCCGCCGGCACGCGCAAGGAGCGGCGCTCGGTCGTGGTCTGGGCGATCGCCGCCGTCGTCTCGCTGCTCGCGCTCGCCTACTGGGGCCTGCCGGCGATCGCCGGCCGCATCGCGCCGCTCGTCCCGGCGGGGGTGGAGGCGCGGCTCGGCGCCGCCATGGACCCGCAGATCCGCGCCGAGTTCGGCGGCCCCGCCGGCATGAAGACCTGCACCGCCCCGGCCGGCGTCGCCGCCCTCGCCGAGCTCGTCGCCCGCTACGAGCGGCACGCCGACCTGCACCTGCCGCTGAGGGTGGTGGTGGTGGACAATCCGATGGTCAACGCCTTCGCCCTGCCCGGCGGCTACATCTACATCATGCGCGGGCTCATCCAGAAGGCGCGCGGCCCGGACGAGGTGGCGGGCGTGCTCGGCCACGAGATCGGCCACGTGAAGTTCCGCCACGGCCTGCAGTCGGCGATCCAGAGCGGCGGCCTCGGCTTCCTGCTCGGCACGGTCTTCGGCGATTTCGCCGGCGGCACGGCGATCCTCCTCGCCTCGCGCGCGCTGCTCTCCAGCGCCTTCTCGCGCGACGCCGAGCGCCAGGCCGATGCTTTCGGCGTCGACCTCATGCTCAAGGGCGGCGGCAATCCGGAGGGCCTCGCCGGCTTCTTCGGCACCGCCGGCGGCGGCCCGCCGGGCGCCCTGAACTGGCTGACGAGCCACCCGGCCAGCGCCGAGCGCGAGGCCGCCATCCGGCGCCTGGCGCAGAACCGGCCGGTGCTGGCGCCGGCCCTGACGCCCGCGCAGTGGCAGGCGCTGCGCGACATCTGCCAGACGACCGGCTGAGGCGGGACAGACATCCATGCGCCGTGCCCCCCTGGTGGAACCGACCTCGCGCCTCGCCGTGTGGAGCCTCCGGCTGGCACTGGGCGGCCTCGCCGTCATGCTGGTCGCCCTGGTGGCGGCGCGTTCCGACAGGCTCGACGGCCTCCAGGCCGTGGTCGCGCTCGCCATCGGCGTCGGCATTTCCGGCCTCGGCCTCTTGGCGGCCATGGTGGCGGGCGCGATCATCTGGGTGACCGGCTATCGCGGCGCCCGCCAGGCGGCCGCGGCGGCGCTGCTCGGCCTCGCGGCCACGGCCTATCCGGTGACGCTCCTGGCGATCGGTCTGCGGCTTCCGGCCATGAACGACATCACCACCGACTTCGCCGACCCGCCGCGCTTCGCCATCGCCGCTATGGCACGGCCTGAGACGGCCAACCCCGTCGCCTATGCGCCGCACCTCGCCCCGCTCCAGCGCCGCCTCTATCCGGAAATCCGCCCCATCGAGGTCGACCTGCCGGCAGAGAGCGTCAACACCATCGTCTCGGACCTCGTCGAGGAGCGTCGCTGGACGGTGCTCGACCAGGTCGACTACCGCGGCCCGGAGCGGGAGGGCCGCGTCGAGATGGTGACCCGCTCGCTGCTGCTCGGATTTCGCGACGACATCGTCATCCGCATTCGCTCCGTGAATGGCAGGTCCCGCATCGACATGCGCTCGGCGTCGCGCTACGGACGCCAGGATTTCGGCGTCAACGCCAGGCGGGTGATCGCGGCCCTGGACGAGATGCGGACGGCAGCGCGGCGGGCCCAGCGCGAGCGATAGGTGACTGACATGAGCATCAAGGCGGCAACCGTTCCCCTCCACGAGGACGAGGTGATCGAGGGCATCCGCCGCTGGGTGACCATCGAGAGCCCGACCTACGACGTCAGCGGTGTCGAGGCGGTGCTGGACGCGGTCGAGGAAGATTTCGCCGGCCTGCCGGTGACCGTGGAAAGGCGCGAGGGCACGGACGGCTATGGCGGCATCCTCAAGGTCTCGACCGCAGAGCCCTCCAACGAGAAGCCGATCCTCGTCCTGACGCACATGGACACCGTCCACCCCAAGGGCACGCTGACGGGCCGCCTGCCCTTCCGCCGCGACGGCGACAAGCTGTTCGGGCCGGGCCTCTACGACATGAAGGGCGGCGCCTATCTCGCCGTCGCCGGCTACCGGGCGCTGGTGCGCGCCGGCGTTCCCACCGCGCGACCGGTGACCTTCCTCTTCACCCCCGACGAGGAGGTGGGCAGCCCCACCTCACGCGCCATGATCGAGGAGGAGGCGGCGAAATCGGCCTATGTGCTGGTGACCGAGCCCGCCCGTGACGGCGGCCGCATCGTGACCGCGCGCAAGGGGGTGGGGCGCTTCACCCTCGCGGCCCACGGCCGCCCCGCCCATGCCGGCGCCCGTCACATGGACGGCCGCAGCGCCATCCGCGAGATGGCGCACCAGATCCTGGCGATCGAGGGCATGACCGACTACGCGCGCGGAATCACCACCACGGTCGGCCTGATCAAGGGCGGCACGGCTGCCAACGTCACGCCGGAGACCTGCACGGCTGAGATCGACCTGCGGGTGCCCGACCCTGAGGTGGGCGCGGAGATGGTGGCGCGCATCCGCGGGCTGAAGAGCGTCGACCCCGACGTGACGCTCACCATCGAGGGCGGCATCAACAGGCCCGCCTATCCCAAGACGGCCATGATCGTGGACATGCTGGAGAGCGCGCAGAGGGTGGCCCATGCTGTCGGCTTCGACCTCGCGGACTGCCCGATGACGGGCGGCGGCTCCGACGGCAACTTCACGGCGGCGCTCGGCGTGCCGACCCTCGACGGTCTCGGCATCGACGGCGCCGGCGCCCATACGCTGGAGGAACACGGCCTGGTGTCGTCGATCGTCCCGCGTGCCAGGCTGCTCGCCGGGCTGATGGAAACCCTGAGGTAAGAAGGCCTGGGCTAAAGCTTGCACCCGAAGCCATAGGGAGCAGGCGTTGCATGGCCGAGATGTGTGGCAATTGCCGGAATTTCTTCGAGCCCCGCACGGGCGGCGTCTGCCGGGCTCATCCGCCGACGGCGCGTGACGACGGAACGGCGCGCTGGCCGTCCGTGTCCCGCAGCGACTGGTGCGGCGAATATCGCGTCGCTCCTCCTCCGGTGAACCCGGGCATCAGGCGGCTCGTCTCTGCGTGAGGCCTCAGGGGACCGTCGAGGACCACAGGGTCAGGTAGGCGCCAAGGAAAAATACGGCGGCGCCGAGGCTCGCCACCAGGACCCAGAGAACGGGCTTGCCGAGGGGACCGCTGCGTGCCGTGTCGGAATTCAGGACCTGGGAGCCAGGCTGATCCTCGCGCGGCGGCGGCTTCTGCCGACGATCCGGCTCGACCATCTTGGTATCGTCGTCGACCATGCTGCTCTCCTCGTGACCTGGAGACCCAACGCGGGTCGCGGTCGACGGGTTCCGCCCGCAGGTCGGGACGACCCGGTCCTCAGGTCGCCGTCTCTCCGGTGTCACGCACCAGCATGGGCTTCGCCACACGCAAGCGGAACGTCTCCGCCTCCGCCTCCATATAGGCCGCGTTGACGCCGAAGGTTCGGAGCACCAGTTCCTTGACGCCGCGCACGAGCACGAGCTTCGTCTCCGGCTCCAGATCACCCTCGTCGATCATCTGCGCCGCGCGTCCGAGGCAGGCCGTCGCCTCGGCGAAGGCCCGCACCACCTGCGCCCGGCTGACCACATCCTGCGGCGACTTCGCGTTCCGGTCAAAGAGAGGCACGACAGTGGCAGTCGGTGGGAAGCTGCTGGCCATGTGGGAACCTCACGGTGGCTGATTGTTGCTCATGACGCTGGGGAAGCTGATCGGCAAACTAGGCGCGCTTGGTAAACGACATCCTAACATTGACAGCCGGTAGAAGAAAATTCTAGCGGACAAACTGTAGCACTTTCAATCGTTTAGAGCGTGCAATGCCCACAAATACACGGCGCGGTGGCAGGACCGGACGGCGCCGGGCCGCACTCTTGCATGATCGGGCCGCCCTCTTTCGTTCACGATGGCGCTGAAGTCCCGAAGGGCTCCGCTGGTCGGAGTGGCAGGATTTGAACCTGCGACCCCCACGTCCCGAACGTGGTGCGCTACCAGACTGCGCTACACTCCGCCTCGCGAACAGGCCGCGTGTATAGCGGCGCCTTCGGCCCTGCGCAACCCCATCCGTACCGCCTTTCGACGTGGCCCGCCGCCCGCTCGACGGGGGTGCCGGAGAGCCCCTAGAGTGGAGCCATGAGCCGCCATTCCTTCGATGCCGTCGCCTTCGCCGGCGGCGGCAACCGCTGTTACTGGCAGGGCGGGTTCTGGGATGCCCTGAACGCCGCCCGGCCTCAGTCCCCGCGCCTCGTCGTCGCCGTCTCGGCGGGCGCCTTCCAGGCCTGCTTCTCGATGATCGGCGCCGGCGATCGCGTGCGCGGGATCGTGTTCGAGGCCTGCGAGACGATCGAGCGCGAGGTCGAGTGGCGCCGCCTCCTCACGGGAAAATCACCCTTCGTCGTCGGCGGGCTCTATCGCGACCTGATCGCCGAGGTCTTCGGCGACATGGAGCTGGCGGCGCTGAAGGCGGCTCCCGACATCCACATCCAGGTGACCCATCCGCCCGCCTTCATGCCCGCGCTGGTGGCGGCCTATGCGGCGATCGCGGCCTATCAGGTGGAGAAGATGGTGACCGGTGCCGCCCATTCGCGCGCCGGCCGCCATCTCGGCCTCACCGCCAGCTGGATTTCCACCCACGCGCTGGAGACCCGCGAGGAGTTGGTGGACGCGCTGATGGGCACGGCGACGGTGCCGCCCTTCATGCCGGTGGGGCTGGTGAACGGCCGCCCGGCCCTCGACGGCGGCCTCGTCGACAACCCGCCGGTCGATCGCATCGCGGAGGTGGAGAAGGCCGGCGGGCGAACCCTGGTGCTGACCACCCGCGCCGGCAAACCCATGCCGGAGGTCGCCAACCGCACGGTGGTGCGCCCGTCGGTTCCGATCGTCTCCAGCCGGTTCGCGGTGACCGACGCGGCGGCGATCCGCGCCGCCTATGAGCTCGGCGTCAGGGACGGCGAGGCCTTCGCGCAGAGCTTCTAGGACCGGCTCAGCCGCGGGCGTCGAGCCAGCCTTCGAGCTCCATGAACGAGGGCAGCACCACGTCGGCATGGGTCTCGAAGGCATCGGGAACCAGCGGGCCGGTGGTGACGCCCACGGCGATCACCCCGGCGGCACGGGCGGCATGCATGTCGTGCAGGCTGTCGCCGATCATCGCGACTTCATGGGGGGCCATCTGCCAGGCGTCGAGGAACGCGTGGATCTGGCCGGGCGCGGGCTTGCGGCCATGGCCGGAGTCCCAGCCGACGATGAAATCGAAATGGTGGTCGATGCCGAGCCGCGCCGTCTGGCTGCGGGCGCCGTTCTCGGAATCGTTGGTGACGACGCCGAGCACGAGGCCGCGGGCCTTGAGCGCGCCGATGAGGCCGGCGGGATCGCCGATGGGGGTCAGGCCGGCGAGGCCCTCCTCGACGAAGAGCACGTCCATCTCGTCGGTGACGGCGGCCGAAAAGGGCACGCCGATGGCCTCGGCCCAGAGCGGCCCGTAGTCGGCGGAGGAGCCGGCCACGAGCGGCGAGGTCGGGCGGAACCGCAGCGCGGCCTCGTCGAAATGGGAGACCTGCATCAGCCGCTCGACCTTGCCGCGATCGCCCTTGGCCATACGGTCCATGACCCGATAGGCGGCGGGGCCCCAGGTCTTGTCGAAGTCGACGAAGGTGCCGTCCTTGTCGAAGAGAATCGCGCGAATGGTCATGGAGCCGCTCCTAGACCCGCCATGTGACACGGAGGTCACAAACGGTCCAGACGCTGGCAGCGGGCTTGCCATGGCCGGACTTGCGGCCTAATCCCGCCTCGACCGTTGATACAGGCCGTGGAGGCCTCGCCATGCGCTACATCTCGACCCGGGGCGAAGCCCTTGTGCTGAACTTCCCCGATGCGCTCCTCGCCGGGCTCGCCCGCGACGGCGGCCTCTATGTGCCGGAGAGCTGGCCGACACTCGCTGACGGCGACATCGCGTCGCTGTCGGGGCAGGCCTATCCGGAGATCGCCAAGCGCGTGCTCGCCCCCTTCGTCGACGGCGCCATCGACGTTGCATCGCTCGAGCGGATGATCGACGAGGCCTATGCGAGCTTCCGCCACCCGGCGGTGACGCCGCTGGTGCAGCTGTCGCCGTCGGAATGGGTGCTGGAGCTGTTCCACGGGCCCACCCTCGCCTTCAAGGACTGCGCCATGCAGCTCCTCGGGCGGCTGATGGACCATGTGCTGAAGGCGCGCGGCCAGCGCGCTACCATCGTCGGCGCCACCTCGGGCGACACGGGCGGGGCGGCGGTGGAGGCCTTCAAGGGCCTCGACCAGGTCGACGTGGTCATCCTCTTCCCCGAGGGCCGCGTGTCGGACGTGCAGCGGCGAATGATGACGACCGTGGATGCGGCGAACGTCCATGCGGTGGCGATCGACGGCACGTTCGACGACTGCCAGGCCATCGTGAAGGGCCTGTTCAACAACCACGCCTTCCGCGACCGGGTGCGCCTGTCGGGCGTCAACTCGATCAACTGGGCGCGGATCGTCGCGCAGGTGGTCTATTACTTCGTCGCCGGCGCGGCGCTCGGCGCTCCGGCCCGGGCGGCGCGCTACGTGGTGCCGACGGGAAATTTCGGCGACGTCTTCGCCGGCTATGTCGCCAAGCGCATGGGCCTGCCGATCTCCGAGCTTGTGGTCGCCACCAACGTCAACGACATCATGGCGCGGACGCTCCACACCGGCCGCTATGAGGTGACGGGCGTGGTGCCGACCTCCTCGCCCTCCATGGACATCCAGGTCTCGTCCAATTTCGAGCGCCTGCTGTTCGACGCCCTCGGCCGGGACGCCGGCGCCGTGCGGCGGCTGATGGCCGGGCTCGCCCAGTCGAAGAGCTTCACCATCGACGCGGGGCCGCTCGCGCGCATGCGGGCGGAGTTCGGCGCGGCGCGGGCCGACGAGGCGGAGGTCTCGGCCATGATGAAGGCGACGCTGGCCGAGGCCGGCTATCTCCTCGACCCACACACCGCCGTCGGCCTGGTGGCGGCGCGCAAGGTCGCGGCAGACCCGGCGGTGCCGACCGTGGTGCTCGCCACCGCCCATCCGGCGAAATTCCCCGACGCGGTGGAGGCGGCAACCGGCACCCGGCCCGCCCTGCCGCTCTGGCTCGGCGACCTGATGACGCGCGAGGAGCGCATCACGCACCTGCCGAACGACCAGGCGGCGGTGGAGGCCCATGTGCTGGCGAAGACGCGGGCGGCGGTGGCGGGGGCGGCGTGAGGCTCAGACGGCCCAGGTCTCGACGGTGAGGCCTGGCACCCTGTCGAATTCGCGGCGGTTGCCGGTGACCATGACGAGACCGGCCGCCTTGGCCTGGGCGGCGATGAGCATGTCGTTCGGGCCGATGGGCGTGCCGGCGCGCTCGAGGGCGAGGCGAATGGCCGCGTAGGCGTTGATTGCCGACGTGTCGAACGGGAGAACCACGAGCCTTGCGACGAGAGCCGCAAGCCGCGCATCGTTCCGCGCCGGGTCGCTCGACTTCAGGCTTCCGAACGCCAGTTCCGCCAGTGTGATCACCGATATGGACAGACGTCCCTCTTCGCGGCTGAAGCGGTCGCGCAATGCCGGCAGCCTGTCGCGCATGGCATGGACACAGACGTCGGTGTCGAGCAGATAGCCGATCAATCCAGCGGCTCGCGCTTTTCGAACTCGCCCTGATCACGCTCGCGCATGAAGTCGTCGCTCGCCGGCGGGCTGTTGAAGAAATCGTCCCAGCTCTTCGACTTCGACGCCGCCACCGGCGTGAGGATCAGCGTATCGCCCTCGCGCACGACGTCGACCTCGGTCACGCCTGCGGGGAAGCCCAGCGCGGGCGGGATATGCAGGGTCTGGCCTTCGGCTGAGGTTTCGAGCCGCACCCGCGGTGCACCCGGCCTGGCCGGCGGGGCATGATGGTTCATCGACGCCTCCCGTGTGATCCCCGAGCGTAACACGGTGAGGCCGGGCGATCACATCCCGAGATAGGCCTTCCTGACGCCGTCGTCGGCGAGGAGTGCCTCGCCGGTGCCGGACAGGGTCATCCGGCCGTTCTCCAGCACGTAGCCATGGGCAGCGAGCCGCAGGGACACGGCGACGTTCTGCTCGACGAGGACGCAGGTGAGGCCGCCCTCGGCGAGGTCGCGGATGGTGCGCAGCACGTCCTGCACGACGGTCGGGGCGAGACCGAGGGAGGGCTCGTCGAACATGACGAGCTCGGGTTCGCCCATCAGGCAGCGGCCGATGGCGACCATCTGCTGCTCGCCGCCCGACAGCGTTCCCGCGGCCTGGCCGGACCGCTCCAGCAGCCTGGGGAACATGGCGTAGACACGCTCGAGGTTGCGGGCCTTGTGGCGGCGGGCGCGCGGGATCATGGCGCCCATGGCGAGGTTCTCGGCGACCGAGAGGGTCGGGAACACCTGGCGGCCTTCTGCCACCTGGCCGATGCCGAGGTCGCAGACCTCGTGGCTCGGCAGGCCGGTGATGTCGCGGTCCTTGAAGCGGATGGTGCCGGCGGCGGGGCGATGCATGCCGGCGATGGTGCGGATGAGCGAGGTCTTGCCGGCGCCGTTGGCGCCGACGATCGCGACGATGGAGCGCTCCGGCACCTCCAGCGAGACCTTGTCGAGGGCCTGTGCGTCGCCGTGGAAGACGTCGATGTCGTGGACGAACAGCATCAGAGCGCCTCCGCTCCAAGGTAGCTCTCGAGCACCTTGGGGTGGCGCGTCACCTCCTCGGGCGTGCCCTCGGCGATGGTGGCGCCGTGGTGGAGCACGTGGATGCGCCCCGCCAACGCCATGGTGGCACGCATGACGTGCTCGATGAGCAGGATGGTGACGCCGGAGCGGTTGATCTCGCGCAGGATGGCGACGATGCGGTCGACCTCGGTCGGCCGGAGGCCCGCCATCACCTCATCCAGGAGCAACAACCGCGGCTGGGTCGCCAGCGCCCGGGCGCATTCGAGGCGCTTGCGGTCGGGCAGGGTCAGGGACTTCGCCCGGGCCTCCCGCCGGTCCCACAGGTCGAGCTGGCGCAGCACCTCGCCGGCCTTGGCGCGGGCCGCATCCATGTCGGGCGCGCGCATCATGGCGCCGATGGTGGCGTTCTCCAGGACGGTGAGCTCCGGAAAGGGCCGGACGATCTGGAAGGTGCGGGCGAGGCCCCGGCGGCAGAGCTCGTGGGGTGGAACCCCGTCGGCGCGCTCGCCGGCGAAGGTGACGGAGCCGGCATCCGGCGCCATCGCGCCGGCGATCATGTTGAAGAGGGTGGTCTTGCCGGCGCCGTTGGGGCCGATGACGGCGAAGATCTCGCCCTCCTCGACCGACAGGGAGACGCCATCCACGGCGGTGAGGCCGCGGAACCGCTTGGTGACGGCGCGGACGTCGAGGAGCGTCGTCATTCGCGCCCCTCCGGGATGCCGAGCTTCTTCTTCAGCCAGGGCCAGACGCCGTTCGGCGCGTACCAGATGATGACCATCAGGGCGGCGCCGTAGAAGACGAGGTTGACGCCGGGAATGGCGCGGCCGGCGATCTTCTCGACGAGGGCGATGAGCGTCTGGCCGAGGGGGGTGAGGATGAAGGCGCCGAGAATGGGCCCGAACAGGGTGCCGAGGCCGCCGATGATGGGCGCCAGGATCATCTCGATGGAGCGGGCGATGTCGAAGGTCTGACTGGGAAAGAGGTTGTTCTGGTAGAAGGCGTAGACGACGCCGGCCACCGCGGTCATGGCGGCCGAGAGCACCACCGCCGCCATCTTGGCGCGGAAGACGTCGATCCCGAGCGCCCGGGCCGCCTCGGCGTCCTCGCGCACGGCGAGCCAGGCGTGGCCGAGCTTCGAACGACGCAGGGCCGCGCAGACGAAGAAGGCCAGGATCATCATGGCGAGGCCGACATAATAGAACAGCATCGGTCCGCCGCGCAGGTTCACCGGGCTCGCCGTGGCCGAGACGGGAATGAAGAAGCCGGCGGCCCCGCCGACGAAGGACCAGTTGTCGAAGCCGATGCGGGCGACCTCGGCGAAGGCGATGGTCAGAAGTGCGAAATAGACGCCCTCGATGCCGAAGCGGAAGCCGAGCCAGCCGATGACGGCGCCGAAGGCCATGGCGACGAGCATGGCGGGCACGATGGCGATGGCCGGCGAGATGCCGAACTTCACCCAGAGCAGCGCGCCGATGTATCCGCCGAGGCCGACGTAGAGCGCGTGGCCGAGTGAGAGCTGGCCGCAGAAGCCCATCATGATGTTCCAGGCCTGTCCGACGGTGGCGAACCAGAAGATCAGGAAGAAGACCGAGAGCAGGTAGCGGTCGAGGAGCACCGGCGCCGACAGCAGCACGGCGACGAGGACGCCCAGAAGCACGAGGGCGCGGCGCGGCGCCTCGTCGGCCAGTCGCGCGAGAGATGCGAAGGGGTTCATGCCCGCCTCCCGAGAAGGCCCTGGGGCCTGAGCGCGAGGACGAGGACGAGCAGGCCGAAGGAGGCCATGGTCTTCATGGAGGGGGCGATGAGGACGGAGGCCATGGCCTCGGCGATGCCGATGAGCAAGCCGCCGACGATGGCGCCGGTCATGGAGCCCATGCCGCCGATGATGACGATGGTGAAGGCGAGGAGCGTGAAGGCCGGCGCGATCATGGGCGTGGCGTCGGTGAGCGTCACCATCAGCGCCCCGGCGGCGCCGACACAGGCGAGGCCGAGGCCGAAGGTGAGCGCGTAGAGCTTCTTCACGTCGAGGCCGACGACGGCGGCGCCGACGAGATTGTCGGCACAGGCGCGGATGGCGACGCCCGTGTCGGTGAAGCGGAAGAAGGCGAAGAGGAGCGAGGCCACCGCGAGAGCGGCGATGGCGGCATAGACGCGCACCTTGTCGACGATGATCGCGCCGATCTCCCAGCTGTCGAACGAGTAGGAGAGATTGGCGCTGCGGGCATCCGGCCCGAAGATCATCAGCGTGCCGTTGACCATGATGATGGCGAGGCCGACCAGCAGGATGAACTGCTCATGCTCCGGGCGCGACACGAAGGGGTTGATGAGCGTGCGCTGCAGCCCGTAGCCGATGACGAAGAACGCCAGGGCAATGGGCAGCATCGACAGGAAGGGATCGATGCCGAAGGAGCGGAACAGCACGAAGGCGGCATACATCGCCACCACGGCGAATTCGCCATGGGCGAAATTGACGACGCGGACGACGCCGAAGATGACCGACAGGCCGAGCGCCATCAGGCCGTAGACCAGGCCCGTCAGGACGCCTTGGACGAGCACGTTTGCGTAGAGCGACCAGAACATGCCGTTTCGGGGGATCCTGTGAGGGCGACAGCCGCAGTTAGCGCGACATCGCGGCGCGAGCAACCCAAGCGGGCGCCTTGCAGCCAGTCATGGCGCCGCAGCGGGCGGGCGGGTCGGTATGCCGAGGAGCGGGCCGGCCTCGACCCTGTCGACCAGCGCGCTCAGATGGGCCTTGGCATCGGCGAGGTTGACGGTGGACATGGAGGCTTCCTGACCAACTGGATGGTCATACAGCCCGAACCGCCAAGAAGCACCAGCCACGGGGGCCGGCGCTCCTCGGCGCGTTGCGTCAGCTCCGGCCCTGCCAGGCCGGCAGTGGCAGGACCGGCTCGGCCAGCGCCACGTCCTTCGGCAGGACGACGGTGGGCACGCGCTTCAGGTTCTGCACCAGGGCCGAGCCGATGTTGGGGTTCTGGCCCTTGGCGTCGAAGGTGATGGGGCCGCCGATCATCACGTGCTCGGCGATGCTGGTGGCCTTCACCGCCTCCATCAGCTGCGGGCCGTTGGTGGTGCCGGCGCGCTTGAAGGCGTCGGCGGCAATCAGCAGGCCCTCGAAGGCGAAGCCGGCGTTGAAGCTGTCGACGGCGAAGCGGTTGTTCGGGTTCGCCTTGGCGAAGGCCTTTTCGAAGGCCTGGGTCATGTTGGACTTGGGGTTCGCCCACGGCAGGCCGAACAGGACGAAATCGGCCAGCGGGCCGAGCGCCTGGTAGAACTCCTCGTCGTAGAAGCCGGGCGAGCCGGGCGAGATGATCGCCTTCGGCTGGAAGCGCTGGCGCACCATGTCGCGCACCATCTTGATGGCGTCGGAAGCGCGGGTGACGCACATGACGAGGTCGGGATTGATCGAGCGGATCTTGGTGACCTCGACCGACAGGTCCTGGGCGCGGGGGTCGTAGGCGATCTTCTCGACGAGCTCGATCGGCAGGCCCACCCGCGGCCAGATGGCGTCCATGGCGTTGCGCTGGGCGGTGCCGAAGGTGTCGTTGGCGTGCAGGAACACCGCCTTGTCGAACTTGATCGACTTGGCGTCCATCACGTCCTTGATGAGGCGCAGGCCGTTGGTGACGAGCTGGCCGCCGGTCTGGAAGTTGCGGACGAGGAACTTGTAGCCCTGCTCGGTGATCTGCGGCGCCGCGGCGACGTTGACCACGAAGGGCACCTGGCGCTGCTCGGTCACCTGGGCGATGGCGAGGGTATGGCCGGAATCGAAGGCGCCGGTGAGCACGTGGCAGCCGTCGTTGATGGCGCGCTCGGCCTGGGTGCGGGCGACGTCGGCGTTCGACTCGGTGTCGATGTGGACGATCTCGACGTTGTAGCCGAGCTCCTTCAGGAGTTCCGGCGCCGCGAGGACGCCCCGATGCATGGACTGGCCGGCCTGGGCGAAGAAGCCGGAGCGCGGCAGCAGCGAGCCGATCTTCAGGGTCTGGGCCTGCGCCCTCACGACGGCCGGGGCGACGAGGGTGGCGGCGGCGGCGCCCGCCATGACGGTGCGTCGGGTGAAGCGGGTCTTTTCGGTCATGTTGTCCTCCCACGATCCGCGGCCGGGCCGCGACATGGGCGCGATCTTAGCCAAAAGCCGCCGGAGGGGAAGGCGGGCGCGACGCATGGTCCCTTCCCCCGAAAGAAGCGGCGCGTCAGGCCGGCGTCTTGTGCTCGAAGCGGCAGATGTCGGCGATGATGCATCGCGGGCAGTCGGGCTTCGCCGCCTTGCAGACGTAGCGCCCGTGCAGGATCAGCCAGTGGTGGGCATGGAGCCTGTAGGCGTCCGGCACGACCTTCTCGAGGCCCAGTTCGACGGCCAGCGGGGTCTTGCCGACCGCGAGGCCGGTGCGGTTGGCGACGCGGAAGAGGTGGGTGTCGACCGCGATGGTGGGCATGCCGAAGGCCATGTTGAGGACGACGTTCGCCGTCTTGCGACCGACGCCCGGCAATGTCTCCAGCGCCTCGCGGTCGGCCGGCACCTCGCCGCCATGCTCGGCGATGAGCCGCTGCGACAGGGCGATGACGTTCTTCGCCTTGGTGCGGAAGAGACCGATGGTCTTGATGTAGCCGATCAGCGCCTCCTCGCCGAGGGCCACCATCTTCTCCGGCGTGTCGGCGACCTTGAACAGCGGCCGCGTCGCCTTGTTGACCCCGACGTCGGTCGCCTGGGCCGACAGCGCCACGGCGACGAGCAGCGTGTAGGCGTTGACGCTCTCGAGCTCACCCTTCGGCTCGGGTGTGACCTCGTGGAAGCGGAAGAAGATCGCCTCGATCTCCGCGGGCGTCAGCCGGTCGCGCTTGCGCCTCTTGGCTGCGGCCTTCGCCGCCGCGAGATTGGCGATGGCCTTGGCGGGGCGCTTCGGCGGCGCCTTCGCGACGCGGGTGCGGTTTGACTTGCCGGGAGTGGTCGGAGCGCGCATGGAGGTCGTATAGTCGCAGGTGATGAGCAGCGGCAATACAGACACGGCCCCGGTGACCGACGGCGCGGAGGACGCGCCGCTCTTCGCCGCCCTCCTGACCCCGCACCGGTCGATGGGCTGGCCCGGTTTCATCGCCGTGATGTCGGCGGTGGGGGCCGTCAATCTCGTCGGCGCGGTGATCTTCACCTCCATAGGCGCATGGCCCGTCCTGCCCTTCCTGGGGCTCGACGTGCTCGTCATCTTCCTCGCCTTCCGCGCCAATTACCGCCATGCGCGCGCCTTCGAGGAGGTCATCGTCACGCCGACGGAGATCCGGATCCGCAAGGTGACCTGGCACGGCCATGCCCGCGAATGGCGGTTCAATCCGGCCTGGACCCGGCTGCACCAGATGCGCGACGAGGAGGACGGACAGGTGCTGGGCCTCACCCTCGACGAGGGGCGCCGGCAACTCGACATCGCCACCTTCCTGCCCCCCGTGGAGCGGGAGGGCTTCGGCAAGGCGCTGACGGCGGCGCTGGCAGAGGCCCGGCGGGGCCCGGTGCGCACCCATTTCGACTGAGACGACGGGACGAGGACTCATGGCAGGATCGGTGGATCGCGTCAGGGCGGCGCTGCGGGATGCCGGGCACGACGACACCATCGTCGCCTTCCCCGCCAGCACGCGCACGGCGGCGGAAGCGGCGGCGGCGGTGGGATGCGCGGTGGCGCAGATCGTCAAGTCCCTGGTGTTCCGCGCCGGCGAGCGGCCGGTGCTGGTGATCGCCTCCGGCGCCAACCGGGTCGACACGGCGAAGGTTTCGGCGCTGGTCGGCATAGCGGTGGAGCGGCCGGATGCGGGCTGGGTGCGGCAGGTGACGGGCTTCGCCATCGGCGGCGTCGCCCCGGTGGGCCACGTGACCCCGCCGACGGTGCTGATCGACGCGGATCTCGCCGCGCTCGACCCGATCTGGGCGGCGGCGGGCTCGCCCAACGCGGTGTTCCGCACGCGCTTTGCCGACCTCGTGGCGCTCAGCGGGGGAACGGTCGCCGTAATCGCCGAATAGCCGCAGACCGCCGAGAAATCGGGTGGCCGCAACCGTGGCCATGGCCCACAGTCGCGCCAGTTCGCCACCGGAGCCGCTCCCATGCTCAACGTCGTCCAGCTCGAACAGCACGGCCGCCCGATCCGTCTCAGCGAGGCCGCCGACGACTACGAGGTCGTCCGCCGGACCCTCGCCTTCATCACCGACCACTGGCGCCGCCAGCCCTCGGTGGAGGAGATGGCGGGGCATGTCGGCCTGTCCCCGGGCCACCTGCACCACCTGTTCCGCCGCTGGGCCGGCCTGACGCCGAAGGACTTCCTGCAGGCGATCACGCTGGATGCGGCGCGCGCCCTGCTGCGTGACGAGGCGAGCGTCCTCGATACCGCCTACGAGGTCGGCTATTCCGGCCCCGGTCGCCTCCACGACCTCTTCGTCACCCACGAGGCCATGTCGCCGGGGGAGTTCAAGACCGGCGCCGACGGTCTCACCATGCGCTACGGCTTCCACCCCTCGCCCTTCGGCCTCGCCATCGTGGTGGCGACCGACCGCGGCCTTGCCGGCCTCGGCTTCTGCGAGCCGGGCGGCGAGCCCTCGGCGCTCGCCGACATGCAGGGGCGCTGGCCGAAGGCCACCTTCGTCGAGGATGTGGCGGCGACCGCCCCCCTGGCGCACCGGGTGTTCGATCCCGCGGCCTGGACGGGTGAGCAACCCCTGCGCGTCTGCCTCATCGGCACCGATTTCGAGGTCAGGGTCTGGGAGACGCTGCTGCGCATCCCCATGGGCAAGGCGACCACCTATTCCACCATCGCGAACCACATCGGCCGGCCGACGGCGGCGCGGGCCGTGGGCGCGGCGGTGGGCAAGAACCCCATCTCCTTCGTCGTACCCTGCCACCGCGTGCTCGGGCGCTCCGGCGCGCTCACCGGCTATCACTGGGGCCTGACCCGCAAGCAGGCCATGCTCGGCTGGGAGGCCGGGCATAAGGGGTGAGGCGGGAACTGAACAGGCAGACTGCGCGGCCGCGGCGTGAGGCATGGGACTTAAACCCTCTCCCTTCATGGGAGAGGGTGGCGCCGTCAGGCGCCGGGTGAGGGTGGGCCCTTCATCCGTCTAGGGAGTTGCTTCGAAGTCAGGATGATCCTGTCGAGCACAGCATGTGGATCGGTGGTCACCTCGTGGTTCCAGAACCTGAGGACCGCAAACCCGCGCCCTCTGAACCATGCATCCCGTGCGTGGTCGTGGGCGCTGCCAGCGTGCTGGGCGCCGTCTGCTTCGACGATGATCTTGGGGTCGAAGCAGGCAAAGTCGGCCACATAGGGTCCGAGCGGCACCTGCCTGCGGAACTTCAGGCCCTGAAGCCGGCGGTCCCGCAGAACATCCCAGAGAATTCTTTCGATGCCGGTCGCGTTTCGACGCAAGGACCGCGCAGAGGCGGAGGGCATGTGGCTCCTCCCTCACCCGGCCGCTGACGCGGCCACCCTCTCCCATGAAGGGAGAGGGTTTCGCGCTTGCCGTCCAGATTCGGAGCAAACCCGATGATCCCGTTCCTGCCAACTGGCGGTTCGGCTTCGGAGAGGCACAGCATCATAGCCCCCCTCACCCTGCCTGCGGGGAGAGGGCAGGGGTGAGGGGCCATCGACGCTCATCTCTGTCCCATGGCTCCCCTGCCCGCCCGCCGCTGGATTTCCCGCCGCACGCGGCTAGAAGGGCGGCGTGACCAGCGCCCTCCCCGCCTCGCCCGTCGTGACCCACCGCCGCGTTCTCGCCATCGCGGTGCCGATGATCTTCGCCCATGTGACGACGCCGCTGCTCGGCATCGTCAGCGCCACCGCCATCGGGCGGCTCGGCGACGCCACGGCGCTGGCCGCCGTCGCCCTCGGCGCCGTGGTCATCGACGTCCTGTTCTGGGCCTTCGCCTTCCTGCGCATGGGCACGATCGGGCTCACCGCCCAAGCGGTCGGGCGCGCCGACGACGTGGAACGACGCGCCGTCATCGCCCGCGCCCTCATCCTCGCCGTGGCGCTCGGGGCGGCGCTGATCGTCCTGCAGAAGCCGCTGCTCTTCCTGTTCTTCACCGCCATGGGCGCATCGCCGGCGGTCACTGCGGCGGCGGACACCTATGTCTCGGTGCGCCTCTGGTCGGCCCCCGCCGTCTTCGTCAATTTCGCCGTGCTCGGCTGGCTCATCGGCCAGGCGCGGACCGTCACCGGCCTCGCGCTGCAGATCGTCATCAACGTCGCCAACATGGCGCTGACCGTCGTCTTCGTCTCGGTCCTCGGCCTCGGCATCACCGGGGCCGCGACGGCCAATGCGCTGGCCGAGTATGGCGGTGCCGTCGTCGGCCTCGTGGTTGTCATGGCCTCGCTCGGCTGGCGCATCGCCGTGCCCTGGCGGGTCGTCCTCGATCGGGCGCGGATCCTCCGCACGGTGGCCATCAACCGCGACATCATGATCCGCACCGCGGCGCTCGTCGGATCCTTCGCCTTCTTCACCCGGCAGGGCGCCGTCGGCGGCGACACGGTGCTCGCCGCCAACGCCATCCTGATGAACTTCGTCGGGGTCGTCGCCTTCTTCCTCGACGGCTTCGCCACCTCCGCCGAGCAGCTCGGCGGCCAGGCGGTGGGTGCCCGGGACGAAAAGGCCTTCCGCCGCGCCGTGTGGCTGTCGAGCCTCTGGGCGATCGTCTTCGGGACGCTCGCGTCCATCGCCTTCTTCACCGCCGGCGGCCAGGCCATCGACCTCGTCTCGACCTCGGAGGCGGTCAGGGCAGAGGCGCGGCGCTTCCTGCCCTACATGGCGCTGACGCCCTTTACCGGCGTGATGGCCTTCCTGCTCGACGGCGTCTTCATCGGCGCCACCTGGAGCGTCGCCATGCGCAACTGCATGCTGGCGGCGGCCGCGACCTTCGTCGCCGCGTGGTGGCTGCTCTCAGGCCTCGGCAACGACGGGCTGTGGATCGCCTATCTCGTCATGCAGGCGGTGCGCGGGCTCTATCTCGGCCTCGCCATGCCCGGCCTGATGCGCGCCACCTTCAGGTGAGGCGCCAGTCGGCGTTGGCCGTGCCGACGAGGTCCGAGAGCGCGGCCACGCGCTCGCGCATCATCCGGTGCACGAGCCCCTGCTTGATCTCGCCAACCAGGCCGAAGCCCTTGAAGACCAGACCCGAATAGAGCTGCACCAGCGTCGCGCCGGCGGCGATCTTGGCATAGGCGTCCTCGGCGGAGCCGACGCCGCCGACGCCGACCAGCGGGAACTGGCCCTCGACGCGCCGGTACGCCTCCGCCAGCATGGCGGTGGAGCGGGCGAAGAGCGGCCGCCCCGACAGGCCGCCGGTCTCCTTCGCCGTCGCCTGGTCCTTCAGGCTCGCCGGGCGGTCGATGGTGGTGTTGGAGACGATCATGCCGTCGATGCCACGACGGCGGCTCACCGCCACCATGTCGTCGAGGCCCTCCAGCGAGAGATCCGGCGCAATCTTGACCAGGATGGGCTTGCCCGGTGCGGCGGCGTCACGGGCTTCGACGCAGCGCGCCAGCACCTCGTCGAGGAAGCTCGCCTGCTGCAGGTCGCGCAGGCCCGGGGTGTTGGGCGAGGAGACGTTGACCGACAGATAGGAGACGTGGGGGGCGAGCCTTTCCACCAGCACGCCGTAGTCGGCGACGCGGTCGACCGAGTCCTTGTTGGGGCCGATGTTGACGCCGACGATGCCGCTGCGGCGCGACCGCTCGGCCAGGCGGCGGGCGACGACATCGACGCCGTCGGAATTGAGGCCATAGCGGTTGATGACGGCCTCGTCCGGCACGAGGCGGAAGACGCGGGGCTTCGGGTTGCCGGGCTGCGGCTTCGGCGTGACGCCGCCGACCTCCACGAAACCGAAGCCGAGGCGGAGCGCGGCGTCCGGCACCTCCGCATGCTTGTCGAAACCGGCGGCGAGGCCCACCGGGTTGGGGAAGCTCAGACCGAAAGCGGAGACGGCGAGGCGCGGATCGTCGGCGCCGCAGGCGGGCAGCGGCAGGGTCTTCAGCGCCGCGACGGCGAGGTTGTGACCGGTTTCCGGATCGATGGCGAGCAGGACCGGACGGGCGAGGCGCGAGGCGAGGGAGAGCAGGGACATGAGGGGGTTCTGGCACCGCTCGGCGAGGTGGGCAAGGGTGTTCAGTCTCACCCGCCGCGACGTCCGGTGTGCCCCCCACCCCTGACCCCTCCCCTCCGCAAGCGGGGGGAGGGGATGGCGGGTCTCCTGCCCGCGATGACAGGCGTCGAGGTTTCAGGAACAGGCGCTGTTCCCCTCCCCCCGCTTG
>LNFH01000147.1 GCA_001464235.1 Rhizobiales bacterium Ga0077556 | reverse complement strand
GCGAGGGCGGACATGACCTCCTCCACCGTGTCGAAGCGGAAGCAGGCGTCGATGGCGGCGCGGCGGGCGGTGACGCTCGCCGGCTGGGTGGCGACGTCGGCGAAGCCCTCCAGCACGTGGTCGACCGTCTCGCGGCCGCAGAGCGCGTCCAGTACCTCGGCGAAGCGCTCGGACGCCATCGCATGGGTGGCGAGCCCGGTGGAGAGCGCGTCGCCCTGCTTCATGCGCTCGCCGGTGAGGGCGAAATAGGCGCCAATCTCGCCGGGAATGCGCGGCAGGAAATAGGTGCCGCCGACGTCGGGGAAGAAGCCGATGCCGACCTCGGGCATGGCGAAGACGAATTTCTCGCCGGCCACCACGTGGCTGCCGTTGATGGAGACGCCGACGCCGCCGCCCATGACGATGCCGTCGATGAGCGAGACATAGGGCTTCGGGTAGCGCTTGATCAGGACATTGAGTTCGTATTCCTCGCGCCAGAACTGCAGCGCCTCGTCATGGCGGCCGGCCTTGCCGAGGTCGTGGAGGACGCGGATGTCACCGCCTGCGCAGAAGGCCCGCCCGCCCGCCCCGGTGACGACGATGCGGGTCACCGCCGGATCGACCGCGAAGGCGTCGAGCGCGCGGCGCATCTCGCGCACCATGCCGAGGGTCAGCGCGTTCAGCGCCTTCGGCCGATTGAGGGTGATGAGGCCGGCCGAGCCGCGGCGCTCGATCAGGACTTCCGGTTCGGCGGGGGCTTGAATCGGTTCGCTCATGCCCTGCCCTCTATCACGCGCCGAGCAGGTCGCGCGAGACGATGACGCGCATGATCTCGTTGGTTCCCTCGAGGATCTGGTGCACGCGCACGTCGCGCAGCACGCGCTCGATCGGGTGGTCGTTGAGGTAGCCGTAGCCGCCGTGCAGTTGCAGGCAGCCGTTGACCACCTCGAAGCCAACGTCGGTGGCGAAGCGCTTGGCCATGGCGGCGAGCGTGGTCGCCCGCGGATCCTTCTCCCCGACGGCGACGGCGGCGCTCCGCACCATGAGGCGGGCGGCCTCGAGCTCCGTGGCGTAGTCGGCGATGCGGAAGCGCAGCGCCTGGAAATCCTTGATCGCCTGACCGAACTGCTTGCGGTCGCCCATGTAGGCGATGGTGCGGTCGAGGCAGAACTGGGCGCCGCCGAGCGAGCAGGCCGCGATGTTGAGGCGGCCACCGTCGAGCCCCGCCATGGCGATGCGGAACCCCTGCCCCTCCTCGCCCACCATGTTCTCGGCGGGAATGCGGACGTTGTCGAAGTCGACGACGGCGGTCGGCTGGCTCTTCCACCCGAGCTTCTTCTCCTGGGCGCCGAAGGAGAGGCCGGGTGTATCCTTCTCGACGACGAAGCAGGAGATGCCGCGCGCCCCCTCCCCGCCCGTACGGGCCATGACGACGTAGACGTCGGAGCGCCCGCCGCCGGAGATGAAGGCCTTGGCGCCGTTGATGACCCAGGAATTGCCGTCCCGGACCGCACGGGTGCGCAGCGAGGCGGCGTCGGAGCCGGCGCCCGCCTCGGTCAGGCAGTAGCTGGCGAAGGTCTTCATGGCGCAGAGGTCGGGGACGTAGCGACGGCGCAGGTCCTCGTGCCCGTAGGCGTCGATCATCCAGGCGGCCATGTTGTGGATCGAGATATAGGCCGTGGTGGAGACGCAGCCCTGGGCGAGTTCCTCGAAGATCACCGCCGCGTCGAGGCGGGTGAGGCCGGAGCCGCCGACGTCCTCGCGTACGTAGACGCCGCCGAAGCCGAGCGCCGCGGCGGCGCGCAGCGTCTCCTCGGGAAAGAAGTCGCGGGCATGCGGCGCCATCTCGGCGGCCGCGAAGTCGCGCGCCACCTGGCGGAAGGCTTCCTGGTCTTCGGAGAGGGCGAAATCCATCGGCAGGGGAACCCGGAGCAACTGAATGGACCGGTTATGAGGCTTGGCAGCGTCGGGTCAATTCAGCCGGGCGGGGGAGCCCTCCCCACATTAGCGATAATATCTCTTGATCGCAGCGATAATATCACTGATCATCACGGGCCATGAAGACGATCGTGCTGACCGTCGCGGCGGCGAGAGACCTGGATGCGCTTCCAGCGGAGCCTCGCCGGTCGATCATGCGAGCCCTGACCGCCTATGCCATCGACGGCACAGGAGACATTCGGGGTCTCAAGGGCCGGCCGGGCTACAGGATGCGGGTCGGAGCTTACCGCGTGATCTTCAACGAGGATCGGACGACGATCCTCGCCATCTATATCGGGCGACGCGCCACGACGACTTACGGGAGGATCTGACCATGAACGTTCAGACTTTCAGGACGCCCTCCGGCGACGAAATGGTGGTGCTTCCCCGCGCCGAGTACGAGGCCCTGCTGGCGCGCGCCGCTGAAGCGGAAGAGGACGACGCCGACGTCGCGATGTTCGACGAGCGCATGGCGGCGCTCGAGACCGGCGTCGACGAGACCCTGCCTCCCGAGGTCGGCGCCCATGTCCTCGGCGGTCATTCGGCCATGAAGGCCATCCGTCTCTGGCGCGGGTTGCTTCAGGCCGATCTGGCGCGAAACGCTCAGGTCTCCCAGGGGTTCATCTCCGACCTGGAATCGGGAAAGAAGAACGCCGACGCAGACACGCTGGATCGCATTGCCACCGCGCTGAACGTGCCCGTTCGCTGGCTTTCCCGCACCTGAGCGCTCCACGGTTTCGCGCTCCGCGAGACAAGCGGCCGACGCATGGGGGAACCGCGGTCGACCTGGGTCAAGTCCGTCCTGGCGGGGCTGTTCCGAATAATTCCAGAGTGATATTCATATGTCTTCAGCGGCCGCCCAGAGCCGCGGAGACCGGCCATGACCCTTCGCGCCCTCCACAAGCCCGCCGCGGACGCCGCAAGCGCCGCCTCGAAGCTGGACATCGCCACCCGCCTCCGGCGCAACCGCAAGAGCGAATGGTCCCGCCGCCTGGTGCGCGAGACCGTGTTGACCACCAACGACCTCATCTGGCCGATCTTCCTGGTGGATGGCACCGAGCCGCGCACGCCGGTGGCGACCATGCCCGGCGTCGACCGCGTCTCCATCGACGAGGCGGTGCGCGAGGCCGAAAGGGCCGCCCGCCTCGGCATCCCCGCCCTCGCCCCCTTCCCCTATGTCGACCCCGCCCTGCGCGACCCCGTCGGCTCCGAGGCGGAGAACAACCGCAACCTGATGTGCCGGGCTGTCCGCGCCATAAAGGCGGCGGTGCCGGAGATCGGCCTCATCACGGACGCGGCGCTCGACCCCTATACCTCGCACGGCCATGACGGCGTGCTGACCGACTGCGGCCGGGTGCTCAACGACGAGACGGTCGCGATCCTCTGCCGGCAGGCCATGGCGCTGGCGGAAGCGGGCGCCGACTGCATCGCCCCCTCCGACATGATGGACGGGCGCATCGGTGCGATCCGTGCGGCGCTCGACGCCCGCGGCTTCACCGAGGTGCAGATCATGAGCTATGCGGCGAAATACGCCTCGGCCTTCTACGGACCGTTCCGCGACGCCATCGGCACCAAGAAGACCCTGATCGGCGACAAGCGCACCTACCAGATGGACCCGGCCAATTCGGACGAGGCGCTGCGCGAGGTGGAGATCGACCTCGCCGAGGGCGCCGACATGGTGATGGTCAAGCCCGGCATGCCCTATCTCGACATCTGCCGACGGGTGAAGGACACGTTCGGCGTGCCGACCTTCGCCTACCAGGTGTCCGGCGAATACGCGATGATCGAGATGGCGGCGCGGGCCGGCGCCATCGACGGCGAGCGCGCCATGCTGGA
>LNFH01000146.1 GCA_001464235.1 Rhizobiales bacterium Ga0077556 | reverse complement strand
CCCTCACCCTTCCCTCTCCCCGCAAGCGGGGAGAGGGGGCGCAAGCCTCGCGTCTCCTGCCGCGACCGGTCGTGCCTGCCACCAGCGATGGGCTACTCCCGCGACGTCGAAGTCCCCCTCTCCCCGCCTGCGGGGAGAGGGAAGGGTGAGGGGCCATCACTTGACTGACGAGGGAAGGGTGAGGGGCCATCACTTGACCGACGAGGGAACGGTGAGGGGCCATCACTCAACGGGCGAGGGAAGGGTGAGGGGCCAGCACGCCGTCGCGTGCCTCGCCGCCCTCCTGCTTCTCCTCGTTCCCCTGTCCGCCCGCGCTCAGCCCGCCGCCGTGACCGCGGCGCTCGACGTCTGTGCCTCCGTCACCGACATCCGCATCGCCCGGAACGCTCTTTGCTTCACCGGCGACATCGACGCGGCCACGGCGGAGCGCGCCGAAGCGCTCATGGCCGACCGCCGCCTCACCGCCATGGTGGTCACCTCGGACGGCGGCGAGGTGACGGCGGCGCTCCGTCTCGCCCGGGCCTTGCGCGCCCGCAGCCTCCTGCTGGTGGTGAAGAGCCACTGCATCTCCTCCTGCGCCAACTTCCTCTTCCCCGCCGCCCGCACCAAGGCGGTGGCGCCCGAGAGCATCCTGATCTTCCATGGCGGCATCGCGCCCGGCGCCTTCGGCGGGCTCTTCGGCGACGGCGAGGAGCGCGAGCTCCTGTCGCAGACCCGCAGCTTCTTCCGCGAGATCGGCGTCGACGGCTCGATCACCTACCAGCCGCCCTGGCGGCGCGACCCCCGCTCCGGCGTCCGGTCGCTGGCCCAGGAGTGGACGGCGACCCCCGCCGCCCTGCGCCGCCACGGCATGACCGGCATCGTCGACATGTGGTTTCCCTCGCCCGAGGCTGTGATCCGCCAGGCGGCGACCCAGGGCATGAGCATCGGGATCGTGGACTGACTGCTGCCATTCCGGCCCTTGTCCCGGTCGTCCACGGCTCTATCGTCTCGTCCAGCCGTCCCCGCCAGAAAACCGTGGATGCCGGGCGCGTCGCCGGGCATGACGGGGCGAGATCCTGACTGCCCGGAATCGGTCGCCCATGTCGAAACGTCCCGCCCCCAACGCCCCCGTAGACAGCCTGACCGCCGATGAGGCCCGCCTCGAGCACGAGCGCCTCGCCGAGGCCATCGCCGAGGCAGACCGCCAGTACTACCAGGACGACGCCCCCACCCTGACCGACGCCGACTATGACGCCTTGCGTCGCCGCTACGAAGCGCTGGAGGCCGCCTTCCCCGCCCTGAAGACCGCCGACAGCCTCACCCAGAAGGTCGGCGCCGCTCCCGCTTCCAGGTTCGGCAAGGTCACCCACGCCGTCCCCATGCTCTCCCTCTCCAACGCCTTCGCCGACGAGGAGGTGACGGAATTCGTCGGCCGCGTGCGCCGCTTCCTCGGGCTCGGGCCCGACGACCCCGTGGCCATGACGGCCGAGCCGAAGATCGATGGCCTGTCCTGCTCGCTGCGCTATGTCGGAGGCAAGCTGGCGGTTGCCGCCACCCGCGGCGACGGTGCGGTCGGCGAGGACGTCACCGCCAACATCCGCACCATCGGCGAGATCCCGCAGCACCTCGACGGCGCCCCGGAGGTGTTGGAGGTGCGCGGCGAGGTCTACCTCTCCCACGACGATTTCCGCCGCATCAATGCGCGCCAGGAGGAGAGGGGCCTGCCGCCCTTCGCCAACCCGCGCAATGCGGCGGCCGGCTCGCTGCGCCAGCTCGACCCGCGCATCACGGCAGAGCGGCCGCTGCGCTTCTTCGCCTATGCCTGGGGCGAGATCAGCCCCGAGCGGCCGCGCGACACCCAGTCCGGCATGGTCGACTGGTTCGCCGCGCTCGGCTTCCCCACCAATCCTCTCACCGTCGTCCGCGACAGCGCCGAGGGGCTTCTGGCCCATTACCGGATGATCGGCGAGCAGCGCGCCACCCTCGGCTACGACATCGACGGCGTCGTCTACAAGGTCGACAGCCTCGCCCTCCAGGCCCGCCTCGGCTTCGTCTCGCGCTCGCCGCGCTGGGCCATCGCTCACAAGTTCGCCGCCGAGAAGGCGACGACCATCCTCGAGGCCATCGACATCCAGGTCGGCCGCACCGGCGCTCTCACCCCCGTGGCGAAGCTGCGCCCGGTCACGGTGGGCGGCGTCGTCGTCTCCAACGCCACCCTGCACAACGAGGACTATATCAGGGGCATCGGCACCGACGGCGAGCGCTTCCGCGACCACGACATCCGCGTCGGCGATACCGTCGTCGTCCAGCGCGCCGGCGACGTCATCCCGCAGGTGCTCGACGTCGTGGCCGAAAAGCGGCCGGACGGGGCGAAGCCCTATGCCTTCCCGGCGACCTGCCCGGCCTGCGGCAGCCCGGCCCTCCGCGAGGAAGGCGAGGCGGTGAGGCGCTGCACCGGCGGCTTCGCCTGCCCGGCCCAGGCGGTGGAGCGGCTGCGCCACGTCGTCTCCCGCCGCGTCCTCGACATCGAGGGCCTCGGGGCCGAGCGGCTCCCCTTCTTCTTTGCCGATCCCGACCTGCCGATCCGCGAGCCCGCCGACATCTTCACCCTCGCCCGCCGGGACGGTGAGAACCTGAAGAAGCTGAAGGACAAGGAGGGCTTCGGCGCCCTCTCGGTGAAGAACCTCTTCGAGGCCATCGAGCAGAGCCGCACCGTGCCGCTCGACCGCCTCATCGCCGCGCTCGGCATCCGCCATGTCGGCGAGACCACGGCGCGCGTCCTCGCCCGGGCCTACGGCACCTGGCAGGCCTTCCACGACGCCGCCGTCAGGGTCGCCGAGGGCGACGCGGAGACCCGCCACGAGCTCGATTCGCTCGACCAGATCGGCGACGCGGTCATCGATGCCCTCGCGGCCTTCTTCGCCGAGCCGCGCAACCGCGCCATGGTCGAGCGCCTGGTCGCCGAACTCGTGGTGCAGGAGGCGGAGAAGCCGAAGGCCGACACCCCCGTCGCCGGCAAGACGGTCGTCTTCACCGGCTCTCTGGAGAAAATGACCCGTGACGAAGCCAAGGCCATGGCCGAGCGGCTGGGGGCCAAGGTCGCCGGCTCGGTGTCGAAGAAGACCGACTACGTCGTCGCCGGCCCCGGGGCGGGATCGAAGCTCGACAAGGCCCGCGACCTCGGCGTCACCGTCATGACCGAGGACGAGTGGTTCGAGCTCGTGAAATAAACTTGCGAATCCAGATCGTTAACAGTTCGTTTTCACAAGCCATGCGCGGAATGCAAGGCTGGTTGTGCACTGCACAATCTTGTAAAATCGCTGCACTGCAACAAAATGAGGTGGTCGAAAGGGAGGAAGCCTCGAGGTCGTCCACTCTTTCAGAGGAGAGACCACCATGGCTACCATTGCGCTCGACAAGATCGCTTCCGCCGCCCAGGCCGACAAGGCCAAGGGCAAGCGCGGCTTCTGGGGTTCCATCTACGACGCCATCGTCGAGGCCCAGGAACTGCGCGCCGCCACCTACGTCAACGGGTATCTTGCCCATCTGTCGGACGACGAACTCGCCCGCCACGGCATGACCCGCGACCAGATGGTTCGCCGCACCCGCAGCATGATGTCGAGCATCTGACGGCTCGCATCCCGCTCCGCACGACTGGGCCGGTCCTGCACCCCGCAGGACCGGCCGTCGGCGTCACCCCGCACGCCCCCCGGAGGGCACCATGTTCTTCGCCACTCTCGCCCGCTACCTGAACGCCTATCGCCGCCGCCGCGCCGAGCGCATGGCGCGTGAAGCCCAGACCGTCGTCTCGGCGGACGAACTGCGCCGCGCCGGCATCCTGACGACCCTCGGCGGCTCCTACACGCTGCCCTTCGCGCGCTGAGGCCGTCCGCCGTCCTCAGGACGGCTTGCGCCGGATCCCGATCACCTGACCCACCCCGTCCGGCCGCTCGCGGCCCTGGCTGTCGCGATGCCAGGCCTCGAGCCGCGCCATGATGTCGTCGGGGAAGGGCGCCGGCTTGCGCGTCGCCATGTCGATGTGGATCGAGATCGATTCCATCGTCGCCGACAGCCAGCGCTCCTCGGCGTGGATCAGCTCCATCCAGTAGTGGATGCGCTTGGCGTCGACGTCGAGGATGCGGATGCGCGCCTGCACCGGGTCCGTCAGGTGCACCTCGCGCAGGTAGCGCACGTGCAGCTCCATGGCGAAGAAGCTCATGTTGCGCGTGCGCACGTAGGATTCCGACAGGCCGATGCGCTCGAACAGCATGTCGAGGCCCTCGTCGAACAGCTTGACGTAGAAGGCGACGTTCACGTGGCCGTTGTAGTCGATCATCTCCGGCCGGATGGCCATCCGCGGGGTGATCGCAAGGCCCGTGTCGGGGCAGAGGTCGAACTGTGTCATGCGTCCCGATTAGCCGATGGCGGCCGCCCCCGGCAATCGCCCGGCCGGGGGAGGGGGTGTGCTCCCGCTGAGGGATCATAGCCCCTCACCCTTCCCTCTCCCCGCGAGCGGGGAGAGGGGGACTATGGCGTGGCTCCTGGTCTACGGCCGTCCTGCCAGGCACAACCGTTGCCACATATGGCGCGACGCTGCTGCCCCCTCTCCCCGCGAGCGGGGAGAGGGAAGGGTGAGGGGCGATGGCACCTGGACCTCCCCCGCGATCCTGCCTTCCTCCGACGCCCTTTGCCTTCGCCGCGCCAGCCCCTAATGTCCGTTCCCGCTCCACCCTTGGGGCGACCGAGGACCGTTCCATGCCCGCCACCCGCACCCGCCCGAGCCCGGATGTCGTCGCCGCCGCCGTGGCCGAGCTCCAGGCGCTGTTCGGCAACCGGGCCGTCACCTCCCAGGCGGTGCGCCAGCAGCACGCCCACACCCTGACCTGGATCGAGAACCAGCCGCCGGACGTCGTCGTCTTCGCCGACAGCACGGACGACTGCGTCGCCGTGATGAAGATCGCCGCGGCCCACGACGTGCCGGTCATCCCCTTCGGCACGGGCTCGTCCCTCGAGGGGCACGTCAACGCGCCCTTCGGCGGCATCTCCCTCGACACCTCGCTGATGAAGCGCATCATCGCCGTCCACGCCGAGGACCTCGACGTGGTGGTCGAGCCCGGCGTCACCCGCAAGCAGCTCAACGAGTACCTGCGCGACATGGGCCTGTTCTTTCCCATCGACCCCGGCGCCGACGCCTCCATCGGCGGCATGGCCGCGACCCGCGCCTCCGGCACCAACGCCGTGCGCTACGGCACGATGAAGGACAACGTCATCGCCCTCGAAGTGGTGCTGCCGAACGGCGAGGTCATCGACACCGCCCGCAGAGCCCGCAAGACCTCCGCGGGCTACGACCTCACCCGCCTCTTCGTCGGCTCCGAGGGGACGCTCGGCATCATCACCAAGGTCACGCTGAAGCTGCACGGCATCCCCGAGGCGATCTCGGCCGCCACCTGCACCTTTCCGACCGTCAAGGACGCGGCCGACGCCACCATCGTCGCCATCCAGACCGGCATCCCCATGGCCCGCATCGAACTCCTCGACGAGGTGCAGGTCGGCGCGGTCAACGCCTATTCGAAACTGTCCCTGCCCGAGAAGCCGCTGTTGCTGCTGGAATTCCACGGCACCGAGGCGGGCGTCGCCGAGCAGGTCGAGCGCTTCCGCGCGATCGCCGACGACTACGGCGCCGGCGACTTCCAGTGGGCGGCGAAGGCCGAGGACCGCACGCGGCTCTGGCAGGCCCGGCACGACGCCTACTGGGCCGCCATGGCGCTCCGGCCCGGCTGGAAGGGCCAGTCCTCCGACGTCTGCGTGCCGATCTCGCGCCTCGCCGAATGCATCGACGCCACCAAGAAGGACATCGAGGCGAGCGGGCTCATCGCCCCCATCGTCGGCCATGTCGGCGACGGCAATTTCCATGTCCTGCCGCTGATGGACGAGAGCGACCCGGCGAGCGTCGCCGCCTGCAAGGCCTTCATGGGTCGCATCGTCGAGCGGGCGCTCGCCATGGAGGGCACCTGCACCGGCGAGCACGGCGTCGGCCAGGGCAAGATGAAATATCTTGCCGCCGAGCATGGCGACGCCGCCATGGCGCTGATGGTCTCGCTGAAACAGGCCGTCGACCCCCGAGGCCTGATGAACCCGGGCAAGATGGCGGGCTGAGCCCCGCCGCCGTCCCGTCAGGCCTGGTGGCGGCGGAGCCAGCTCGCCGCATAGCCGCAGCGCGGCACGATGGTGCGGTTCTCCGCCCGCGCTGCCGCCACCACCTGCTCCATCAGCCGCCCGGCGGCCCCGGTGCCGCGCAGCACCGGCTCGGCCTCCACGTGGTCGATGACGAGGCGGTCGCCGTCGCGGCGGTAGACCGCGAAGGCCTGCCGGCCGTCGACGTCGAGTTCGAACCGGCCGGCGGCGCCGTTGTCGCGGAACGTGTCTGTCATCGCTGGCATCTCCCTGTCGTTCGCCTTCCCGCCATATGGTGGCCCCGGGATCGGGGACCCAGAGCCGTGCCGCAGTCCTGCCCTGCAGGAACCGGCCGGGCAGGCGGGGCGCCTGCGACCACCTGGCGGGTTGTCTCCCACCCCCGCGACACTACGTTCCGGTCCATGAAATCCATTGCGGTCGTTCTGGTGCTTCTCGCCGGCCTCGCTCTCCCGCGCACGGGCGCGGCCGTCGAGGGCGCACTGCCCGATGCGCTCAGGCGATGCGCCACCATTGCGGTGGAAGCCGAACGGCTGGTGTGCTTCGACCGTCTGGCGTCGTCCGTGGCCGCGCCGGGCGAGGACGGCACCGTCACCATCGGTCGCTGGCAGGTGACGGCCAGCACCGGGGCCACCGGCCGGACCATCGTGGCCGACCAGCGCCCCGTCGAGCCCTGGGGCGAGGACAGCATCACCCTGGAGATCACCTGCCGCGACGACCGGCTCGCCCTCGCCGTCGGCCGCGACAGCCCGGTCATGGGGGCGGCCAGCGTCCTCGCCAACGTGCGCATCAACGACCGCCTCGCCCCGGGCGACATCTGGCAGGGCTCGCGCGACCTGCACCGCGCGATCTTCCCCGGCGACGTGCGCGAGTTCCTGACGCGCCTGCCGTCCACCGGCACCCTCGCCATCCGCCTCGAGGGCTCGCGTCGCTGGCGCTTCGAGGGCACCTACCGCCTCGACGGCATCGACGAGATCCGTCGCCGCATGCTGGCCGCCTGCTCGCGCTGAGGCGGCTAGAAGGCGCAGCCGAAGGGTTCGAGGCCCCGGCGCATCTGCTCGCCCTGGGTGCGGCAGATCGCTTCCAGTTGCAGCCGCGTCTGCGGGTCCTGGGCGAGTGAGCGCCAGGTGGTGCGCAGCTGGGCCACCTGCTGCGAGAAGGAGACGCGGTGGGTCGCCGGCACCTTGGTCGTCACGCAGACCTCGTAGCTGGTGATGAACCGGTCGCATTCCGGAATGCCGATCTCTTCCTGCGCGAGGGCCGGGGCGCCGGCGGCGTGAAGCCCGGCGACAAGGGCAGCCACCGCAGCGAATGTCCGGATGAATGTCATGCGCATGCCTCCAGCAGCCGCCGACGGCGGCGCGGGCGCTGACCGTCCCCGGTCGCACCCCTCATTGCGGCGAACATCCGGGCGGGCCGTTTCCGTCCGATGTCGCCGCGTCCGCCGGTGCGGCGAAGGCGTCGGGCGGGGGCGACACGGAAGTGAAACAATGCGGGGCTCTTCAGGGGGGCGTGCAGGGACGGTGCCGCCGACTGCGGCCATGGCGACACCGCCCGGTTCGTGGCATGATTTTTCGAGGGGCGCGGGCGACGACGTCCGCGAAGGGCAGGGGCGGACGATGGGCGGCTGGTTGCACATGGTGACGGGCAGGGCGCCGGCGCTCGCGCTGGGAGCCCTGCTGGCACTCGTGGGCCCGGCGCCGGGCCTCGTGGCGCGCGAGTTCCGCGTCGCCGACACGCAGCCGGCCGACTATCCCACCGTCAAGGCGCTGGAACTGATGGGGGCGCTCATCGCCGAGCGCACCGGCGGCCGCCATCGCCTGCGCATCTTCCACTCCCGACAGCTCGGCGAGGAGAAGGAGACGATCGAGCAGACGCGCATCGGCGCCATCGACATCAACCGCACCAATGTGGCCCCGCTGGCGAGCTTCATCCCCGAGGCCAACATCCTGGCCCTGCCGTTCCTGTTCCGCTCGGTCGACCACCTCCACGCCGTCCTCGACGGTCCGGTCGGCGACGACATCCTCGCGAGTTTCGAGCGTTACGGTCTCGTCGGCCTCGCCTTCTACGATTCAGGCGCCCGCTCGATCTACAATTCCGTCCGTCCCATCCGCCGCGTCGAGGACCTGAAGGGCCTGCGCATCCGTGTCCAGCAGTCGGACATGATGGTGGAGATGATGCGCGCGCTCGGCGCCGAGCCGGTGGCGCTGCCCTATGGCCAGGTCAGCGTCAGCCTCGTCACCGGCCTCATCCACGGCGCGGAGAACAACTGGCCGTCCTACGTCACGACGGACCATTTCCAGGCGGCGCGCCACATCACCCTCACCGAGCACACGATGAGCCCGGAGGTTCTGGTGGTCTCGCGCAAGGCCTGGGACGAGCTCTCGGCCGCCGACCGCGACGTCTTCCGCGCCGCCGCCCGCGAATCCGCCCGCGCCATGCGCGAGCAGTGGCTGAAGCTGGAACAGACCTCGCGCCGCCGCGCCGAGGCCGCGGGCGTCACCGTCGTCACCCTCGAGGACCGCAGCGGCTTCGAGGAGGCGGTGCGGCCGATCGTCGAGCGCTTCGCGGCCGATCCGCCGCTCGCCGCGCTGGTGGCGCGCATCCGCCAGGCCCGCTGATGGATGCGACGACGGCACGCAGGGTGATGGTCCGGCCGGCGCTGCGCACCATCCGCGGCAGGCTCGACGGGGTCTCCGAGCAGTTCCGGCGCATTCCCGTGCGCTGGCGCATCGTCACCGTCGTCATCCTCAACCTCGCCTTCATCACCCTCCTGATGCTTCTGATCGCGTCGGGCGCGCGGGCGATCCGCTCCGCCTGGGGCGACCTGCAGGAGGCCCGCCGCATCGACCGCCTGCTGGCCTCCATCGAGAACGATGCGGGGCGGCTGCAGACCCTCATCCACCGCTATTTCGCCCTGCCCAACGAGATGGTGCTGAACGAGATCGAACAGCGCCGGAAGGCCCTGCTCGCCAAGCTCGCCATCGAGCAGGAGATCGACCTCGCGCTGCAGAACCCGGCGCGCTCCGTCACCAGCGTCACCGAGCGCTTCATGCTCGGCTTCGACGAGTTGCGCAGCGTGCGCGAGACCATCTCGTCCATCTACGAGAACGAGATCCGCAAACCCGCCAGCGAGCTCTCCCAGCTCTATGCGGTGGTCGAGACCGCCATGGCCGACCGCGCCGCCCTCGTCGGCCCCTCGCTCGGCAAGTCGCGCGAGGCCTTCTCCGTCTTCCTCGTCGCCATCAACGACTACTACCTGACCCAGTCGGTCCAGGCGCAGCGCGAGGCCTCCCGCTCCATCGAGGTGATCCAGCAGACCGCCCCCGTCATGGTCGACCTCGCCGAGACCGAGTTCCAGCGCGCCGCCCTGACGACACTCGCCGAACGCACCAATGCGCTGAGGGCCGGGTTCGGCCGCATGATCCAGGTCCTCGGCATGCAGAACCGCCTTCTCCAGGTGGAGATCGACGGCAACCAGGCGGTGATGGCCACCGTCATCCAGGAGGTGGCCGAGCGGGTGCGCGCCAAGGAGGACGCCGCCCAGCAGCGTCTCGATCAGACCCTCCGGATCGTCTTCGTCCAGGCGGCGGGCATCGCCGGCATCTTCCTGATCATCGCCGCCGTCATCTGGACCCTCATCGCGCGGTCCATCCGCGTGCCGCTCGACGATCTCGCCGGCAGCATGAACGCCATCGTCGCGGGTGACCTCGAACGCCCGCCCTCGGGCCTCACCGCCACCGACGACATCGGCCGCATGGCCCGCGCCGTCGAGGTGTTCCGCCAGAACGCCATCGAGAAGCAGCGGGCCGAGCAGGACCTCGTCGCCGCCAAGGATCGCGCCCAGCAGAGCCTGGTCGAGGCGGAGAAGCTCGCCGCCCTCGGCGGCCTCGTCGCCGGCGTCGCCCACGAGGTCAACAACCCCATCGGCATCTCGCTCACCGTCGCCTCCACCCTGTCGCGTCGCATCGACGAATTCGCCGCCGACGTCGAGCGCGGCGAGCTGCGCCGCTCCCGCCTCGCCGACTTCGTCCAGGGCAGCCGCGAGGCGGCGAGCCAGCTCTCGCTCAACCTGCAGCGCGCCGGCGAGATGGTGCAGGCCTTCAAGCAGGTCGCCGTCGACCGCAGCCACGCGGACCGCCGCCGCTTCAACCTCGCCGAGGCCACCGACCAGATCGTCGCCAGCCTTCGCCCGACGCTGCGCCGCGCCCCGGTGAAGCTGCAGGTCGAGGTGCCCCCCGGCATCGTCCTCGACAGCTATCCCGGCCCCTACGGCCAGGTCGTCACCAACCTCTTCATCAACGCCCTGACCCATGCCTTCCCGGACGGCCGCTCCGGCACCTTCTCCATCGCGGCTGCGGCCGAGGGCGATCAGGTCGTCATGACCTTCCGAGACGACGGCGTCGGCATGAACGCCGAGGTCCAGCGCCAGGCCTACGACCCCTTCTTCACCACCCGCCGCGGCGAGGGCGGCACCGGCCTCGGGCTGAATATCGTCTTCAACATCGTGACACGGCGGCTCGGCGGGCGTATCTCGCTGTCGTCGACGCCGGGCGTCGGCACCACCTTCCGCATCGTCCTGCCGCTCAACGCGCCGCAGGAGCCCGCCGACCGGCAGGAACCCGCATGATGTCCGACCCGCGCGAGGACGCTCCCTATCCCGAGGACGACGAACTCGTCGCCATCCTCGACGACGGCCCGGCCGCCCCGGAGGCCGAGGCCGGCCGCTGGAAGGTCGCCATCATCGACGACGACGCGGCGATCCATTCCGGCACCAAATACGCCCTGTCGGACTACCAGCTCGCCGGCCACCGGCTCGATCTCTATTCCGCCTTTTCCGCCGCCGAGGGCCGCACGCTGCTCGCCCGCCATCCCGACATGGCGGTGGTGCTCCTCGACGTGGTCATGGAGAGCGACGGCGCCGGCCTCGACCTCGTCGACTACATCCGCAACGAGCTGAAGAACGACACGGTGCGCATCATCCTGCGCACCGGACAGCCGGGCCAGGCGCCCGAGCGCCAGGTGATCGTCGACTACGACATCAACGACTACAAGGCGAAGACCGAGCTGACCGGCGACAAGCTCTTCACCTCGCTCACCGCGGCCATCCGCTCGTACCAGCAGCTCATGCGGCTGGTGGAGACCCGTCGCGGCCTCGAGCTCATCGTCGAGGCGGCGTCCGAGCTCTTCGACCTGAAGTCCATGAAGAAGCTGGCCGCCGGCGTGCTGACCCAGATCGCCGGGCTCGTCCAGGTCTCCTGCGAGGGCATCCTGGTGCTGCGCGAGGACGAGCAGCGCGTCGCCGTCCTCGCCGGGTCGGGGGTCTATGCGCCCTTCGCCGCCGCGGCCGACGGCGCGCTCGACCCTGCCATGGCCCGGCTGGTCGACTCGGCCTTCGAGCGCCGCCGCCACGCCTTCGACGCCGCCGAGACGGCGCTCTACATCCGGACGCCCACGGGCCGCGAGATCGTCGTGGCGCTGACCTCCGACCGTCCGCTCTCCGACACCGACCAGACCCTCGTCGCGGTCTTCTGCGGCCGGCTCTCCACCGCCTTCGACAACGTCATCCTCTACGAGCAGCTGCAGGCCGCCAACGCCACCCTCGAGCGGCGGGTCGCCGAGCGCACCCGTCAGCTCACCCTGGCTAACGAGCGGCTCACCGCCCAGTGGCAGCGGCTGAAGCGCACCAACGACCACAAGGCCGAGGTGCTCGGCACCGTCGCCCACGACCTGAAGAACCCTCTCGGCGTCATCCTCGGCCGCTCCGAGATGATGAACGAGCTGCTCTGCCTCGATCCGCCGAACATCGACCGCGCCCGCAGCCAGATCGAGCAGATCCGCTCCTCCGTCGCCCGCATGACCTCGATGGTCGACGAACTGATCAACGACGCCATGCTCGACGCCGAGGACATCGTGCTGCGCCTCGCCGACATCGACGCCGCGGCCGTGGTCGGTGCCGTCATCGACGCCAACGCCCCGCTCGCCGACCGCAAGGGCCAGATGCTGGTCTATCGCGGGCCGGATGCGCTGCCCGGCCGCGCCGACCCCGACCGCCTGCGCGAGGCCATCGACAACCTCGTCTCCAACGCCGTGAAATATTCCCCGCCGGGCGGGCGCATCACCGTCTCGCTCACCTCCAGCGAGGGCGGCCACCGCATCGCCGTCACGGACAGCGGGCCGGGCCTCACCCCCGAGGACGAGCAGCGCCTGTTCGGCCGCTTCCAGCGCCTCTCCGCCAAACCCACCGGCGGCGAGAGCTCCACCGGCCTCGGCCTGTTCATCTGCCGGCGCATCGTCGAGCTCCACGGCGGCCGCATCAGCGCCACCAGCAACGGCCCCGGCAAGGGCGCGACCTTCGCCTTCACCCTGCCTCCGCTGGTGCAGCGGGGCCCCTCGTGAACGCCGGCCAGCTCATCATCGTCGTCGACGACGAGGCCGCCGCCCGCGACATGGTCGGCGACTACCTGAAGATGCACGGCTTCCGCGTGACGCTCTGCGACGGCGGGGCGGCGCTGCGCCTGGCGCTGGAGGAGGAGCGGCCCGCCCTCGTGGTGCTCGATCTCAACATGCCCGGCGAGGACGGCCTCTCCATCGTCCGCGACCTGAAGCAGCGCCTGCCGCTGCCGGTCATCATGCTCACCGCCACGGCGAGCCCGGACGACCGGGTCAACGGGCTCGACCTCGGCGCCGACGACTATCTCGCCAAGCCCTGCGAGTTGCGCGAACTGCTCGCGCGCATCCGCGCCCTGCTGCGCCGCGCCGTGGCGCCGCAACGCCCGGCCGGGGCCGGCGGCACCCGCGACCTCGTGCGCTTCGGCACCAAGATCCTCGACCTCGGCGCCCACGTGCTGCGCGACGAGGCGGGCGCCGAGCATCCCCTGACCGGTTCCGAGTTCAACCTGCTCAAGGCCTTCGCCGACAATCCGCGCCGCGTCCTCTCCCGCGACCGCCTGCTCGACCTTGCCGGCGCCCGCGACCCCGAGGCCTACGACCGGGCCATCGACGTGCGCATCACCCGCATCCGCCGCAAGATCGAGCCCGACGCCGACGCTCCCGCCTACATTCGCACCGTGCGCGGCGCCGGCTACATGTTCATGCCGGACGGCGAGAAGGGTTGAGCCCACCCGCGGCGCGGACATGCCCCACCCGCCCCCTCCCCGCTGCGCGGGGAGGGGGACTTCGACGAACCCGCCCTGTTGAAGCGGTCGCGCCTGGCGCAGCGGTTGGTCGGCTGGCGGGCGGCCGTAGTCCCCTCTCCTCGCGCAAGCGAGGGGAGGGTGCGGGTGGGGTCCTTTGCCCCCCTCCTGAAACACGCGGGCCCCGTCCTGCAACGTTCGCCCACGGGGGCCGACACGCGCCGGCAAGGCTTGAAACACGGCCCCGTGCCATTGAAACGCGGGCTTGCCGCGCGAGACACCACGACGAAAACGCTCCCCCTTACGTTCTCCTCAACCCGATGACGCCGGGCGCGCCGCTCCGATGAACCTTTTCGGCGGCCATGGCGACAGAGGGGAGACCGGCCCACGGAGGGCCGAACTGGGGGATCGCACATGAACCGGATATCGAAGTTTCTGGCTCTCGGCGGCGTTGCGGGCTTCGGCCTCGTCCTGGCACTCGGCCTCGCGCCGGATGGCCGTGCCGCCGGCTCGGTGCCCTCCCTCGCGGTGAGCTTCTCGGCCGCCGACGTCGACCACGCCCACGGCGCCTTCGACGGCTTCCGCAACCGCCTCGACGCCGCCCCGCGCCGGTCCGAGACGGCGGGCCGCACCGCCGCCATCACCGGCGAGCGCGCCGACTGCGCCCGCTTCGCCTGGCCCCACATTCCCGCCGCCTGCCAGACCTCGCCGAAGGGCGAGCACCTGCGCCCCGTCCGCATGGTCGCCCTCGACCAGACCAGCCGCTGATCCACCGAACCCGTCCGGAGCCCGCCATGAACCGCCGCCTCGTCCTCGCCGCCGCCCTGTCGCTCGCCGCCTCGGCCGCCTCCGCCAATCCCTTCGTCCAGACGATCATGTTCGATCCGGACACCCGCGAGCCCCTGGTCGCCCGGCCCCACGCCTCGGCCGCCGCTCGCGCGCCCGCCATCCCGCGCGAGATCGTCGCCTACAACGGCGCCCATGCCCCCGGCACGGTCGTCGTCAACACCACCGAGCGCCGCCTCTACTTCGTCCTCGCCGACGGCCGGGCCATCCGCTACGGCATCGGCGTGGGACGCCCGGGCTTCGAATGGGCCGGCAGCCCCACCATCACCCGCAAGCAGGAATGGCCGGACTGGCGCCCGCCCGTGCAGATGCTGCAGCGCCGCCCCGACCTGCCGCGCTTTATGGCCGGCGGCCCGGACAACCCGCTCGGCGCCCGCGCCCTCTATCTCGGTTCCTCGCTCTACCGCATCCACGGCTCCAACGAGCCGCACACCATCGGCCAGGCCGTCTCCTCCGGTTGCATCCGCATGCTCAACGAGGACGTCGTCGACCTCTACGACCGCGTCCGCGTCGGCACCCGGGTCGTCGTCCTGCGCTGAAGCCTTCTCCTGCCGTGCATCCCGCATGACCTCCACCTCGCCCCGACGGCCCGGCCGTCGGGGCTTTACCCCCGACAGCCCGGCACCGGCCTGTGGATCACCCGCGAGGGAGAGGGTGGACAGCCCCCGCGCGAGCCTCTATAAGCCGCCCCGCACTGCTGCTGATCGTCGCGAGACGGTCACACGCCGCGGTCGCCCGGGTAGCTCAGTTGGTAGAGCATGCGACTGAAAATCGCAGTGTCGGCGGTTCGACTCCGTCCCCGGGCACCATTTCCCCTTCGCACCTCCGACATCTGACGGCCTCCGCTGCTCCGCCTCGCGCGGACGACGAAAAACCCCGCGGGCCTTGCGGCGCGCGGGGTCCGATCGTCAGGCCGTCGCTGGCGCTCAGCGCCCCTGCGTCTCCACGATCCGGCACGGCCCGCGGGCGACCCGGCCGCACTCCCGGAGCGCTACTGACACCGCCTGATCGACCCTCGCCTCACCAGATCGCGAGCTGCAGCCGCCCGGGCCGAGCGCCAGGGCCCGTGCGCCAGGCCGGGTGAAGTGGCGGATATAGACGCCCCGGCAAGAGGCGGTCAGCTCCGGCGGCGGTGTGACGGCGCTGACCGGGCCGCCAGGGCGCCCAGGACCGGAGGCGACGCTGCACCGCCTCAGATGCGCTTCGCGTGCGTCGGCCTCGCCGTAGGCGCGGTTGCGATCGACGCGCAGGCACCAGTTGTAGTGCACGTTGAAATCCGTGGAGAACCGACCCGGATGCAGATTGGCGCTGCACCGCGGGTTGGCGCGTACACGCTGGGCGTCGTGCAGGGCCTTCGACGCGTACTGATTGCAAAACCCCGGGCTTTCCGCAAAGGCCCCGGTCGTGCCCGTGACCAACAGCGCGACGCCGATCAAAACAGCGCGTCTCAACATCATGAACATAAACCCCTAAGACAAAACGCCGGCCGATGCCGGACGCTGACAGCCCACCCGGAGGTACCGTAGTCCGGGGTCGTCACAGCGGCAAGACGGCGACCTGCGCAGGAGGCAGGCCGCGGCTCGCGGAACAGTCGCGCCTTGTCCCTCGTTCTCCCCCCGAAGCGATGGAGAGAGACGACGATGGGACATCCCGAAAAAGACGGTCCGGGCGACGTGCCCTCCGATCCCGCCCGCCGTCCCGGCCAGCCGGGCGCCGAGCGCGAACAGGTGGACGACACGCCGCAATCCGAGGCGCCGGTGCCGCCCGGCGCCTTCGACGAGCGTCAGATTCCGCTCGACCGGGTCAGGCGCGATGCCGCGCCCTCGGGCGATCCGGATGCGCCGGCGCCGGACCCCGCGCCGCTGTCGGACGGGTCCATGAAGGCGGGGCCGGTCTGACGAGCGACACGTGCGGCGCGGGGGCGAAGGGGGCCGCGCCGCCCGTTCAGCATCCAGGCTGCCGCGGCGGCGGGGCACCACCTAAGGCCCTCGGGTGGGTTTCTGCCAACGCTTGCTGCCGCGCGCAATCAGCCGCGGAACGGGAATTCGGCAGGCCCGGGTTCTGCACGGTCGGAAGCGCGCCCGCCGGCGGTGCCGAAGGCGCCGGCGGGGCGGGCACGGGCGGCTGCGGCGGGCGGGGGCTCTGCGCCAGGGCCGGCGGGCCGGCGAGCGCCAGGGCAGCGAGGGCGACGGGTACGAGCGCGAGGCGCATGGGATCGACTTTCATGGCTGGGCCGGAAAAGGCGCCGACGGGTGCCCGGGCCGCGTTTCGGGGACGGTGACCCGGAGGGTTGCGGAAAGTTGCGACCTCGCGGTCGCCGGTGGACGACGGCCACCTCTGCTTGATCGTCACAAGACCATCCATGGTGTGCTGGGTGGTCGGGCGCCGGCAAGCAAGATCAGACTGGTGTCGGCCGGCTGAATGGCGGCTGAACATGGCAGGCGTCAGATGTCGAGCAGTCGAAATCCAGCCAGCGCGCGATGAATACGCAAAATTACCGATAAATCCACTGCGTCGTCCTGGGATTTTGCGCCGCACACAGCGCTCCGTCGTCGGCGACCGCAAACTGTGGCAACATTGTGTTGCGCTCTGTAACAGGATCGGCTAGGCGGAAACGCTCTTTCACGTTACCGCCGTACCCCCCGAACCACCTCGCATGCAGCGCCGATCTCGTCGGACCGGTGCCGGTGTCCGGCGAGACCATCGGAGCCCTGCTGGCGCGCCGCGGAGTGGCTGTCTTCTGGACACTCGCCGCGCTCGGCGCCTTCGTCGCCGTGCTGGCTCCCGCGATCGGCTTCCTCACCCTGCCGCGCGACACGGTGGAGGGCTTCCTCTGGGGCCGCAGCATCGACTGGGGCTATTTCAAGCATCCGCCGCTGCAGGCGTGGGTGCTGGGGCTGAGCGAATACCTCGCGCCGGGCGCCTCCTGGCTGGCCTATCTCTATGCGCAGATCTGCGTGCTGGTCACGCTCTGGGCGGTATGGGCCCTCGCCGTCACCATCCTCGGCCCGGGCCAGGGCGTGATCGCCGCCTTCCTCACCCTCGCCGGCATCCACTATTACGGCCCGCCCATGGCGACCTTCACGCCCGACACGTTGTCGGCGCCGCTCTGGGCCCTCACCGGCCTCTTCTGGTGGCGGGCCGTGGTCCAGGGCCGTACCGCCTTCTGGTTCGCCCTCGCCGTCGTCGTCGCGCTCTCCGTCTATGCCAAATATGTCGGCCTGCTGCTGGTGGCCGTGCTGGTCGTCCTCACCCTCGCCCTGCCCGAAGGACGGGCGCAACTGCGCCGCCCGGCCTTCTGGCTCGCGCTCGTCCTCGGCCTCGCCCTCGTCGCGCCCCATGCCGCCTGGATCGTCGAGACCGGCGGGTCCTCGCTCGTCCACGTCCTGTCCACCGATGCCACGGCCGAAACCGTCGTCATGCGCCTGTGGTACGTCCTCTGCTTCTTCGGCGCCCAGCTTCTCGTCCATGCCGGGCTCCTCGCCCTCCTGGCGATCGGCGTCGGCGTGGGCGCATCCCGGCCCCGGCCTGAACTGGTCATCGAGGGGCGCGACGCCGGCGAGCGGGAGCGGACCCTGCTTCTCGTCATGGCCTTCGCGCCGATTCTCGTCGCCCTCGTCACGAATTTCGCGGTGGGCGGCGAGTTCCGTCAGGGCCGCGGCACGGCGCTCTTCGCCTTTTCCGGCATCGCCGCCGTGGCGCTGATCGGGCCGCGTCTCGTCATCGGCCGCCTGCGCCTCGCGAGCGCCGTCGTCATCGCCGTCGTCCTGGTCCTGCCCGTGCTCAATGCGGGCCATCACTACGTCCGGCTGGCCATGGGCGCCGCCCATGTGCCGACGCTCTATCCGGCCCAGTCCCTCGCCTCGCAGCTCGAGGCGCTGTGGCGCGAGCGCACGGGGCTGCCGCTGCGCATCGTCGCCGGCGACCGCTGGCATGCCGGCAACGTCGCCTTCTATGCACCCGCGCGCCCGCAGATCCTGTTCGACGGCGACGTCCGCCTGTCGCCCTGGATCACGCGGGACCGTGTGGCGCGCGAGGGTGCGCTGCTGGTCTGGCAGCCCGACGATGCGGGCGCTCTCGCGCGGCTGAGGCGCCTCTCTCCCGGCCTGAAGCCCGACGGCCTGGTCGAGGCCGATGCGGTGCTGCGGTCCGGCGCTCCCGTGGTGCTGGCCTATCGGATCATCGCGCCGAAGGCCCCCGAGGTCGCGGATGCGGCAGCCCGGGCCGACGGGCCCTGACCGTCGGCCTTGCGGCTCACGCCTCCGGCTTCGCCAGCCGCCCGGTGAGTTCGTAGCGCAGGCCCTCCGGCGCGAAGGTCATCTCCGCCCGGCCCGAGAAATCCGCCGGCAGGATCCGCTCCATGAGCTGCGAGCCGAAGCCCTTGTGCCGCGGTCCGCTGCAGGCGCAGCCACCGGTCTCGCGCCAGACCAGCCGGAAGTCTTCCCCCGCCGCCTCCCAGGTCAGCGAGACGGTGCCGTGCTCGGTGCGCAGCGCGCCGTACTTCGCCGCATTGGTGGCCAGCTCGTTGACGGCGAGGGCGAGGGAGAGCGCCTGGCGCGAGGAGAGCCGCACCGGCGGCCCGGACAGGGCGAAGCGGCCCGTTCCCGGCCGGTGCGGAGCGAGTGCTCCCTCGATCACCGCGCGGATGGGCGCGGCCGTCCATTCCTGCTGGATCAGGATGGAGTGGGCCTCGCCCAGCGCCGCGATCCGGTCGGTGAAGCGCTCGCGCGCGGAGTCCAGCGTGTCGGCATGGCGGAACGTCTGGTTGGCCACCGCCGAGATCATCGCCAGCGTGTTCTTGATCCGGTGCGACAGCTCGGCGTTGATCAGCTGGGCGTTGCGCACCGCCAGCACCTTCTCCGTCGTCTCGATCACCGTGTCCATGATCCCGCAGACCTGGCCCAGCTCGTCGCGGATGGGGCTGTAGCAGAAGGTGAACCAGGCATCCTCGCGCCTGCCGCTGCGGTCGATGGACAGGCCGAGATCCTGCAGGAACACCGGCTCGCCGGAATAGGCGAGCTCCACCAGCGGGCCGATCTCGTGCCAGACCTCGCTCCACACCTCCTGCAGCGGCCGCCCGAGCGGGGCGGGCTTGTCGCCGAGGATCTCGCCGAAGGCGTCGTTGTGCAGGGTGATCTGGTAAGGGCCCCAGATGATGCACTTGGGAAAGCGGGAGCTCACCATCATGCCGACCGCGATGCGCAGCGCGGCCGGCCAGGCCTCGATCGCGCCGAGCGGCGTCGTGGACCAGTCGAAATCGCGGATGGCGGCTCCCATGGCGCCGCCGCCGTCGAGGAATTGCACGCGATTCAAAAGGGGTCCCCCGCCTCGAAGCAGCACCCCAACGCGCGACGGCGCGTCGGGTTCCTCGAGCGGGCAGAAAAAGGCGGGTGCCTCAGCGGGTGATGCGGACGTTTTGCAGCGACAGGGCGATGTTCTTGAACACGTCGGAGAGCGACTGCCGGTCGCGGGCGTCGAAGGCGTGGGCCGGGGAGGTCGCGCAGTTGCGCATCGCCGCCGACGCGGTCGCATCGTTGCCGATGTCGAAGGCCACCGTGAAGATCTCGATGTTCTGCTGCTTGGCGTAGGTGCAGATCGCGTTCATGTCCGTGTAGGTCTGGGCGATCTGGGCGGCCTGGTTGGCGGCGTTGCCGTTGGGGGCCAGATGGCGCCCGTCGGCGGCGTTGAAGCGCAGCGTGTTGGCACCGTCCGTCATCAGCACCATGACCTTGCGCGGGCGGCGGTTGGCCGCGTCGTAGGCGGCACCCTCGGTGAAGGGAGCACCGGGCGACAGCACGTTGAGACCCCAGATCAGGCCGGAGGGGATATAGGTGGAGGGCCGGTAGCTGCCGACGTTGACGACCATGCCGCGGATCGCCGTCGTCACCGTCGAAGCGTTGGAGGTCAGCGGCACGATCGGGTTGAGGCAGTTCTGGCTGGTGGCCAGATAGCCGGGATAGCGGACCGTGGGCTGGGTGTCGTTGAGGCGCAGCGTGCCGGTCGTGCGCGAGCCGACGCAGCCGTACCAGCGGTAGCGGGTCGTGCCGCCGCCCGAGCAGGATTCGTAGGGCGGCACCGTCTCGTCCCGGCAGGTCGAGGGCGTGCAGTCGTAGGTCTCGGAGCGGCCGTCGACGACGCGGGTGCAGGTGCGCGCCGCGCCGCGGGTGCAGACCGAGCGCGTCGTCCTGGTCGTGCAGGTGCGCTGGCTCGTCGTGTCGTAGTCCGCCGGCACGTTCAGCCAGCTGGCATTGCGGTTGGCGGTGCCGACGTTGACGTAGTCGGCATAGGGCACGACGCCGATCTTCACGTCGGCGTTGGGGTCGGACTTCAGCGTCGTCACGAGCTCTTCGGCCGACTGCTTCAGGGACACCAGCTTGTCGCCCGACATCGACCAGGTGTTGTCGAGCACGAGGACGAGCTCGGTCGTGCCGTTGAGCCCGCGGATCGCTTTCGCCTCGGCCTGGTAGTCGAGGCGCGAAATGCCCGCCAGGGCCATGAAGGTCGTGTCGATGGTGCCGCTGACCTTCAGCGTCACCTCGCGCTGGTCGGGCCGGTAGGCGAATTCGGTGATGCGCGAGCCGTCCGCGTTCGATCCGCGCAGGTTGGCGGTGGCGTTGTTGTTGGCCACCAGCCGCATGCTGGCCTCGGTCTCCAGCCGCGAGGAGGCGGCAGCGAGCGCCGCCGCATCGGCGGCCGCCTGCGCCGCGGTGCGGGCGGCCGAGAGCCGCGAGAAGTCGATCCCGGCGCCGATGACGAGGAAAACGGGAACGGCGCAGATGGCGAAGAGCACGGCGACGACGCCCGAGGTGTCCTGGCCGGCGCGGCCGAGACGGGCGGCGAGGGTCCGGATCAGTCTCTGGGCGGTCATGGGGCCTCGCGACAGTGGGGAATGTTCCCCATCGCTACAGGCCGCGCTTGAAAATTCCCCTAAAGGATACAGTGAAACACGCCGATCGCCTTCGTTGGTAAACGAATCCTCGGCGCCGCGGCCCCGCTACGGGTCGAGCAGGCAGATCGACTTCAGCCGCCGGGCGTGGCGGGAGATCGGCGTCACGTCGTAGGTCTGTTCCACGGCGGGGAACTTGATGAAGACCTGCGCCGCCCCGGCGATGTCGGCGAGGAACAGCGTCGCGAACCGCGCCGTGACGAAGGCGGAATTGCGCGTGACCCGCCAGCGGATCGGCTTCGGCGGCCCGTTGTCGACGCTGTAGGAGCCCTCGAACAGGCCGTCCGGCACCTCGGGCAGCCGGTAGCCCGGCGAGAAGGAGACGAAGGCCGCGCCGGCGCTGCAGAGCAGCGTCAGCCGCTCGCCGGAGCTGCGGTAGGAGATCTCGATGGACGGCCCCGACCCGCTCGACTCCTGCAACTCGCGCACCCGCCATTCCGCCCGCGACGGCCCCGACGCCAGGGCGGCGGCGACGACGACCAGTCCGGTGAGAAGACGACGGAGCGGCATATCACAATCGTGGCATGGTTTTTCCGGCAGACCGCGTCGATCTGCCGGCGACGGAAACGGTGAAAGGCGGCGGCATCATCAGTCGGTCGAAAGACTTCGCCGCACGGCGGAGGTGCGACGAAGTGTTGCACGACGTTTCTGCACCGGACGTCGCGCGAAGACAAGGGACAGGACATGCGGCGAGGCGCGCTTCTGCGCTCCGTCACTGGTAGGCGGTCTCCCTATACCTCCGTTCGTCCGGACGCCTCAGGGTCAGGCGGCGCCCGCGGCGTCCAGCTTCGCCATGTCCTCGGCGCCGAGGGAGAGGGACGCCGAGGCGATCAGGCTCTCCATCTGCCCCGGCGTCGTGGCGCTGGCGATCGGCGCGGTGACCGCGGGCTTCTGCATGAGCCAGGCGAGGGCGACTTCCGCCTGTTTCGCGCCATGGGCCTCGGCCACCTCGTCGAGCGCCTTCAGGATCCGGAACCCGCGCTCCGTGAGGTAGGGCTTCACGCCGCGCTCGCCCCGCGGGCTCTTGCCGAGGTCCGCCTCCGACCGGTACTTGCCGGACAGGAAGCCCTTGGCCAGCGAGAAGTAGGTGATGACGCCGATCCCCTCCGCCGTGCACAGATCCGCCAGCGGACCCTCGAACTTCGCCCGGTCGTGCAGGTTGTACTCGGGCTGCAGCACCTCGTAGCGCGCCAGGCCGTGGTCCTTCGCCGCCGCGAGGGAGGCCTTCAGCTGGTCGGCGTCGAGGTTCGAGCAGCCGATGGCGCGGACCTTCCCGGCCTTCACCAGCTTCGCATAGGCCTCCAGCGTCTCCTCGTAGGGCGTCTCCGGATCCGGCCAGTGCGACAGGTAGAGGTCGATGACGTCGGTCTGCAGGCGCCTGAGCGAGGCTTCCACCGCCTCGGGGATGTAGCGGGCCGAGAGGCCCTTCTTGCCCTCGCCCATGGGCGAGCCGACCTTGGTGATGAGGGTGATCCGGTCGCGCGTGCCGCGCGCCTTCATCCACTTGCCGATGATGGTCTCGCTCTCGCCGCCGACGTGGCCGGGCGCCCAGGCGGAATAGACGTCGGCGGTGTCGACGGCGTCGAACCCGGCGTCGACGAAGCGGTCCAGAAGGGCGAAGGAGGTCTTCTCATCGGCCGTCCAGCCGAAGACGTTGCCGCCGAACACCAGCGGGGCGATGGCGAGGCCGGTGCGGCCGAGGGGGCGGCGGGTGCGGGGCGGGCTCTGGGTCACGGTGTTTCCTCGGCGGGTTCGATGGCGGGCGGCGAGAGTAAACCCGGCTCGCCGTTCGGGGACAGGCGGCACGCCGCATTCCGTCAGCATGGCAGACCCGCGAGGCGCCGGGTGAGGGATCATCGGGCTTTGCGGGAATGCCCCCATGCTGCCAGCTTTCGGGTGGCCTGCACATTATCCCCGGTCCATACCGGGCCGGCCCCACGGTGACCCATGCCTCCTCGACCCGAAAAGCTCTCCCTCCGCCAGGCCCGGCGCATCGCCGTGGCCGCCCAGGGCTTCGACCTCGACGGCCTGTCGCGCCGCGAGGACCATGCCGGCGAGCGACGCCGGCTGAAGCGCATGGCCGAGAGTCTCGGCGTCATCCAGATCGATTCCGTCAACGTCGTCGCCCGTGCCCACACCCTGCCGGGCTTCTCCCGCCTCGGTCCCTACGACACCGCCGACCTCGACGCGCTCGCCTATGGCGGCCGCCGCCGTGCCCTGTTCGAATACTGGGGCCACGAGGCCTCCTACCTGCCGGTGGCGCTGCAGCCCCTCTTCCGCTGGCGCATGGAGCGGGCCCGCCGCGGCGAGGGCATCTACACGGGCCTCGCCCAGTTCGGCCGCGAGCGCGCCGACCTGATCGAGGCGGTGCGACGCGAGATCGAGACGGACGGCCCGAAGGCCGCCGGAGAACTGTCCCACGACCACCGCGGCGAGGGCGGCTGGTGGGGCTGGTCGGAGGGCAAGCGCGCCGTCGAATGGCTGTTCTGGGCCGGCATCGTCACTACCGCCACCCGCCGCGGCGCCTTCGAGCGGGTCTATGACCTCACCGAGCGCGTCCTGCCGCGGGCTGTGGTCGAGACGCCCACCCCGCCGGAGCCCGAGGCGCTGCGCGAGCTCGTCCGCCTCTCCTCCCTCGCCCTCGGCATCGCCACCGAGCGCTGCCTGCGCGACTACTACCGCCTCGGCGTCGCCGGCGCCCGCCAAGCGGTGGCCGAGCTCGTCGAGAGCGGTGACCTGATCCCCGTCACGGTCGCGGGCTTCCGCAACCCCGCATATCTCGCGAAAGACGCGCGCATGCCCCGCCGGGTCGAGGCCCGCGCCCTGCTCGCGCCCTTCGATCCGCTCGTCTGGCAGCGCGAGCGCACCGAGGCCCTGTTCGGCGCCCGGATCCGCCTCGAGATCTACACGCCGGCCGACAAGCGCTCCCACGGCTACTACGTCCTGCCCTTCCTGCTCGGCGACACGCTCGCCGCCCGCGTCGACCTCAAGGCCGACCGCGCCCGCAGCCGCCTCCTCGTCCTCGCCGCGCATCTCGAAGAGGGGGCGCAGGCCCCCGCGGTGGTCGAGCCGCTGGCGGCGGAGCTCAGGCTCATGGCGCGCTGGCTGGGCCTGGACGACGTCGCCGTCACGCCGCGGGGCGACCTCGCGGCGGCACTGGCAGCGGCTCCCGGCTTTGCATCGCCCAGGTTGTAGTCATGTATCAGTAACAATCCTAGATTTAATGTAAACTGAGTGGGTACTACTCATGGTTGCGTTCACCCAATCGGAGGGCCGCCGCCATGCATCACGGACAGAAGGGCACGATCGAGATCGTCGGCGAGCGGCAGGTCGATCCGCGCAACGACATTCCGCCGGAGGGTAGGGGTGCCCGGTTCGGGCGGATCTTCGGCAACCTCCCGCGGTTCCGGCCGACGGAGGCCTCGCTGATCCGCCTCGGCGAGGAGATGACTCGGGTCGAGCAGCTCTCCGACGGGCCGATTCCCGCGGGCTACACCTATTTCGGCCAGTTCGTGGACCACGACATCACGCTCGACCAGTCGGGTGATCCCTCGGTGGCGCCCGAGGTCGGCGAGGATGCCGACAACATCCGCCAGGGCCGCTCGCCGAGTCTCGACCTCGACAGCCTCTACGGCGCCCCCGACGCCGGCAAGCCGGAGCTCTTCGAGGCCGACGGTCTTCGTTTCCGGCTCGGCACCACCACCCCGACCCCTGGCCAGCCGGCGCCCTCGGAGCAGGCCTTCCCGGGCGGCGACGTGCCCCGGCAGGCCGCCGGGCCCGACAAGGGCAAGGCGATCATCGGCGACGGCCGGAACGACGAGAACCTCATCATCCAGCAGCTGCACCTCGCCTTTCTGAAGTTCCACAACGAGACGGTGAAAGCACTCGGTCGCGGCGACACGGGTGTCGATCCGGCTTCGGTCTTCCTTGAGGCCCGCAAGCTCGTCACGCTCCACTACCAGTGGATCGTCCTCAACGACTTCGTCCGCCGTTTCGTGGATCCCGTGACCTTCAAGGACATCCTCGGCGTCGCGGACCTGACGGGGCAGCGCTTCGTCACGCCGCGGCCGCTGGTCTTCAAGGTGTCCTCGACGCAGATCCCGCCCATGCCGCTCGAATTCTCCGGTGCCGCCTTCCGCATGGGCCACACCATGGTCCGCGAGACCTACGGCTGGAACAAGATCTTCCAGCCGGCCTTCGAGTTCCGTTTCTTCTTCCTCTTCACCCACCTGTCGGGCGACATCGGCCGGCGTCCGATCTTCGGCATCGACATGGACACCTTCCCGTCCAACTGGCTCGCCGACTGGCGGCGGATGTTCGAGATGGAGAGCGTGGCGGGGCTGAAGCCTTTCAGTCGCGGCGCCATCCCCCTGAACTTTGCCCGCAAGCTCGACACCCACCTCGCGCCGGTCCTCGGCAACCTCCCCGGCGGGGACGGTACGGTGCCCGGTCCCACCAGCACGGCGAAGCGGCGCAACCTCGCATCCCTCAACCTGGTCCGCGGTTCGCGGCTCGGCCTGCCGTCGGGCCAGGACGTCGCCGATGCCATCGCCGCGGCCGGCGACCCGAGGGCCAAGGCCCTGACTCCGGCGCAGGTCCTCCAGGGCCTGCCCGCCGAAACCCGCCGCGTGCTGGCCGAGCTGGAATTCCACCAGAAGACGCCGCTCTGGTTCTACATCCTCAAGGAGGCCGAGAACATCGGCGGCGACACCCTCGGCCCGGTCGGCTCCCGCATCGTCATCGAGACCTTCCTCGCCCTGATCCGCGCCTCTGTGGTCTCGATCTTCTCGGGCGACGCCGACCGCCCGGACGACATCGCCGTCTTCAATCCTGCGTCCTCGTCGCTGCGCACGCCGGGCGGGGAGGCGATCACGTCGATCCCGCACCTTCTCGCCTTCGCCGGCGACATCAATCCGCTGGGGGACTGACCTCCCGAACGGCGGGCTTTGCGACCCCCGGTCCGGCACGGACAATGCCGGCCGAGGAGCTTCGCCATGACCACCAGCCGCATCCGCGACCGCATCGCCGTGACCATCGAAGGCGGTGTCGCCGACATCCGCCTCGACCGGCCCGACAAGATGAATGCGCTCGACCACGCCATGTTCGACGCGCTGATCGAGGCGGCGGCTCTCGTCCGCGACACGACCGGCGTGCGCGCCGCGGTGCTCTCCGGCGAGGGACGCGCCTTCTGCGCCGGGCTCGACTTCGGCTCCTTCGCCGCCATGCAGGCAGGTGGGGACGGCAGCCTCTCAGACCTCGTCACCCGCACCCACGGCATCGCCAACCGGCCGCAATATGCCGCCTGGTGCTGGCGGGAGCTGCCCGTTCCCGTCATCTGCGCCGTGCACGGCGTCGCCTATGGCGGCGGCCTGCAGGTGGCGCTCGGCGCCGACCTGCGCTTCGCGACGGCGGATGCGAAGCTCTCGGTCATGGAGATCAAGTGGGGCCTCGTGCCGGATGTCGCCGGCACGCAGCTCCTGCGCCACCTCTGCCGCGACGACGTGGTGCGCGACCTCACCTATACCGGCCGCGTGGTGACGGGCGAGGAGGGGCTGTCGCTCGGCCTCGTCACCCGCATCGAGGCCGACCCGCGGGCGGCCGCCCTCGCTGCGGCGCGCGACATCGCGGCGAAGAACCCGGCGGCCGTCCGCGCCGCGAAGCGCCTTCTCAACGCCGCCACGGTCTCGACCCCCGCCGAGGGACTGATGATGGAATCGGTGGAGCAGCAGGCGATCCTCGGTTCGCCCAACCAGGTAGAGGCCATCGCCGCCAACATGGAGAAGCGGCCGCCGCGATTCGCGGATTGAGGGGGGCAGGCATCTGCATCGGCGAGGTGCGTCCTTCGAGGCTCGTTCCGCTCGGTCTTCAGCGCCCTGCACTTGGCTGATGCAGCGCAGCCGAGCCTTGAACCGGCGCGTTGCCCCCCACAGCAGTGCTGGCCGAAAGCTCTCTCCGTCACCCCCGGCGAGCCGGCAGGGCGAGGGAAGGGGGTCCAGGGGCCTGCCGCGAACAAATCCCGCGGCCCTGACATCAAACGCAACAACCGCCCGCTCCGTTCGCGCCCGCCACGCATCCGCCATGCGTCGGGGCGCTGGACTTCGCGGCGGTGCGGCAGTGTTATGCGCGCTTCTCATTCGACCCTCGAGGGCATCATGGACAACCGAAGCGACCTGTGGCGGCAGGTGGACGCGGCATCAGGCCGCCTCATCGAACTCTCCGACCGCGTCTGGGGCATGCCCGAGGTCTGCTACACCGAGGCGCGCTCCTGTGCCGAGCATACCGCCCAGCTGAAGGCGGAGGGCTTCCGCGTCACCGAGGCCGTCGCCGGCATCCCGACCGCCGTCATGGGAGAGGCGGGCGAGGGCGGGCCGGTCATCTGCTTCCTCGGCGAATATGACGCGCTGCCCGGCCTCAGCCAGGAGGCCGGCGTCGCCGAGCATCGCCCGGTCGAGGCCGGCGGCCACGGCCACGGCTGCGGCCACAACCTCCTCGGGTCCGCGGCGCTGCTGGCCGCCACCGCGATGAAGAACTGGCTCGCCGAGAACGGCATTCCCGGCCGCGTGCGCTACTACGGCTGCCCGGCCGAGGAGGGCGGCGCCGCCAAGGCCTTCATGGTGCGCGCCGGGGCCTTTTCCGACGCCGACGTCGCCATCACCTGGCACCCGTCGAGCTGGTGGGAGGTCGCCCCGCCGCTCTCCCTCGCCAACACCCGCGCCGACTTCATCTTCACCGGCAAGGCCTCGCACGCCGCCGCCTCGCCCCATCTCGGCCGCTCCGCCCTCGACGCGGTCGAACTGATGAACGTCGGCGTCAACTACATGCGCGAGCACATGCCCTCCGACGCGCGCGTGCACTACGCGCTCCTGGACACCGGCGGGATCGCGCCGAACGTCGTGCAGGCCCACGCGCGCGTGCGCTACTCGATCCGCGCCCGCGATCTTCCCGGCATGCTCGAGCTCGTCGAGCGCGTGAAGAAGATCGCGCAGGGCGCGTCGCTGATGACGGAGACCAAGGTCGAGGTGAAGATCATCTCCGCCGTCTCCAACATCCTCGGCAACACGCCGCTGGAGCAGGCGCTCCAGGGCGTCATGGAGGACCTCGGCCCCCCGCATTTCGACGAGGACGACAAGGCCTTCGCCAAGCGCATCCAGGCGACCCTGACGCCCCAGGACATCGCCAGCGTCTACCGCACCATCGGCCTCGAGCCGGAGGACAAGCCGCTCGCCGACTTCACCGTGCCGCTCGACGCCAAGCGTAACCCGCTGATCGGCTCGACCGACGTCGGCGACGTCAGCTGGGTGGTTCCCACCGTACAGGCCCATGCGCCGACGGTGGCCGTCGGCACGCCCTTCCACACCTGGCAGGTGGTGGCCCAGGGCAAGGCGCCCGCTGCCCACAAGGCCATGGTGCAGGTGGCGAAGGCCATGGCCGCCACCGGCGCGGCCGTGCTCACCAATCCGGAGCTGATGGCCGCCGCCAAGGCGGACCTTGCCCGCCGCACCAAAGCCGCGCCCTATGTCTGCCCGATCCCGGACGAGATCGGGCCGCCCCTCACCATGTCCGCCGGCTGAGCCGCAACCACGCCCCCGAAAGGCCCCCGATGATCCGCTTCTACTTCAACGGCTCGCCCAACCCGACCAAGGTCGCGCTCTTCCTCGAGGAAAGCGGGCTCCCCTACGAGCCCGTCGCCGTCGACACCCGCACGGGCGCCCAGTTCGCACCCGACTATCTCGCCATCAATCCCAACGGCAAGGTGCCGGCCATCGTCGACGGCGACGCGGTCGTCTTCGATTCCAACGCCATCCTGCTCTATCTCGCCGAGAAGAGCGGCCAGTTCATTCCCGCCGCCTCGGACGCGAAGGCCCGCGGCGAGCTCCTGTCCTGGCTGATGTTCGTCGCCACCGGCATCGGCCCCTATTTCGGCCAGGCGGTGCATTTCAGGCACTTCGCCCCCGAGCCGGTGCCCTATGCCCACGAGCGCTACCAGTACGAGGCCGACCGCCACCTGAAGGTGGTCGAGGCCCATCTCGCCGGCCGCGAGTGGATGGTGGGCGGCGCCTATTCCATCGTCGACATGGCGCT
>LNFH01000145.1 GCA_001464235.1 Rhizobiales bacterium Ga0077556 | reverse complement strand
GCGTCCAGCGCCGGCTCAAGCGAAGGGCTGAGCCCGCTCTGTCCGCAAGCCGGCTTCGCTCGCCTGCCGGTCCCCGGACCCTGAAGCGTCCAGCTTCCGCCGGTTCGGGTCGACCGCACCCGAAGGGGAGACCGGCAAGGCTCGGCTCGATCCCGAGGGACGCAACCGAAGGAAAGGATTTTTCCCATGACCAAGACCACCCGCACCCGGCAGACAGCCCGCGTCGTCCAGCTGCGCAAGGGCTCCACGATCGAAATGGTTCGCCTCTCCTGCCCCGACAGCAACCAGGCCGCCCTCATCTCGGAGAGTTTTGGACTTCCCGTCCTCGACAGCGACGGCATCCGCAGCTTGCATGAGCGGTTCTTTAACGAGACAGCCGACTCGCTCCGCGAAGGCCTGAGCGACCGGGCCATGCAGATCCATCTCCAGCGCATCGTCGGCTCCTATGTCGGCTCTGCCCACGGCGCAGGGCAGTTCTACAGCAGGGCCGTGTCCGAGGCGCGGGACGCCACGGCCAAGCTCGTCAACGACGCCCGAGACGAAGATCGTGACGGGCCGGTCGGGTTCGACAGCCAGGCGCAGAGAAAGCGCGAGTTCGCCGCCGACATGGCGCTCCAGGCCCACGCGCTGCGCATGGCGGCCGAAGCCGCCGTCGCCTCATACGAGCATATCGTCGGCGAGACCTGGAAGCCCTTCGAGCGCCCGGTCGAGAACGCCGGCGAGACCGTCGGCCGCCAGGCGGCCGACCTCCAGATGGCGGCCCTCGGCTAGCCATCCCGGCGGGGCTCCGGCCCCGCCGATTACATCTTCGGCCCACAGACCAGGCCGGTCCCTCGCGGGGCCGGCCTGTTATTCGCATGTCCGGTCAAAGGCAACAGCGATCGCAGAAGATGAAAAGGGCCGAGAAGAAACAGGGGCACGCCGAGCGTGCCCGTCCCGGATGGCGGTCCTGCCAGGGCCGGCGGACAGCGCAACGGCTTCGCCGTCCTCCACTTCGTTCCGGCCTGTCGTCTCTCGCCCTGCGGTCGCGTGCCTCCGGGTGCGCGGTCTCGCCTGTAGCCCCGGCGGCCGGACCCCGTGACGGGGCCGCGATCGGCGCGGCCTCCAAAACGGAGGTTCAGGAAAATGAACAGGAAAGAAGAGAAGCCGCGCGTCGACATCTACGCGAGGATCACCGATCGGATCGTTGCCGATCTCGAAAAGGGCGTCCGGCCCTGGATGCGCCCATGGAGCGTGGCGAACACGGCCGGGCGCATAACCCGGCCGCTTCGCCACAATGGCGAACCCTATTCGGGCATGAACGTCATCCTCCTCTGGTCGGAGGCGGTCGCGCGGGGCTTCGCCTCGCCGGTATGGATGACGTTCAAGCAGGCGGGCGAACTTGGCGGCCATGTCCGCAAGGGAGAAAGCGGCAGCCTCGTCGTCTATGCCAGCCGCTTCACCAAGACCGAGAGCGACGGCCGTGGCGGCGAGGTCGAGCGGGATATCCCGTTCCTGAAGACCTACACCGTCTTCAACACCGAACAGATCGACGGCCTGCCCGATCGTTTCCACGCTCGGCCGCAAGCGGTCGCCGATTCTGTCGAGCGCATCGAGCACGCCGACCGCTTCTTCGCCAACACCGGGGCCGTCATCCGGCATGGCGGATCGGCGGCATTTTATTCGCCCTCGAGCGACCACATCCAGATGCCGCCCTTCGAGAGTTTTCGTGATGCGGTGTCATACGTGGCCGTGCTCAGCCACGAAACAGTGCATTGGACGGCGGACTCCCGACGGGTCGGGCGCGACCTCAGCCGCTATGCAAAGGATCGCACGGAGAGGGCGCGGGAGGAATGCGTTGCCGAACTCGGCAGCTGCTTCCTTTGCGCTGATCTCGGCATCGCGCCGGAGCTGGAGCCCCGGCCCGATCATGCGAGCTACCTCGCCTCCTGGCTGACCCTCCTGAAGTCAGACAAGCGGGCGATCTTCTCGGCGGCCGCCCATGCACAGCGCGCCGTGGCTTATTTGCACGGCCTTCAGCCGCACGCCACGACGATCGCGGAGGCGGCCTGATGTTCCGCGCTCGATCGCAACAGGGGATGGCGATGCGCCATCCCCTGTTGCGGCTTCGCGTGCTGAGCCTCGGCGCCGGGGTGCAATCCGCGACGCTGGCTATTTTGGCCGCGCACGGCATCGTCGGGGCGCAGCCGGATTGTGCGATCTTCGCCGATACCGGCTGGGAACCGGCATCGGTCTACGCGCTCTGCGCTGGCTGATGTCACCGAACGCCTTGCCCTTCCTGGTCCATATCGTTTCGGCCGGGAATATCCTTGACAGCCTCCTCGATGCCTCGCGCGGCGAACGCTGAGCCTCGATTCAGGCATTCACTCGCACGATCCGTCGCGGCGCAGCCGATCACCGTCTTCATGACGGGTTCCCGTGCTGGCGGTCCGTTCGGGATCGGACGCTGAAGGCCCCACCTCGCGGCGAGGCACTCGGCGGTCTGTCACATTGGCCGGGGCCAGATCGCTGCGGTCGCGGAATTCACCGACGATGCGCGGCGGAGGCGGCGTCGAACAGCCGGATTAAGTCCACGTGACGGGGTGGCGCGTCTCGCCTGCATCGGTTTGCGCAGCGGCACCATGTTTCGACCGGTGAAGTTGAACACCGAACGGCCCTTTCCCGGTGTGCGTGAGTCCTGCGGCTGAAGGCCTTGTCACGAGCCGGGGCTGGATGCGCGCTGCCGTCACCTGGTTGGATGGCGAGGCCGATGGCCGGTCGCCTGTCTTCATTCCGGTGTTTTCGCGACGTGCACACCCACCTGCGTCCTCGATATGGCTGGTCTGACCGAATGCCGATCTCGCTGCGCTCGGTCTCGCTCTTATCCCCGCAACGGCCTTCGCGACTTTCTTCCCCTGCCGGCTCCGCCGCCATTCCTCGCGAGGCAAGAAAGCCGCTTTCGGCCGCCCTCCATTTTATTCCGGCCCTTCGGGTGCGGGTCGATCGCCTCCGGTCTGTCGACCGCTATCGAGGTCGCGATGGGCGCGGCCCGAGAAACAAAGGAACGAGACAATGGCTACCATCGGCACCTTCACCTCCACCAGCAACGGCTTCGTCGGCGTCATCAAGACCCTCAACCTCAACGTCAAAGCCAAGATCGCCCGCATCGAG
>LNFH01000144.1 GCA_001464235.1 Rhizobiales bacterium Ga0077556 | reverse complement strand
GGCTGACGGCGGCCGGCGTGGCCCCGGATGCGCTCGCCCGCATCAAGGCGCCGGTCGGCCTCGCCATCGGCGCCATCACGCCGGCCGAGATCGCCGTGTCGATCCTCGCCGAGGTGACGCAGGCTTGGCGGCAGGGCATCGCGTGATCAGGGTGCGGACCGGCGGCGAGGGAGGCGGCTGATGCGCTTCGGTCCCGTGTCGCCGGACGAGGCGCTCGGCGGCGTCGTCGCCCATGCCGTGCGCCGGCCGGGCCTTCTCCTGAAGAAGGGTGCGCTGATCGGCCCGGACGAGATCGCGGCGCTGAAGGCCGCGGGCCTCGCGACCGTCACGGTGGCGCTGGCCGAGCCGGGCGACATCGGCGAGGACGCGGCGGCGGGCCGCATCGCCGCTGCGGTCGCGGGGGAGGGGCTGCGCATCGATCCGCCCTTCACCGGCCGCGCCAATCTCTTCGCGGCCGAGGCCGGCGTGCTGGTGGTGGACCGCGAGGGCATCGACCGCATCAACCGCATCGACGAGGCCATCACGCTGGCGACCCTGCCGGCCTTCGCCGCCGTGGAGGCGGGCGAGATGGTGGCGACCGTCAAGATCATTCCCTATGCGGTGGCCGGCGACCGGGTCGGGGAGGCGCTGGCGGCAGGTCCCCTCGTGCGCGTGGCGCCCTTCGTGCGGCGGCGCGTCGCCGTGGTGTCGACCCTGCTGCCCGGCCTCGCCGACAAGGTGGTGGAGAAGACGCTGCGGGTGACCGCCGACCGGCTGGCTCCGGCGGGGGCGGCCATCGTCGCCGAGCGGCGCGTGCCGCATGACGCCACGGCGCTCGCCAAGGCCATCGCGGTCTCGGCGGAGGAGGCGGACCTCGTCCTCGTCTTCGGCGCCTCGGCCATCGCCGACCGGCGCGACGTCATTCCCGCGGCGCTGGAGGCGGCGGGCGGGCGCGTCGACCATCTCGGCATGCCCGTCGACCCCGGCAACCTCCTGATGATCGGCGCGCGTGGCACGGTTCCGGTGATCGGCGCGCCGGGCTGCGCCCGCTCGCCGAAGGAGAACGGCTTCGACTGGGTGCTGATGCGGCTGTTGGCCGGTCTTCCCGTCACCAAGCAGGACGTGACCGGCATGGGCGTGGGGGGATTGCTGATGGAGATCGTGTCGCGGCCGCAGCCACGCGAGGGAGACGCGGAGGCGCCGCCCGCCCCGCGCATCGCCGCCGTCGTGCTGGCGGCGGGACGCTCGACCCGCATGGGCGGGCCGAACAAGCTGCTGGCCGAGATCGCCGGGCGGCCGCTGGTCCGCCATGCGGCGGAGGCGGCGCTCGGGGCGGGCCTCGCGGAGGTTCTCGTCGTCACCGGCCACCAGGATGCGGCGGTGCGCGCCGCGCTCGCCGGCCTGCCGGTGCGCTTCGTCCACAATGCCGATTTCGCCGAGGGGCTGTCGACGTCGCTCCGGAGCGGGATCGCCGCCCTCGGCGAGGACATCGACGGCGCGGTGGTGCTGCTCGGCGACATGCCGCGCATCTCCGCAGGGCTCGTGGGCAGGCTCGCCGCCGCCTTCGCGCCGGCGGAGGGGCGGCACATCGCCGTGCCGGTCGCCGGCGGGCGGCGGGGCAACCCGGTGCTCTGGGGCCGCCGCTTCTTCGCCGAACTGTTGAAGGTCACGGGTGACCAGGGCGGCCGGGCGGTACTGGCGGGGGCGCCGGAGGCCGTCGCCGAGGTGCCGGCGGAGACGGACGACGTCCACCTCGACCTCGACACGCCGGAGGCCCTCGCCGCGGCGGGCGGACGTCCCGCTCCTTAACGATGCTGAAGTCCTTGCGGCAAGTTTGACAAAAAAATCCCCGGGTCGTTTCCGGCCCGGGGCTTCAGATGGTCATCTCCGTGGACGCGGAGTGGTTGATCCCGTCTATCTGCCCATTCGCTGAGCAGCACAATCACGGCCGCATCTTTACCCTACCGGTTGACCTTAACCCCCCTTCCGGGAAATCGCTGCAATTGTCGGCATCCCCCGAAGCCGCCGTTTCCGGGCCTCTCCGCCAGCCGTCATCGCGGGGTCATCGCCGCTTCACCGGCGCGTCACGGCCGCCGCCTAACCCGTTTCAAACCCCTCGAATCGGGATGAAACGGCATGACTTTGGCGGCAGGCGAGGCGCGCAAGGCGACCCAACGCAACATCGGGCGGGCCGTCTCCCGCCACCGGCCGCTGTCGCGGGAGGGCATGCAGGAGCAACTCTTCACCCTGATGTTCTCCGGCCTCGTCTATCCGCAGATCTGGGAGGACCCGGAGATCGACATGGAGGCGCTGGCCCTCGGCCCCGCCGATCACGTGGTGGCCATCGCCTCCGGCGGCTGCAACGTGATGAGCTATCTCGTCGCCGGCCCGGCGGCGATCACCGCCGTCGACCTCAACGCCCATCACGTGGCGCTGAACCGGCTGAAGCTCGCCGCCGCCCGCCATCTGCCGGACCAGCAGAGCTTCTTCCGCTTCTTCGGCGAGGCCGACAGCCGCGCCAACGTCGCGGCCTACGATGCGCATCTGCGCGACCGGCTGGACGACGCGACCCGCGCCTACTGGGACCGGCGCGACTGGGCCGGCCGCAGGCGGATCGGGCAGTTCTCCGACAATATCTACCGCAAGGGCCTGCTGGGCTGGATGATCGGCACCGGCCACGCGGTCGCGCGGCTGCACGGGCGCGATCCCCGGCGGATGCTGGAGGCCCGCTCGCTGGCCGACCAGCGCGCCATCTTCGATGCCGAGTTGAAGCCGCTCTTCGCCTCGCCCGTCGTGCGCTGGCTGGTGAAGAACCCCGCCTCGCTGTACGGCCTCGGCATCCCGCCCGCGCAGTACCAGGCCCTTCTCTCCTCGGCGAAGGCTGGCGGCGGCATGGAGGAGGTGCTGGTGGCGCGCCTCGAGCGCCTCGCCTGCGGTTTCCCGCTGGAGGCCAACTATTTCGCCTGGCAGGCCTTCGGCCGCCGCTACCAGGGCGGGGCAGGGGCCGTGCCGCCCTATCTCGCCGCCCCGCATTTCGACACGGTGCGGGACCGCGCCGACCGGGTCGAGGTGTGCCACGAGAACTTCATCGACCATCTGGAGCGGCTCTCCGAGGCCTCGCGCGACGCCTATGTGCTGCTCGACGCGCAGGACTGGATGACCGACGCGGTGCTGAACCGGCTGTGGGCCGCCATCCTGCGCACAGCCCGGCCCGGCGCCCGCGTCATCTTCCGCACCGCCGCGGAGGAGAGCCTGCTGCCCGGCCGGCTCGCGCCTGAGCTCCTGGCCCGATTCCGCTACGACCCCGAGCGCTGCCGCGCCTGGACCGAGCGCGACCGCTCGTCGATCTACGGCGGCTTCCACCTCTACACCCTGGCCGCGCCGTGAGCGCCCCGACCGAGGTTTTTCCGGCCGCGGAGCGGATGGACGCCATCTACCGCTGGCAGGTCGGCATCTACGACGCCACGCGCAAGTTCTACCTGCTCGGGCGGGACGACCTGATCGCAGCCCTCGAACCTCCGCCCGGAGCGACGGTGCTGGAGGTCGGCTGCGGAACCGGGCGCAATCTCGTGGTCGCCGCCCGTCGCTATCCCGACGCCCGCTTCTTCGGCTTCGACGTCAGCCCGGTCATGCTGGCGGAGGCGCGCCGCGCGGTGGCGCGTGCCGGCCTCGCCGACCGCATCCGCCTCGCCAGGGCGGACGCCGCCGGCTTCGATCCGCTCACCTGCTTCGCCCGCGACGGCTTCGACCGGGTGTTCTGCTCCTACACGCTGTCGATGATCCCGCCCTGGCAGGAGGCCCTCGACCGCGCCATGGAGGCGGTTCTGCCGGGCGGCTCGCTGCACGTGGTCGATTTCGGCGGGCAGGCCCAGCTTCCCGGCCTGTTCCGGGCGGGCCTGCGCGCCTGGCTGGCGCAGTTCCACGTCACGCCCCGCGACGGCTTCGCCGAGCGCTTCGGAGAGGCTGCGGCGGCGCGAGGGTTCGCGATGCGCCTGGAGCGGCCCTTCCGCGACTATGCCGTTCACGCCGTCGCGACCCGGCCGGCCCTTGCTTGACCCCGTCGGCGGGCGGGGTCTATGACCCCCGCCATATGACCCAGGCCATCGAGACCGCCGGCGCCCCCGAACTGACGGTGGTCGTGCCCAGCTACAACGAACGCGAGAACGTGCCGGAACTGGCGCGGCGGCTCGACGTGGTTCTCGCCGGCATCGCCTGGGAGATGATCGTCGTCGACGACGACAGCCCGGACGGCACGGCGGCGGTGGTCAAGGAGATCGCCCGGCGCGACCCCCGGGTGCGCTGCATCCGCCGGGTCGGGCGGCGCGGGCTGGCGGGGGCCTGCATCGAGGGCATGCTCGCCTCCTCCGCGCCGGTCGTCGCCGTCATGGACGGCGACCTGCAGCACGACGAGACCATCCTGCCGGCCATGCTGGAGCAGATCCGCGCCGGCCGTGACCTGGTCGTCGCCAGCCGCAACATCGACGGCGGCTCCAAGACCGAGGGGCTTTCGCCGATCCGCCAGGGGATTTCCGACCTCGGCCGGCGGCTGTCGTCGATGATCCTCAAGGCGCCGCTCTCCGACCCCATGTCCGGCTTCTTCATGATCCGCCGCGACATCGTCGAGGAGGTGGCGCCGCGCCTCTCCACCACCGGCTTCAAGATCCTGGCCGATATCGCGGCCTCGGTGCCGAAGTCGCCCAGCCTCGGGGAAGTGCCCTTCACGTTCCGCGAGCGCGTCCACGGTGAGAGTAAGCTCGATGCGAAGGTGGCGCTCGACTATATCGGCTTCGTCCTCAACAAGCTGTCCGGCGGCATCATTCCGCTGCGCTTCATCTTCTTCGCGCTGGTGGGGACGAGCGGTCTCCTGGTCCACCTCGCGGTGCTCTATGCGGGCCTCGCGGCGGACATCCGCTTCGAATGGGCGCAGACCATCGCGACCTATGTCGCCATGACCTCGAACTTCGTCATCAACAACGAGATCACCTACCGCGACGCGCGGCTGAAGGGCCGACGCTTTCTGACCGGCCTGGTGCTCTTCTACATCGTCTGCAGCATCGGCGCCTTCGGCAACGTGGGCGTGGCGAGCTGGCTCTATGCGGGTGACGTCGACTGGTGGCTCTCGGGCCTCGCCGGCGCCGTGATGGGCGCGGTCTTCAACTATGCCGCCTCCGCCGCGCTCGTCTGGCGGCGCTGACATGGCGCCGGAGCTGCGCCCGGTCTGGGCGGGCAGCGCCCGCGCCGTCCTCCTTCTCGTCGCGGCCCTGACGGTCCTGCGTCTCTGGGCGGCGGGCGCGCTCGGCCTCGCCGCCGACGAGGCCTATTACTGGCTGTGGTCGAAGAATCTCTCCTTCGGCTATTTCGACCACCCGCCGATGGTGGCGGTGCTGATCCGCGCCTCGACGGCCGTCTTCGGCGATACGGAATTCGGCATCCGCTGGCTCTCCGTCCTGCTCGGGGCGGCGGCGAGCCTCGGTGTCTGGCGCCTCGTCTGGCGGCTGACGCCGGCGCGGGCCTGGTGCAGGCGACGCTGTTCCTCGGCGCCGGCGCGCTGCTGGTGACGCCCGACACGCCGCTCGTCCTGTTCTGGACGCTCGCCCTCTTGGCACTGGTGGAGGTGTGGCGGACGGGGAAGGGCGTCTGGTGGCTCGCCGCCGGCCTGTCGGTGGGCCTCGCCTTCGTCTCCAAATACACCGCCGTCTTCCTCGGCCTCGCCATCCTCCTGTGGATCATGCTGGTGCCCGAGCTCCGGCGCTGGCTGCGCTCACCCTGGCCCTATGCCGGCGGCGCGCTCTGCCTTCTGGTGATGGCGCCGGTGCTGTGGTGGAACATCGCCCATGGCGGCGCCTCCCTCACCAAGCAGTTCGGCCGCGCCGTGCCGAAGGCCTTCGATCCGCGCTTCGTGCCGGAGTTCATCGCCGGACAGGCGGCCCTGCTGACCCCCCTGGTCGGGGTCGTGGTGCTCTGGGGGCTCTGGGTGGCGGCGCGGCGCACCTTGCGCGAGCGCGAGCCGGGTGCGGTGCTGATCACCGTCTCGGTCCTGCCGCTCCTCGCCTATTTCGTCTGGTACGGGCTGTTCGACCGGGTGCAGGGCAACTGGACGGCCTGCCTGCTGCCGGCCTCCATCGCCGCCGCCGTGATCGGCGCCAGGGCCCTGCCGGCCGCGCCAGCCATCGCCGCCACTGTCCGGGTTAGCCTGCGCTGGTCGGTGGTGACGGGCGTTCTCCTCGGGCTCTTCGTCATCGGCCATGCGGCCTTCCGGCTGGCGCCTCTCGCCATCGACCCCACAGGCCAGCTCCACGGCTGGCGGGCGGCGGCGGCGGCGGTGGAGGCTGCGGCCGGGCGCACCGGAGCGGGCACGATCGCCACGGCGAGCTACACCACGACGGCGCATCTGCGCTTCTACGGGTCCGGACGGCCGCCCGTGGTGCAGTTCGGCGAACGGCTGCGCTATGCGATGGAGCCGGAGCCGGATGCAGCCACCATCGCCGCGCGGCCCGTCCTGGTGGCCGTCGAGAGCCGCCGCGAGGCCGATGTCGTGGCGCGCCTCGGCCGTCTCTACCGGGTGGTGGAGCCGGCCGGACGCGTCGAGCGCCTGTGGCGGCCGCGGTTCGGCCTGACCGACCGGATCGACAGCCTTGCGCTCTACCTGGTGCGCGAGCCGCTGGCGCCGGGACTGCCGGACTTCGCCGCGCCCCCCTGACCGCTCAGTGATGGCGCCATAGCGACAGGCCGGCATAGAACCCGCCGGCGCCGCCGCGGTCGCGCGCATAGCCTCCCGACAGGCGCAGGCCGACCGGGCCGATGGTGAGGCCGGTGACGTGCACGCCGAGCCGGGTGCGCAGCGTGCCGTGGTGAGCGCTCAACGTCGCCTCCGGCCCGACATGGACGCCCCGGCCGACCAGGTAGCCGGGCGCGATGCGCAGGCTGGCGGCGTCGAAGGGCGTCGCATAGGTGGCGAAGAGCTGCACCGCGACGCGGTCGGCCGGCGTGAGCCAGGCGTCGACGGCGATCGCGGGGCCGAAGCGCGTGCCGACCTGTGGGTCGGGCAGGGCGGGGGAGAGGCGGCGCATCTCCATGGCGAGGCCGGCAAAGAGCGTCGCCGACCCCCAGCGGCCCTCCTCGCGCCAGCCGGCCATGAGCCGTGCGGCGGTCGAGGTCTCTGCGACGCGGTCGGGCAAGGCGGGGTCGATGCGGAAGCGCGACAGGCCGGTGCCGGCGGTGAGGCGGAAGGTGATCCCGCGGCCATCGGCGCGACGCCAGGGGGACAGATCGAAGCCGGAGGAGAGGTAGGTGCCGTCGAAGGCGGCGTCGATGCCGAGGAAACTGGTGGTGCGCCGTTCAACGGCCGCTTCGGCGAGGGCAGCGGCCGGCAACCATGCGACGGCGATGGCTCCCCACACTCCCCATGCGCGCATGCGGCATTCCCACACGGAAACGGACATGCCGCCATATGGGAGATCACCGGATGATCGGGGCCGTCGCCCGTTGCGGGGCGACCCGTTAACCGGTCGCTAACCATGGCGGCCGCTCAATTCAGGGGACGCGGCCCGGATCAAGGGGCGCCGACCAGTGCATCGTCGCAGCTTCGCCGGAGGCCGTCATGCCAGAGCAGTCCCTGTCACTCCCACCGCGCCGCGCCGACGCGGACTTCGTCCGGATGATCGAGGGCTATTCCCTCACCACCGCCGAAATCCTCTACCGCATGCCGGACCATCCGCTGCTGCTGCAGACCTATCTCTGGCAGGACTACGATCAGGCGCCCTATTTCCCGGTGCTGAAGCGGTTCCTGGCGTTCTGGGAGAGGAGCCTCGACGGCCGGCTCCACCAGGTGACGGTGGTCTCCTCCCGGCTGGTCAGGCCCTGCGAACTGAGGGTGGCGCAGAGCCTCGCCTGGCTGCACTGACCGGCGCCTATTGTCGCAAGGGCCGGCGGCGTGATCGAAGGGCAGTGGCGGGACGCGGCCGGGCGACGTATGGTCAGCGCCCTCGTCCCTGCCGGAATCTCTCGTGCCCGCCCCTGAAAAGACCTCGCAGATCATTGCGGCACTGATGTCGGCCCAGACATCCAGCCATGCGGAGGTGCTGGGAAACCTGACCGTCGGGGATCTCCTGGCTTCGCTGCGCTCGCGCGCCTTCGGACTGTCGCTGATCCTGTTCGGCTTGCCGAACCTCCTGCCGATTCCCGGCCTGCCGATCCTGACCGGCATCGTGCTCCTGCTGCTCGCGCTGCAGATCGTCGTCGGCCGCGAGGTGCCCTGGCTGCCCGCCCGCATCGCCGGCACGACCCTGCCGCGCGCCCGCCTGACCCAGGTGGTGAACCGCACCCTGCCGCTGCTCCGGCGGATCGAGACCGTCACGCGTCCGCGCTTCGCGCTCGCGGCGGGGCCCACCGCCCGCCGCCTCGTCGGCATCGCCGTGCTGGTGCTGGCGGTTCTCTTGATCATCGTGCCGATCCCGTGGATCGGCTCCATGCCGCAGGGCCTCGCCCTCTGCGTGCTCGGCCTCGGCCTGACGGAGCGCGACGGGGTTCTCGTGACGGCCGGCTTCGTGCTCGCCGCGATCGCCACAGCGGTCGGTGCCGGAATCGGCTACACCGTCGTGGCGAGCGCACTGGCCGTCCTGTTCTGACGACGGCTTGCCGCCGAGGAGAGACAGGCCCTTGCAGGTGAATTCCGACCCTTCGACTCTCAGGACCTCCGAGGTCTTCCTCGCCCTCAAGACCGTGGGGGAGGGCGACCGCATATCGCTGACGCAACTGACCGAGACCCTCGGAGACCGCGCCTTCGGCCTCCTGGTGCTGATCTTCGCCCTGCCCAACATCATTCCGATGATCCCCGGCGTCTCCACCGTCTCCGGCGTGGTCATCGGCCTCGTCGGGTTGCAGATGATGGTCGGGCGGCACGCGCCCTGGCTGCCCTCGGCCATCGGCGACAGGTCGCTGCCGCGCGCCCAGCTCGCGGCCATGGTGGACCGCACGATCGGCTGGGTGGCGAAGCTCGAACGGGTGGCGCGGCCGCGCTGGACCTTCCTGACCCGCGGCCTCGGGCACGTCGCACTCGGCGCCATGTTCGTGCTGCTCGGCGGCATCCTCGCGCTGCCGCTGTCGTGGATCGGCAATTTCCCGCCGGGCGTCGCGCTGGTGGTGCTGTCCATCGGCCTCCTGGAGGAGGATGGCATGCTGGTGGCAGCCGGCCACGCCATCGGCATCGTCGCGACCGTGCTTGTGGTGGCGCTGGTGGTGGCGCTGGTGGCCGCGGCACTGGCGAGCTTCGGCTGGCTCACCTCCTGACCCCGCGGACGCCGCTTCACTTGCGTGCGCGCGGGCAGTATGGTCCGCGCATCTTGGACGAGGACCTGCCATGGCCGATCACATCGTGCCCCATTTCGCCAATGACGACGGCGTCGCCGTCATCCATATCGGCGTGAAGGAATTCCAGTGCATGGGCGC
>LNFH01000143.1 GCA_001464235.1 Rhizobiales bacterium Ga0077556 | reverse complement strand
CGCCAGGCCATCGAGGAGGACCTCCCCGAGGCGATCGGCTTCATCCGCTCGTCCACCCAGAAGATGGACAACCTCATCAACGCCATCCTGAAGATCTCCCGCGTCGGCACGCGCACGATGAAGCCGGAGCCGATCGACCTGAAGGCCCTCGCCGAGGCGAGCGCCGCCGCCGTGCACCATCAGGCGTCGGACGACGAGGGCGATGCGGGCATCCGCATCGAGATGCCGCGGATGGAGATCGTCAGCGACCGGCTGTCGGTGGACCAGATCCTCGGCAACCTCCTGGACAACGCCATCAAGTATCGCGCCACCGACCGGCCCATCCGCATCGCCATCCGCGGCCGCCGCGACCGGCACTTCGCCTATCTGGAGGTCGAGGACAACGGACGCGGCATCGCCGCCTCCGACACCGAGCGCGTCTTCGAGCTGTTCCGCCGCTCCGGTCCCCAGACGGTCGCCGGCGAGGGGATCGGCCTCGCCCATGTGCGCACGCTCGCCCGCAATCTCGGCGGCGACATCAGCCTCACGTCGACCCTCGGGCGCGGAAGCACCTTCACGGTCAGGCTGCCCATCGATTTCAACGAGTTCAAGAGGAGAGCCGCGCTATGACCCCCAGCGGAAACCCCGTCACCATCATCATGATCGAGGACGATGAGGGCCATGCGCGCCTCATCGAGAAGAACATCCGCCGCGCCGGCGTCTCCAACGCGATCGTCCCCTTCACCAACGGCACCGAGGCCCTCGCATATCTCCTCGGAGCCGACGGGTCCGGGACGGCCAGCGTCGGCCGGCAGCTCCTCATCCTCCTCGACCTCAATCTGCCGGACATGGGCGGCGTCGACATCCTGGAGAAGGTGAAGTCGAACCCGCATACGAAGCGCGCGCCCGTCGTCGTCCTGACCACCACCGACGACCAGCGGGAAATCCAGCGCTGCTACGACCTCGGCGCCAACGTCTACATCACCAAGCCGGTGGACTATGACGGCTTCGCCCAGGCGATCCGGCAGCTCGGTCTGTTCTTCGCGGTGATGCAGGTGCCCGAGGCCGACTGACGGTGGCGACCTGACCATGCCCGAAACCCAGAAACGCGTCCTCTACGTCGACGACGACGCCGCCCTCGGGCGGCTCGTCCAGCGTCGGCTCGCACGCCACGGCTTCGCCGTGGTCCATGCGGCCGATGCCGCCGCCGGGCTGGAGGCCCTCGCGGGGGACGCCTTCGACGTGGTCATCCTCGACCACGACCTCGGCACCTCGACGGGCCTCGACCTCCTGCCCCGGATCAGGGAGCAGGCGCCCTCGCTGCCGGTCATCTACGTGACCGCGTCGACGGAGCTCGCCATCGCCGTCGAAGCGCTCAAGGCCGGCGCCTTCGACTACGTCGTCAAGACGGTCGGCGACGACTTCGACACGCTGCTGCTCTCCGCCATCACCCAGGCTGTGGAGAAGGGCGTCCTCTTGCGCCTCAAGGAAAAGGCCGAGCGCGAGGTGGCCGAGGCACGTGACCACGCGCTGGTCCTGCTCGCCGAGGTCAACCACCGCGTCAGCAACAGTCTCGCCCTCGTCTCCTCGCTGATCCGCATGCAGGCCTCCGCGTCGAAGAATCCGGAGACGCGCGCTGCCCTCGTCACCACCCAGGCGCGCATCGCCGCCGTCGGCGACCTGCACCGCAACCTCTATACCTCCGACGACGTCCGCTCCGTCGACCTCGGGGCCTATCTCACCTCCGTGCTCGATGCGGTCCGCCAGTCCGTCGCCGATACCGGCTCCGCGGCGACGCTCACCTTCGCTCCGGCGACCGTCCTGTGCCGCACCGACAAGGCCGTCTCGGTCGGAATGATCGCCACGGAGCTCGTCACCAATGCGCTGAAATACGCCTATCCCGACGGGGCGGGCGAAGTGCGGGTGACGCTTGCGAGCGATCCCGACGGCATCACCCTCACCGTCGCCGACGACGGCGTGGGCTGGCGGGGCGCGGGACCGGTCCGCGGGTCGGGGCTCGGCAGCCGCATCATCGCCTCCATGGCCAAGAGCCTCGACAGCCAGGTCGACTATGTCGAGGTCCCCGCCGGCACCTGTGCCCGGCTGAAGGTGCCCGCTGCGGTCATCGAGCGGCGCTGAGCGTCGCCGGCCGCGCCTGTCCGCCGGCCGGGCAGCATGCTATTTGCTTGGCCGCGTCCGCCCTTCTCCTGTCCTGCGGGTGGCCTTCCCTTGAATCTGCGTCAGCTCGAACTCCTCCGTGCCGTCATCCGCTGCGAGACCACCGTCGGCGCCGCGCGCGAACTCGGCCTGTCGCAGCCGGCCGTGTCCAACGCCATCAAGCATCTGGAGGACCAGCTCGGCTTCGCCCTGTTCGAGCGGATCAACAACCGCCTCTTCCCCACGCAGGAGGCGCGGACGCTCTATCAGGATTCCGAGCCGATTTTCGCCATGCACACGGCGCTGGAGGCGCGGGTCCAGGATCTGCGCGAGAACCGGGCGGGACGTATCCGCATCATCGCCACTCCGCCGCTCGGTTATGGTCCGATCCCCGTGGCGCTGCAGCGCTTCCTCGCCCGCCGACCGAAGGTGCGCATCTCCTTCGACGTGCTGCGCCTCGAGGACGTGGCGGAGAAGGTCGAGCTCGGCGTCTCCGAACTCGGCTTCGTGCTCGGCATCGGCGATCACCCCGCCCTGAAGGTTGAGCCGGTCTACGAGGGCCGCATGGTCTGCGTCCTGCACCGCAGCCATCCCCTGGCGGGCCGCGACGTCGTCACGCCAGCGGACCTGCGCGATTGTCCCTTTATCGCCCTCGAACGCGGCACGCGGCTCGGGACCGCCGTCCGCCAGGCCTTCGAGGCGGCGGGCGAGCCCTTCCGCCACGCCGTCGAGGTCCGCTACTGCCACACCGCCTGCGTGCTCGCGGCGAGCGGCATCGGCGTCGCCGTCGTCGATCCCTTCTCGCCGGCGGGCAGCGGCCGGCCCGACCTCGCCGTCATTCCCTTCGAACCGGCGACGCCGGTGAGCGCCTATGTCGTCGCCTCGCGCAGCCGACCGCTGTCCCGCCTCGCCGGCGACTTCCTGAAAGAGGTGCGGCTGGCCCTCGACGAGGCGACTGCACGGCTGCCGTGATCGGGCCCCGTCGGCGGGAAGCCTGAGACGCCAGCGCAGGTATTTGCCTAGCGAATAGGCTTGCCCAAAAAATCATAGTCTGCAGGATTGTACCATGCCCGGGCGCCGTCGCAGTCTGGCCCTCGGCGCCCTCGCGGATGCGCCGCCGTCCCGAGCCAGAGGTCTTCATGTCTCGCATCCTGCGCGTCGCCGCCGCCCAGATGGGCCCCAACCAGCGTGCCGACGCCCGTTCCACCATCCTCGCCCGGATGATCGCGCTGCTCGACCAGGCGGCGGACCGCGGCGCCGAGCTCGTGGTCTTTCCCGAACTCGCCTTCACCACCTTCTTCCCGCGCTGGCTGCTCGCCGCGGACGAGGTCGACGCCCATTTCGAGGCCGACATGCCCAACCCGCAGGTGGCCGCCCTGTTCGAGCGGGCGCGCGAGCGGCGCGTCGGCTTCTATGTCGGCTATGCGGAGCTGGCCGGCGGCCGCCACTTCAACAGCGCCATCACCGTCGGGCCCGACGGCGCCATTCTCGGCAAGTACCGCAAGGTGCACCTGCCCGGCTCCGTCGAACCGCGTCCCGGCGACCGGTTCCAGCAGCTGGAGAAGCGCTATTTCGAATATGGCGACCTCGGCTTTCCCGCCTTCTGGGGCCCGAAGGCCTGGCAGGAGCCGGTCCTCGGCATGCTCGTCTGCAACGACCGGCGCTGGCCGGAGGCCTGGCGCTGCTATGGCCTGCAGGGCGTCGAGCTCATGCTCATCGGCTACAATTCGGCCGCCTATGACCCCAATGGCGGCACCACCGAAAACGAGAGCCTGAGGACCTTCCACTCGACCCTCGCCGTGCAGGCCAACGCCTACATGAACGCCACCTGGGCGGTCTCGGTGGCCAAGGCCGGCAACGAGGACGGCTCCGGCCTCATCGGCGGCTCCTGCATCGTCGACCCGAACGGGGTCGTCGTGGCGCAGGCCGAGACCCTCGGCGACGAGGTCCTGGTGGCCGAGATCGACCTCGACGCTTGCCGCCAGGGCAAGGAGAAGATGTTCAACTTCGCCGCTCATCGCCGGCCGCAGCATTACCGCGCCATCGTCGAGCAGACCGGCGCGGTGCTGCCGCCGAAGCCCCCGGTGCCGACGGAAAGGCTCAGCGCATGACCACCCCCGCCGCCTCCCATCCCTCGCTGCCGGACATTTCCGGCCACACGATCGTCGCCGAACGCTACTGGGGCCGCTGGGTGGCGGTCGCCATCATCACGGTGCTGATCGCCGCCCTCGCACGCGCCTTCGCCGTCGGACAGATCGAATGGGCCTTCGTCGGCCAATTCCTCACCGCCAAGTCGATCCTCGAGGGCCTCGCCAACACCATCCTGATGACCATCGGGGCCATGACGCTGGGCATCGTGCTCGGCGTCGTCGCGGCGGTGATGCGCATGTCGCCCAATCCGGTGCTGAAGGGCGTCGCCATGGGCTACGCCTGGCTCTTCCGCGGCACGCCGGTCATTCTCCAGCTGCTGCTCTGGTTCAACCTGGCGCTGATCTTCCCGACCCTCGGCATTCCCGGGCTGTTCTCCTTCCGCACCGTGGACGTGATGACCCCGGCGGTAGCGGCCCTCCTCGGCCTCGGCATCAACCAGGGCGCCTACACCTCCGAGGTGATGCGCGCCGGCATGCTGTCGGTGGACGTCGGCCAGTACGAGGCGGCGAAATCCATCGGCATGACGCGGCTGAAGGCGCTACGCCGCATCGTCTTCCCCCAGGCCATGCGCGTCATCATCCCGCCGCTCGGCAACGAGTTCATCGGCATGGTGAAGCTCACCTCGCTCGCCAGCGTCATCCAGTATTCGGAGATCCTGCACAACGCGCAGAACATCTACTACGCCAACTCGCGGGTCATCGAGCTGCTGATCGTCGCTGCCATCTGGTACCTCGTGGTGGTCTCGGTCCTGACCCCGGCCCAGATGCTGCTGGAACGTCACTACGGCCGCGGCGGCGGGGTCGGCCGATGACCGCCGTGACCCCTCCCACCATGACGCCTCCCGCCATGACCCCTCCCCCGGGCCTGCCGCCCATCGTCTCCATCATCGACGTCCACAAGAGCTTCGGCACGTTCAAGGCGGTCGACGGCGTCTCGCTCGACGTCGCCCCCGGCGAGGTCGTCTGCATCATCGGCGCCTCCGGCTCCGGCAAGACGACGCTCCTGCGCTGCATCAACCAGCTGGTGCAGATCGACCGCGGCGCCATCTGGGTCGACGGCGAGCTCGCCGGCCTGCGCATCGACGGCGACAAGCTCTACCACCTGCCGGAGAAGGAGATCGCCCGCCAGCGCCTCGCCACCGGCATGGTATTCCAGCGCTTCAACCTCTTCCCGCACCTGACGGCGCTCGAGAACATCATCGAGGGGCCGGTCCACGTGCTCGGCAAGCCGCGGCGCGAGGCCATCGAGGAGGCCCATGCCCTGCTGAAGCGCGTCGGCCTGTCGGAAAAGGCCGACGCCTATCCGACCAACCTCTCCGGCGGCCAGCAGCAGCGCGTCGCCATCGCCCGCGCGCTCGCCATGAAGCCGAAGCTGATGCTCTTCGACGAGCCGACCTCGGCCCTCGACCCCGAACTCGTCGGCGAGGTGCTCGCCGTCATGCGCGAGCTCGCCGCCTCCGGCATGACCATGATCGTCGTCACCCACGAGTTGGGCTTTGCCCGCGAGGTCGCCGACCGCGTCGTCTTCATGGACCACGGCGCCATCGTCGAGACCGGTCCCGCGAGCCAGGTACTGGGATCGCCGAAGGAGGCCCGCACCGGCGCCTTCATCGCGGCGGTGCTGGCATGACGTCCCATCCAAGCGACCAGAGCCGGACCCACCGGCCGCCCTTCCAGACACCCGGAGCCACCCCATGCTGAAACGACTGATGCTCTCCGCAGCCCTGTGCGTCACCGCCTTCGCGGCGGGCGCCCAGGAGCTTCCCGCCGCCGTCAAGCAGCGCGGCACGATCATCGCCGCCGTCATTCCCAACTACCCGCCGCTGGAGATGAAGAACCCGCAGACCGGCGAACTCACCGGCTTCGACATCGATCTCGGCAACGCCATCGCCGCCAAGCTCGGCGTGCGCATGCAGTGGCAGGAGACGAGCTTCGAGCAGATGCTGGCGGCCGTGCGCACCGGCCGCGTCGACATCATCCTCTCCGGCATGAGCGACCTTCCCGCCCGCCAGGAGACGGCGACCTTCATCAACTACATCCGCTCGGGCACCCAGTTCTTCACCCAGCATTCCCGCGCCGCGGAGTTCCCGACGCGCGAGTCCCTGTGCGGCAAGACCGTGGGCGCCTCGCGCCGCACCTCGCTGCCGGCCGAGATCAAGGCCTTCTCCGACGCCAACTGCGTCGCCCAGGGCCGTCCGGAGATCCGCTACGTCGGCACGGAAGGCTCGGCCGACGCCCGCACGCAGCTGCGCCAGGGCCGCATCGACGCCGCCATGCAGGGCTCGGAGACGCTGCCCTACATCATGGGCCTCGAGCCCAACACCTTCGCCCTCGTCGGCGAGCCGACGCGCTACACGCTGATGGGCATCGCCACCGCACGGGAAGCGGAGGAGCTGCGCCAGGCCATCGTCGGGGCGCTCAAGGCCCTCATCGCCGACGGCACCTACAAGCAGCTTCTGGTCAAGTGGCAGCTGCAGCCGTCCGAACTCACGGAGATCACCATCAATGCCGGTCGCTAGTCTCGACGCCCTGCCGCTGCTGCCCGCCAACCGGGCGCCGCTCTCGCCCGTCTATCCCTGGCCGAAGGGGAACAAGGCGGCTGTGTTCCTCTCCTTCGACGTCGATGCGGAATCCGCCTGGACCGCGAAGGACCCGAACCACTACGAGCGGCTCGTCACCATGTCCTATGGCGGCTTCGAGGCCCGCGTCGGCATCCCCAAGCTCCTGGAAATGCTGCGCGAGCAGGAGTTGAAGGCGACCTTCTTCATCACCGGCTGGGCCATCGAGGCCCACACGGCCGCCTGCGAGGCGATCCTCAAGGACGGCCACGAGATCGGTCACCACGGTTTCCATCACCTGATGCCCGATCCCGGCGCGCCGCACATCGTCGAGGAGATGGACAAGGGCCTCGACAGCCTCAAGCGGCGGCTCGGCGTCGTCCCGGTCGGCTACCGCGCGCCCCTCGGGGAGAGCTGCGAGGAGCTGCGTGTGCTCCTGAAGCAGCACGGCTTCCTCTACTCCTCGTCTTGGCGCGACGACGTCAGGCCCTACCGGCAGGTCCTCGCCGACGGCACGCCCGGCGTCGTCGAGCTTCCCGCCACCATGACCTTCGACGACTGGATGTACGGCCTCACCCACCGCTACTCGCCCCGTCCGCTCTTCCCCCGCGAGCACGTGCTCTCGATCTGGAACGACGAACTGGCCGAGACGCGCGACTGGGGCGGGCTCATCACCACCGTCCTGCACCCGCAGGTCTCCGGCCGGCCGATGCGCCTCAAGCTGCTGCGCGAGTTCCTCGAACACGTGAAGAGCTATGGCGACGTCTGGATCGCCACCGGCGCCGAGATCGCCGGCCACTTCGCGGCCTGCGAGGCGGCGGACATCAAGGCGGCGTGAGGGCGCCACCAGCCCCTCACCCCAACCCTCTCCCCGCAGGCGGGGAGAGGGGGACATCGACCTCCCGCCCACCTCGCGAAGGGCGGCGGGCAGAGCGGATCGACAAAGACGCGCGACGCCTGGGTCCCCTCTCCCCGCCTGCGGGGAGAGGGCAAGGGTGAGGGGCGACGCGATGCCCGGCCAAACAACCGTCGAACTCTTGAAAGGGAACCGAGCCATGACCTTCCGCCTGAGCCTTCTCGCCGCCGGCCTTGCCGCGCTCGTCTCGACCGCCGCCACCGCCCAGCAGGCCATCCCCCTCCCCGACGCCATCCGCACGGCGGGCGTGGTGCGCATCGGCATCGAGGCCACCTACCCGCCCATGGCCTACAAGGACCCGGCGACCAACGAGCGCCGCGGCTTCAACGTCGACCTCGTCACCGAGATCGCCAAGGTGCTCGGCCTGCGCATCCAGTGGGAGGAAATGGCCTTCGCCCAGCTCATTCCGGCGCTGACCACCAACCGCATCGACTTTTCCGGCTCGTCCATGACCGACCTGCCGGCGCGCCGCGAGCGCCTCTCCTTCGTCGACTACATCTCCACCGGTCCGCAGATCTTCGCCATGACGGCGCAGGCCGGCGACATCAACCAGCCGACCGACCTCTGCGGCAAGTCCATCGCCACGCCCCGCACCACCGCCTATTTCCCGACGCTGCAGGCCTGGAGCCAGGCGAACTGCGTCGCGCAGGGGCGCCCCGCCATCAACGTGGTGGGCACGGAAGGCGCCGCCGCCACCCGCACCGATCTCCGCCAGGCCCGCGTCAACGCCGCCGTCCTCGGCGCCGAATATGTCGTCTTCCTCTCCCAGCAGGAGCCGGGGGCCATCAAGCCGATCGGTACACCCATCGGCCGCAACATGTCGGGCCTCGCCTTCCCGAAGGAATCGACCGTGCTGCGGGACGCGGTCGCCGCCGCCCTCAACCGTCTCATCGAGAACGGTACCTACATGACGCTGCTGAAGAAGCACGGACTGGAGGCGCAGGCACTCGCCCGCGCCGAGATCGACGCCGGCCAGCCCTGACGAACGCATGGGGCGCGGGCACGACCCGCGCCTCTTTTCCCGAAGAGCGGCCGCCATGGACATCCTCATCACCGATGCCGTCGTCGTCACCTGCGACGATCACCGGACGATCCACGCCGGAGCCGCCGTCGCCGTCACCGGCAACCGCATCGTCGCCGTGGGCCCGACCGCCGACCTCGCGCGCGACTATCCGCGGCATGAACGCTTCGACGGACGCGGTCTCGCCGTCTTCCCCGGCTTCATCAACGCCCACACCCACACGGTCCTGCTGGCCCTGCGCGGCACCATCGAGGACTGGCCGGGCGAAGCCATCTACCGCTACATGACGCCGATCTCCTACGCGATGACCGGCGAGGAGCGCTCGGTCATCGCCCAGCTCGGCTGCCTGGAGGCGATCCGCTCGGGAACCACGACCCTGGTCGACCCGTTCCGGCACGTCACGACCTACGCCCCTGCGATGGCGGCCACCGGCATGCGGCTCTGGCTGACCGAGAGCTGCGCCGACATCGACACCCGCCGCATTCGCCACGGCGACTACGGCGTGGACGAGGCCTTCGGCGCCGCCTTCCTCGACCGCGCCACGGCGCTCATCGAGGGCTTCCACGGCTCCCACGGCGACCGCCTCCGCTGCCAGGCAGCCGCCCACGCCCCCGACAACTGCTCGCCGGCCATGCTGCGCGCCGTCCGCGACATGGCGGAGCGCCATGGCCTCACCCGCACCGTCCACCTGTCGCAGAGCCCCGGCGAGGTCGCCGCGGTGAAGGCCGCTCATAACCTGACCTCGGCGGAATATCTCGACCGCGAGGACTTCCTCGGCCCCGACCTGGTGGCCGCCCACTGGACGTTCTGCACGGAAGAGGACATCCGCCTGCTGGCGTCACGGGGCGTGCAGATGGCGCATACGCCGGCCAGCATCTCCCGGCGCAACTTCCACAAGGTGCGGATCGGCCAGATCCGCGACGCCGGCGTGAAGGTCGTCTTCGGCACCGACAATATGAGCGAGGACATGTTCCAGGCCATGGCCTTCGGCTCCATCGTCCACCGCACCGGCCGCGGCCGGGAGGTCGAGGGCGGCGTCGACCCCTCGCCCGAACAGATTCTCGACAGCGTCACCCGGCTGGCGGCAGGATCGGTGGCGGCGGGCGACGAGATCGGCTCCATCGAGGTGGGCAAGAAGGCCGACCTCACGATCATCGACCTCTCGGCGCCGGCACTGCGGCCCCTCATCCGCCTCGTGTCGAACGTGGTGCACTACGGCCACCCCGGCACCGTCCATTCTGTGATGGCCGACGGCGCATTCCTGATGCGCGATCGCAAGGTCCTGACCATCGACGAGCCCGCGCTCATCCGCGAGGCCGAGGCGGTGACGCGCCGCGTCTGGGAGCGGATGATCGCCGAGAACCCCGACATCGCGCCGCCGCCGGGCGAATTGCGTTGGCTTGGCTGAGGCTCAGCGGCCTGCGGGCGGCCGCGGCTGCCACGGGTCGAGCCCGAGGCCCGCGCGCCAGTGATGGGCGATGGCGTCGCGGCGCGCGAACCAGACGCCGGGTGTCGCAGCCATGTGGTCGAGCAGCCGCTCGAGCCCGCCAATGCGGCCGGGCCGGCCGATGATCCTGAGATGCAGGCCGATCGACAGCATGCGCGGCTCCCCGGCGCCCTCCGCCAGCAGCCGGTCGAAGGCGCCGATGCAGTAGCGGGCGAAGTCGTCGGCCTGGATGAAGCCGCCGCCGGGCTGGAAGCGCATGTCGTTCGTGTCGAAGGCATAGGGGAGGATCACGAGATCGCGCGCGCCATCCTCATGCAGAAAGGGAAGATCGTCATTGTACGCGTTGGAATCGTAGAGAAACCCACCGTGATCGAGGAGCAGGCGCCGGGTGTTCATCGAGGTCGCGGAGCGGGTGTGCCAGCCGACCGGCGGCGTGCCGCCAGCCGCTGCGATGGCCTCCACCGTGCGGGCGATGGCGAGGCGCTCCGCCTCCTCCGCCATATGGACGTGCTTCTCCCAGCGCCAGCCGTGGCAGGAGATCTCGTGGCCGTCCGCCACCGCTTCCTCGGCGAGCCAGGGCGACAGCGCGATGGCGCGGCCGCAGGCGTTCAGCGTCGCGGCGATGCCGCGATCGGCGAGGGCCTTGCGGATGCGCGGCCAGCCGCGCCGGGTGCCATATTCGTAATGGCTCTCCATGCAGAGGTCGCGTGAGCCCTCGATGCGCTCCACCGCCTCGTAGATGAATTCGTTGGCCTCGTCGCCCGCGCCGAGGGAGAGCTCGGCCCCCTCCTCCACGTTGACGACGATGGAGACGGCGAGACGGGCATCGTTCGGCCAGCGGATGGCCGGCGGAGAGGCCCCGTAACCGCGGAAGTCGCGGTCGGTGGTCGGATGAGGAAAGGACGACATCAGAAATCCGCGAGGCGCCTCAGACCCACCAGCCTGTCGCCGATGATGAGCGCGATCACCGCCAGCAGGATGAGGCCCGCCGAGATCGCGGCGATGACCGGATCGGGGCGCTCCTCGACGAACTGTAGCATCTGGATCGGCAGCGTCTTGGTCCAGGCATCGGTGAAGAAGATGGAGATCGGGTAATTGTCCATGGAGGCGAGGAAGGCGAACATGGCCGAGGTGAGGAAGGCCGGCGCCAGCGCCGGCACCATGACCTTGCGCAGGGCCTTGCCGTAGGAACAGCCGAGCGTCCGCGCCGCGTCGATCAGGGTGAAGTCGAAGAGGCTGAGTGCGGCCAGCACCGTCCGCACCACATAGGGCATGGTGATCACCACATGGGCGACGAGCAGGCTCGGCCAGGCCTCGCGCAGCCCCACCGCCTTGAAGCCCTGCAGCATGGCGATGCCGACGACGAGGCCCGGCAGCATCAGCGGCGAGACGAGGAAGGTGGCGATGGCGTCGCGGCCGGCGAAGCGTCCGCGCACCAGCGCGATGGCGCAGAGTGTGCCGAGCACCAGCGACACCAGCGTCGAGAGGGTGGCGATCTGCAGCGAGGTGGCGAGCGAGGGCCACAGGCCCCGCGTCGCCGGCAGCTGGTTGTACCAGCGCATCGACCAGCCCGGCGGCGGCAGGGTGAAGACCGCCGAGGAGCCGAAGGACACCGCCACCGTCACCACCAGCGGCGTCAGCAGGAAGACGATGGCGAACAGGGCGATGGCCCAGACCAGCGCCGAGGCGACGCGTTCGATCGCCGTCATTGCGAGCCTCCGAGGCGCTTCGCGAGCCAGGACGAGGCGACGACGATCGACACCGCCATGACCAGCAGCACCACGGCCGTGGTCGAGCCCAGCGCCTCGTTGCGCATGAGGAGGAAGGACCGGCCGGTCAGCGTCGCCAGCATCTGGAAGCGGTCGCCGATGAGGAGGCTCGGGATGACGAACATCGACACCGACATGGAGAAGACGAAGGCGATGCCGGAGACGAGCCCCGGCAGCGTCAGCGGCAGGAAGATGCGGCGGAAGCGGTAGAGCGGGCTCGCCCCCAGCGTCGCCCCCGCCTCGGACAGGCGGGGATCAATGAGCTTCACCACCGAATAGATCGGCAGGATCATGAAGGGCAGGAAGACGTTGGCGGCGCCCATGACGAGCCCCGTCTCGGTGAACAGCAGCCGCTGCGGCTCGCTCCAGATGCCGGTTCCGACGAGGAATTGCGAGACGACGCCGTCGCGCCTGAGCACGATCTGCCAGGCGAACGCCTTCACCACCACGCCGATAGAGAGCGGCAAGATGATCGCCACCAGCAGCGCCACCTGCATCAGGCCCTTCGCCCGCGCCATGGCGATGGCGACGGGAAAACCGATGAGGAGGCAGACCAGCGTCGTCAGGAGTGCGATGCGCAGCGTGTTCCAGATCACGCGCCAGGAATAGGGATCGGCGAAGAACTGCCCGAAGAGCTGGAGGGTGAAGCCCTCCGGCCCGGTGACGCTGCGCGCCAGCAGGAAGACCAGCGGCAGGGCATAGACGAGGCCGAGATAGGCGACCGCCGGCAGGGCGAGCCAGCCGATCGGGTCCCTCTGCGTGGCGGTGCTCATGCGGCCCGGTCCGGCATCGGATAGAGCAGCGTGTCGGCGACGCGCCAGGACAGCGCCAGCGTGGCGCCGGGGGCAGTTCCCGCGGGAAGTCCAGCGACGCTCTCGATCTGGATCGGCATGTCCGCCGGCGCGTCGAAATGGGCCTGGACGCGCGAGCCCTGGAACACGACGTCGGTCAGCCGCGCGCGGATGGTGTTCTCGGCCGCGTTCTCGCCGAAAGCCATGAGCTCCGGCCGGACCGCGACGAGGACGGGGCTCCCGGCCACGAAGCGGCCCGGCGCCCGGATGCGGCCTGCGCCCGTGTCGACCGCCACCTCGCCCTCGCCCGTCGTCGCCACCACCGTGCCGGGGATGCGGGTCGACAGGCCGACGAATTCCAGCGCGAAGGGCGTCGCCGGCTTCTTGTAGATCGTGTCGGGATCGGCGAGCTGCTCGATCCGCCCGCGGTTCATCACCGCGATGCGGTCGGACATCATCAGCGCCTCGTCCTGGTCGTGGGTGACGAAGATCGCGGTGGTGCCGACCTCGCGCAGCAGCCGCTTCAGCTCGATCTGCATGGTCTCGCGCAGCTTGCGGTCGAGCGCCGAGAAAGGTTCGTCGAGGAGCATCAGCTTCGGCTTGACCGCGAGCGCCCGGGCCACCGCCACGCGCTGCTGCTGGCCTCCGGAAAGCGCCCGCACCGAGCGGTCGGCGAAGGCCTCCATGTGGATGAGCTCGAGATGGCGCGAGACCGTGGCGCGGATCTCCTCCCGCGGCGCACCCCGTGCCTCCAGGCCGAAGGCGACGTTCTCGGCCACCGTCAGGTGCGGAAACAGCGCATAGCTCTGGAACACCACGCCGACGCCGCGATGGTGCGGGGGCTTGGCGGAGATGTCCTCGCCGTCGAGGACGATGGACCCGGAATCGGCGGAGAGCAGGCCGGCGACGATGCGCAGGAGCGTGGTCTTGCCGCAGCCGGACGGGCCGAGCAGCGATACGAACTCGCCCGGCGCGACGCCGAGGTCGACGCCGTCGAGCACCATGGTGCCGCCGAAGGCCTTGGCGGCGCGGCGGACGTCGAGGAAGGCGGAGGGCTGGGTCATCGCATGGACGGAAGGGCGGCGGGCCGCCCGTCCTGCCGCCTTACATGGACATCTCGCGATCCCAGCGCTTGACCCAGTCGTTGCGGTTGTCGGCCACGAAGGCCCAGTCGATCGTGTGCACGGCAACGCCCGTGGGCATGCCCGGGGGCGGCGGCACGTCCACGTTGGTCGGCAGGGCGAAGGTCGGCGGCGCGATCTTCGCCTGCACCTCGGCGCCGAGGAGCTCGTTCACATAGGCGAAGGCGAG
>LNFH01000142.1 GCA_001464235.1 Rhizobiales bacterium Ga0077556 | reverse complement strand
AGCCTCGCCACGGTGAAGACCCACGTCATCCACATCTTCGAGAAGCTCGGGGTGGAGAACCGCGCCTCCGTCGTCGCCCGCATGGCGCGCGGCTGAGGCCGGGGACCCGCGACGCTGGCGAAAGGCCAGCGTTGCCCGATAGATGCTGCACTGCGCCGTCGATGTCGCAGAGCAGGCCGCACAATTGTCGCGAGGGCGAAATAGCCAAGATATTCCAATGATTTATATTGTTTCGCCCCGTCCTTGACACGTTTTCGTGGCATCACTATAGGTGTGCCCGGCTTTCGGGGGGTGGCAGTCCGGCGACCTACCGTCGTTGAGCCCTGACGACGAGCCGGCCGAGGAGGCTGGCGATGGCGTCAGGTGGCGAAAACGACGGCAAGACGCCGGGGACGTCTTCCCCGGACTCCGACCTCGACGCGCGGCGGCGCGCCCTTGAATCCCGGCTCGAAGGAGCAGCGCCGGACGGCCGGGCGGCCCAGGAGCCGTCCGGGCTGGTGAAGCTCTTCCGCTTCTCGGCCGATTTCGTCTCCGGCGTCCTGGCCGGGGCGCTGATCGGCTGGCTGGTGGACCGTTTCGCCGGGACGCGTCCCTGGGGTCTCATCGTGTTTCTTCTGCTGGGCTTCGCGACGGGGATCTACAATCTCGTCCGGTCGGCGCAGCGGGCCAATCGGGAAGGCTGAGAGGCCGTTCCGACCCTCGACTAGACCGCATGCGGGAGCAGACCGGCGATGGCCGATCCGATCAAACAGTTCGAGCTCGTCCCCATCGTTCCGATCCGGGTTGGCACGGGTGATTTCTCCTTCACCAATTCCGCCCTGCACATGTTCATCATCGTCGGCGTGACGGCGGCCTTCCTGCTGCTGACCACCTCCGGCCGCCGCCTCGTGCCGACGCGCATGCAGTCCATGGCCGAGCTCGCCTACGAATTCGTCGCCGGAACGGTGCGACAGACCGCCGGCACCGAGGGGATGAAGTTCTTCCCCCTCGTCTTCTCGCTCTTCATGTTCGTGCTCTTCGCCAACCTCATCGGCATGGTGCCCGGCGCCTTCACGGTCACGAGCCACATCATCGTCACCGCCGCCCTGGCGCTGCTGGTGATCTCCACCGTCATCATCTACGGCATCTGGAAGCACGGCACCCACTGGTTCGCGCTCTTCGCGCCCTCGGGCCTGCCGAAGGTGATCCTGCCGCTGATCGTCGTGATCGAGGTGATCTCCTTCATCTCCCGTCCGATCTCGCTCTCCCTTCGTCTCTTCGGCAACATGACCGCCGGCCACATCGCGCTGAAGGTCTTCGCCGGCTTCGTCACCGCCATGGCGGGTGCCGGCGCCCTCGGCATGCTCGGCGCCACCCTGCCCGTGCTGATGATCACCGCGCTCACCGCGCTCGAACTGCTCGTCGCTGTCCTGCAGGCCTATGTCTTCACCATCCTGACCTGCATCTACCTCAACGACGCCCTCCATCCTGGCCATCACTGATCATCGGTGACGGCAGGTCCCTCATCCTCCCTTCGCTCCCAACACCTCACAGGAGTTCAAAATGGATCCGGTTGCAGCCAAGTTCCTCGGCGCTGGTCTCGCTTGCCTCGGCATGGGCCTCGCGGCCATGGGCGTGGGCAACATCTTCGGCAACTTCGTTGCCGGCGCCCTGCGCAATCCGTCGGCTGCGGCCGGCCAGTTCACCAACGCCATCGTCGGCGCGGCCCTCGCTGAAGGTCTCGGCATCTTCGCGCTCGTCGTCGCCCTCGTCCTGCTCTTCGTGGTTTGATCCGCGGCGGACGCATCGATCGCGCCGGGACCCTCCTCGGGTCCCGGTCCGCGGCCGCTCCGGCGTTCCCGCCCGGCTTCGGCCGGCTCTCGTTTCGCGTGTGA
>LNFH01000141.1 GCA_001464235.1 Rhizobiales bacterium Ga0077556 | reverse complement strand
AACACCACTTCCGGGACCCAGGTCCCATCCAAGGGCGGTTTCCCGGCCTTCCGCGTGGAAACCTACGGGTCGCAGCTGCTCTGGCTGGCGATCGCCTTTGGCCTGCTCTACTACCTGATGTCGCGCTTCATCGCGCCGCGCATCGGCGGTATCCTCGAGGAGCGGGCGAGCCGCATAGCCGGGGATCTCGCGGCGGCGCAGGCGATGAAGGCCGAGGCCGACGCGGCCACCGTCGCCTATGAGAAGGCCCTCGCGGAAGCGCGTGCCAGCTCGCAGGCGATCGCCGCCGAGACCCGCGCCAAGATCACCGCCGAGGCCGATGCCGAGCGCAAGGCCCTCGAGGCCAAGCTCGCCGCCGATCTCTCGGCGGCCGAGGCGCAGATCGGCGCCGCCCGCACGGCGGCCATGGGCAACGTCCGCTCCATCGCGGTCGACACCGCCCAGGCCATCGTCGAGCGCCTCGCCGGCGCCGGTGCCGATGCCGGCCGTCTCGAAGCGGCGGTCGACGCCGCCCTGAAGCGCTGAGGAGGCCCGGATGAGCGAATATCTGCCGATCTGGATCGGCCTCATCATCTTCTTCGCCATCGCCTGGAAGATGGGCGCCCACACCAAGCTGGTGAACGCGCTCGACGCGCGCTCCAACCGCATCGCCGCCGAACTCGCCGAGGCCAAGCGCCTGCGTGAGGAGGCCGAGGCCATCGTCGCCGACTATCGCCGGCGCCAGCAGAGCGCCGAGCAGGAGGCCCGCGACATCGTCACGGCCGCCAAGGCCGACGCCGAGCGGCTCGCCGCCGAGGGCAAGGCCAAGATCGAGGAATTCGTCGCCCGCCGCACCAAGATGGCGGAGACCAAGATCGCCCAGGCCGAGGCCCAGGCCATCGCCGACGTGCGCGCCGCTGCCGCCGACGTCGCCACCGCCGCTGCCGGTTCGGTGCTCGCCGACATGGCCCGCGGCTCCGGCGGCGACAAGCTGATGGCCTCCGGCATCGCCGAGATCAAGGCAAAGCTGAACTGAACTCCGGGCTTCCGCCCGCTCCCCTCTCGAAAACCGCCGGGTCGCTCCCGGCGGTTTTTCGTTTGGGGAGTCGGGAGGGGAAGCGAGAAAGATGGCCCCACCCGCACCCTCCCCGCGCTCCGCGCGGAGAGGGGACTTCGACGTTCCTGCCGGTGCCCGCCACGGCGGTGCCAGGCACGCCGCCTAGGAGGCAACTGGACGCGGTAGTCCCCTCCCCGCGCAGCGGGGAGGGTGCGGGTGGGGCATTCGGAACCACCACCGCACGAAAAAGCCGCCGGGCGGACCCGGCGGCTTCTCAAACCGACAATGCGAACGCCGGATCAGGCCGGCAGCAGCGGGTCGATGATCTTCTCGAACTCGGAGGCCGGCTGGGCACCGAGCACGCGCTTGCCGTTGACGAAGAAGGTCGGGGTCGATTCCACGCCGAAGGCCGAGGCCGCCCGCTCGCGGGTGGCGTTGAGCGCGTCGAGGATCGCCTGGTTGTTGAGGCAGGCCTCGAACTGCGCCTGGGTCATGCCGGCCTGGCGGGTGATGGCGGTGACCGCCTCGAGCGGGTTGCCGCCGAAGGCCCAGTTGCGCTGCTGCTGGAAGAACACATCGATGAGCGCGAAATAGCGCGCCTGGTCGACGCCCTCGCCGGCCTTGCCGTCGGCGTTGAGGGCGCAGCGGGTGAGCATGTAGACGGCGGCGTCGAG
>LNFH01000140.1 GCA_001464235.1 Rhizobiales bacterium Ga0077556 | reverse complement strand
GACGATCCGGCGCATGTGCGCGTTGTCGTCGATCACCAGGAATCGCAGCCGGTTGAAGTCGATGCGGATCATCGCCAGCAACTTTACCGGAGGGGCGTTAGCGCTCCGTTAAGGCTGATGGCGTCAGGCGCCGAACTGTTCGCGCAGGATGCGCTCGTCCAGCGAGTGGCCGGGATCGTGCAGCAGGATCATGGATCGCGTGTGGTCCATGGCCACCGAGACGGTCGCGACGTCACGCACCTCGTGGTGGTCGGCGGTGGCGCTGACTGGACGCTTGGCCGATTCCAGCACCTCGATGGTCATCGCCACCCGGTCCGGCAGCAGCGCCCCGCGCCAGCGCCGCGGCCGGAAGGGCGAGATCGGGGTGAGGGCGAGGAGCGTCGCGTTGAGCGGCAGGATCGGCCCGTTGGCCGAGAGGTTGTAGGCGGTCGAGCCGGCCGGAGTGGCGATCAGCACCCCGTCGGCGATGAGCTCGTCCATCCGCGGGTGCCGGTCGACGCTGATCCGGAGCTTCGCCACCTGCGACGTCTGCCGCAGCAGCGACACCTCGTTGATGGCGAGGGCGTCCTGCCGCTCGCCGTGAATGTCCACCGTCGTCATCAGCAGCGGGTGGATCACCGAGCGCTCCGAGTTCCAGATGCGCTCGACCAGCCCGTCCTCGGCATATTCGTTCATCAGGAAGCCGACGGAACCGCGGTTCATCCCGTAGATCGGCTTGCCGGTGGAGATGTACTTGTGCAGCGTCTGCAGCATGAGCCCGTCGCCGCCGAGGGCGACGACGACTTCGGCCTCGTCGCCCGGCACCTGGCCGTAGCGGGCGGTGAGGCGCTTCCACGCCTCCTGGGCCTCGGGCGCCGGCGAGGCGACGAAGGCGATCTTCTTCGGGTCGGGTCGATGATCCGGCATGGCGGGCGACCGATCGGAACGGGGACACAAGATGACGCGGACCGAAGCGCCGGACGACGTGGTTCTGGTCTATACGACGGCGGCGAGCCTTGTCGAGGCGGAGACCATCGGTGCCGATCTGGTCGAACGACGGCTGGCGGCCTGCGTCAACATCCTGCCCGGCATGCGCTCGGTCTACCGCTGGCAGGGCCGGGTGGAGCGCGCCGACGAGGTCGTGATGATCCTCAAGACGGTCCGCCGGCTGGTCGAGCCGGCCCGCGAGCGCTTTCGCGAGGCCCATTCCTACGAGACGCCGGCCTTCCTGGTGATCGAGGTTCCCGGCGGCGACGCCGACTATCTCGCCTGGCTGAGGGCGGAGACGGCCTGAGGCCCCACCCCGACCCCCCCGCTGCGCGGGGAGGGGGCTTCCCCGTCGCGCCGAACCTTCTGTTGGTTGAGCCTGGCGCACCCGACGCGGACAGGGCGCGGCGTCGAAGTCCCCCTCTCCTCGCGTCAGCGAGGGGAGGGTGCGGGTGGGGCTCCTTTTCGCGTGTCCCGTCGCCTCAGCCGCGGCCGACGAAGGGCATGTCGTTGGCCATCACCGTCATGGTGAGGATGTTCACGTCGAGCGGCAGGTTGGCGATGTGGACGACGGCCTCGGCGACGTGGCGCACGTCCATCCGCGGTTCCACCTTCACCGAGAAGTCCGCCTGCAGAACGCCGTTTGTCATCCGCTCGGTCATCTCGGTGGCGGCATTGCCGACGTCGATCTGCGAGCAGGAGATGCGGTCGGCGCGCCCGTCGAGCGAGATGGCCTTGGTGAGGCCGAGCACCGCGTGCTTGGTGGCGGTATAGGGCGCCGAATAGGGCCGCGGCGCATAGGCCGAGATCGAGCCGTTGTTGATGATGCGGCCACCCTTGGGGTCCTGGGCGCGCATCATCGCCATGGCGGCGCGGGCGCAGAGGAAGGAGCCCGTGAGGTTCACGTCCACCACCTGCTTCCACTGGGCGACGGAGAGCTGGTCCATGGGAATGGCGGGCGCGCCCATGCCGGCATTGTTGAACAGCACGTCGAGGCGGCCGAAGCGCTCCTTGACCGTCTGGAACAGGGCGGCGACCGAGTTCTCGTCCGACACGTCGGTCGGCACCGCGATGACGGTGGCGCCGGCGGCCATGGCCACCGTCTTCTCGAGTTCGTCCTTGCGCCGGCCGGCGACCGCCACCGCATAGCCGGCCTTGGCGAGGCCGAGGGCCGAGGCCCGGCCGATACCCGAGCCCGCGCCCGTGACGATTGCGATCCGCTGCGACATGTCTTCCTCCCGATCCGGCGGACGCTGCGGCCCGCTCTTGAGGCCCGGAGACTGGCCGAAAGCCGCGCCCCTGTCGACGGGGGCGCGGCAAGGCTGCGATGCGAAACGGTTGAAAAGCGCTATTCGCCGCCGAGCTTCACCCGCATGCCGGCATAGACCGCGGCGCCCGGCCCCTGGTAGCCGTAGACCTCCTGGAAGCGCTGGCCGAAGACGTTCTCGCCGCGCACATAGACGGTCGCCGCCTTCGTCAGGTCGTGGGAGATCTGCGCGCCCACCAGCGTGTAGGAGCCGAGGCGCACATCCGTCGTGCCGAACGGCCCGAAGAACGAGTCGCGCATGGTGCCGTTGTGGGCGAGGGTCAGCGTGATCTTCGTCTTGTCGTCCGGCAGGGTCGCCACCGCCGAGAGGCTCGCCGCGTGGCGCGGCCGGCGCAGCGCCTCCTTGGCGACGTAGGTGAGGCCGACGAGCTCCGCCGAGCGGCTGTCCGTGTAGGTGTAGGAGCCGGTGATGGCGAGCCAGTCCACGGGGCGCGCCGTCACCGACACCTCGACGCCCTGGCGGGTGGTCTCGAAGGGCAGGTTGATCGCCGTGCCGTTCGACTGGACGATGGCGTCCCGCACGCTGGCGCGGAAATAGGTCACGTCGGTGACGAGCCTGCCGCCGAACCAGCGCTGCTCGATCCCGGCGTCCCAGCCGATGGAGTGCTCGGGCCTGAGCGTCGGGTTGCCGGTGAAGTTGGCGAGGAAGCCGAAGAGCTCGAAGAAGGTCGGGTTGGTGACGCCCTTGCCGACCGAGCCGTGCAGCCGCGTGCCGGTCGAGAAGGTCTGCGCGGCGGTCATGCGCCAGGTCAGCGCATTGCGGAAGGTGGAGTTCCAGTCCTGCCGGAGCGCCGCCGAGAGCGACAGGCCGGTCGGCAGGCTGACGAGATACTCGCCGTAGAGCCCCTTGCGCTCGCGGGAGCGGCCGGCGGTGGCGTAGCTGTCGTTGACATAGGGACCGAAGAAGCCGTCGCTCTCGTAATAGTAGCGGAAATGCTCGCGGCTCATGTCGGCGCCGCCGACGATCGTGTGGCGTGCGCCGAGGAGGCCCGGCGTCTCGAACGTATAGGCGGTGCGGTAGTCGGCCCGGGTGCGCTGGGTGCGCGACCAGAAGCCCTGGGACTCCAGGAAGCCGAACGCCGAGAGATAGCTGTCGCGGGCATTGGTGGACTGCTGCGAGGCGTCGGCCGAGAAGCGGTGCGTCCAGGCGCCGTCGAGCAGCTTCAGATTGGCGACGAAGCGGCCCTGCAGGTCGTTGGCGGTGTTGCGGCCGGTGCCGTCGGCGAGGAACCCGTAGCCGGGATCGGGCACGAAGCCGGGGCCGAAGGCGGTGTTGCCGGGGTTGTAGAAGCCGCCGCGGCTGACCATCCGCACGACGCCCTCGACGTTGAACCAGTCGGTCAGGTCGGCGCCGATCTTGGCGGTGAAGGCGCCCATGTCCGAGCCGTTGGGGCGGGTGGTGCCCGGCGCCACGACGAAGCCGCCGGATCTCAGGCCCGAGATGGACAGGGACCCATAGAACGGCCCCTGCGCGCCGCGCACCAGCGCCGAGCCCTGCACGGTGCCGAAGGATCCGCCCTCGATCCGCGCGGAGACCTCGGGCTTGGCGAGGCCGCGGCCGGACTTGGTGGTGATGAGGATGACGCCGGCCTGGGCGTTCGGGCCCCAGATGCCGGACTGCGGACCGCGGATGACCTCGATCCGCGCGATGTTGTCGACCGGCACGTTGGCGAGGTCGGCGTCGCCGGAATTGACGTCGTTGATGGGAATGCCGTCGACGACGACCAGAACCTGGTTGGATTCGGCGCCGCGCACGCGGGTCTGGGTGAGCCCGCCGCGCCCGCCGGACTGGTTGACCGCGACGCCGGGAACGAGGCGCAGCACGTCGGGCACCGAGGCGGCGCCCTGGGTGGCGATGTCCTCGGCCGTGATCACCGTGACCGACGCGCCGACGCGCGGGGCCTCCAGCGGCACGTTGCTGGCACCGAAGACCGTGATTTCGGGGAGTTGCCCCGGTGTCTGCTGGGCGAGGGCGGGGGTGGCGGCCAGCGCCACGGTAGCGAGCAGGCCGGCGCGAAGACGGCGTTGGAGGGGTCGGAGGGCAGTCGGGGACGACATGGGCGGAACTCCGCTCGGGACCACAAAGGGTCGCGGAGTGCCTCGACGGGCGAGAGCATGAATCCGCGACATTCGGTGTCACGGATCAAGCGGAAAGAACCGCTCCCGAACGCGCCATCCCGCACGGTCGGACAGTGACGTCGCGGCGGCCGGTCTCCTGGCTTGCGGGTCGTCGCCCGGTCCCGCCTTCCCGAGGCTTGCGGCCTCAGTGGCATCTGGGGAAGGGCTCGCCGCTTACAGTTGCGGGGGCAGCTGCGGCTTTGCGGAGGGCTTTGGGGCCAGCCACGCACCGCATTCCCGTGGCCGTCCCGGATATGGGCGGCCGCCGTCGCGAGGCCCCATGAATGCGCCGCGCCCGGCCGCCCTGTCAAGGAACGCCCGTTGTCCGTCCAGCGACGGGAAGGCCGGCCGTCGCCGGCCGGCCTTCGATCGTCAAGGTCCGGTGGATCAGATCGACGGCGTCCACTGCGCCGGGACGAGCTGGAAGCCGTTGCCGTCCTTGGCGATGAAGCCGTTGGAGGGGAAGGGCGCGTGGTAGAAGTGAACGCGGGTCTTCTCGCTCGCCGCCATGTCGAGCAGCTTGCGGCGGGTCGCCCGGGCAGCGTCCGCGTCCATGTCGAAGATCGCCGACCAGTCGGGGTTGCGCACGAAGAGCGCGGGATGGTTGGTCACGTCCGCCATATAGGTCAGCTTGGCGTTGCCCGAGGCGATCACGAAGACCGTGTGGCCCGGAGAATGGCCGAAAGCCGGAACGGAGGTGATGCCGTTG
>LNFH01000139.1 GCA_001464235.1 Rhizobiales bacterium Ga0077556 | reverse complement strand
ACCATCCAGGACGGTGGCCGCTTCGGCTACCAGCGCTACGGGGTCGGTCCCGCGGGCGCGATGGACCGCATCGCGCTGGCGGTCGCCAACATGCTGGTCGGCAACGCGCCCGGCGAGGCGGCCATCGAGTTCACGGTGCTCGGCGGCAGCTTCGTCGTCGAGGGTGGCCCGGTTCGCGTAGCGCTCGCCGGCGCCTATGCCGATCTGAAGATCGACGGCGAGGCGGTGCCGCCGCTCACCAGCGCCACGGCGCTCGACGGGCAGAGCATCACGGTCGGGGCCGCCAGGGCCGGCACCTTCATGGTGCTCGCGGTGTCCGGCGGCATCGCCGTGAAGATGGATCTCGGCAGCCGCTCCTTCCACCTGCGCGGGGGCCTGGGCGGCCTCGACCGGGCGCCGGTCCGTCCCGGCCAGGTTCTGCCCGTCGGCGGCCCGCCACAGGGGCCCGAGCTCGTCGCCACGGTGCCGCCGCAGGTCTCGGCCGGCGCGTTCCGGGTCGTGCTGGGACCGCAGGACGACTATTTCACGCCGGCGGGAATCGCCACCTTCCTCGGCGAGGCCTACCGCGTCTCGGCCGAGGCCGACCGGATGGGTTACCGGCTCAACGGGCCGGTGATCGAACACGGCAAGGGCTTCAACATCGTCTCCGACGGCATCGTCACCGGCTCGGTGCAGGTGCCGGGCTCGGGCGAGCCGATCGTGCTGCTCGCCGACCGGCAGACGACCGGCGGCTATCCGAAGATCGCCACCATCGTCTCCGCCGACCTGCCGCGCTTCGTGCAACAGCGGCCGGGCGGCGAGATGCGCTTCACCGCGGTGACGCTCGCCGAGGCCATCGCCGCCGCGCGCGAGCAGGCGGCGATGCTGGAGGCCGTGCGCGCCGGCCTGAAGCCGGTGGGGCTCGGCGTCGACACTGAGCATCTGCTGTCGGTCAATCTCGTCGACGGCTGGGTCGATGCCCATGCGCCGCCGGCCGAGCCGCCGCTCCATTCCGCCGCCTGAAGGAGGCCGTCATGACTGCCGTCGATCTCAATTCGGACATGGGCGAGGGCTTCGGCCCCTGGAAGAT
>LNFH01000138.1 GCA_001464235.1 Rhizobiales bacterium Ga0077556 | reverse complement strand
GACGCGCTGGCCGGATTTCTCGCCCGACATGCCGCCGAGGCCCTCCATCGTCGCCATCACCCGACAGGGTGGCGGCAAGGTCGGCAGCTAGAGACCGTCGGCGGTCAAGGCGCGAGGTCGAGGAGCGCCCGCGTCAGCGCGCCGCCTTCGCCGCGCATCGTGTCGAGGATGGAGAAGTGATCGGCGCCCTCCACCGGCAGCAGCGGCCCGGGCGCGCCGGCGCGCATCCGCGCCGCGTGCATCGCATGGGAATTGGCCACCAGAGCCGGCAGCTCGCGGTCGCCGTAGGTGATGGCGAGCGGCTTCATCACCGCCGGCCGGCGCAGCGGCGACAGGTTCGCGATCTCGTCCCGCGACAGCGACAGCTTCTCGTCGAGATAGGTGTCGGCGAGAGGTGCGAGTTCGAAGATGCCGGAAATGGCGAGGCCGGCCGTCACCGCCTCGTGGCTGAGCGCCATGGCGGCGAGATGCCCACCCGCCGACCATCCCGCGACGATGAGCGGCCCGCCGGCCCCGTGCGCGGCGGCATGGGCCGCCAGCCAGTCGAGGGCCGTGCTGCATTCGCCGACGATCGCGGTGAGCGAGGCCTCCGGCGCCAGCGTGTAGCCCGGCATGGCGACGGACCAGCCCTGGGCCGCCACCCCCTCCCCCAGCACGGCGAACATCTCGCGGGAATTCCGCATCCAGTAGCCGCCGTGGAAATAGACGAGGCAGGGCGCGTGGCGGTCCGTCCCGGGATAGAGGTCGATCTTCTGCCGCGCCCCCGGACCATAGGCGAGGTCCATGGTCGCCGCGTGCCGCGCCCGGATGATGGCCGACTCTTCCGTCCAGCGGACGAAGGTCTCCGTCCACGAGGGCACCGCCTGGCCGTTGTTGTAGGCCGCATCGCGGGTCGGCTGTGGAACGGGCGAGACGTCTATGGCCATGATCGGGTGTCCACCGGGAGAGAATGCCAGTCTCGCACGGAACGGGGCCGGGGGAACCGCCGCGGCCGCATGCGGTTCACCCGCCAGCACAGGAGATCGTCATGACGCGACCGGCCAGCCAGCCCGCCGATCATTCCACCGTCTCGCCCTATGTGATGGCGAAGGGCGCCCGCGACCTCATGGCCTTCCTCGGAGAGGTCTTCGGAGCGACGCCGGTCATCGCGCTCGACCGCGAGGACGGCAGCCTGATGCACGCGTCCGTCAAGATCGGCGATTCCGTCGTCATGCTGGCCGAGGCGACGGGCGACTATCCCGCCTTCCCGGTCTGGCTCCACGTCTATGTCGACGACGTCGACTCGACCCATGCGGCGGCGCTGGCCCGCGGCGCGGTCGAGGTGGAGGCGCCTTCCGAGAAGGGTGACGGCGACCGGCGCGGCGGTTTCAGGGATGCCGCCGGCAATACCTGGTGGATCGCGACGCCCGTCCGCGCCTGACCGGCGCGCCGGAACAAGCGCGCCCGCCTGCCGTTGAGGTGCAGACCCCCGAGGAGAGTACCCCATGCAGGAAAAGATCATCCGCGAGACCACGACGCGCGAGGCGCACACCACCGCCACCGAGGACGGCACGACCATTCCCGCCCACGACAAGCCGGTGGAGGGCGAGAGCCACGAGCAGCACGCCGAGGCCAAGCGGGACGAGGGCACCGAGCGCACGACGCTGAAGGAAGCCCATTCCACCGCAACCGAGGCCGGCACCACCATTCCGGCGCACGACCGCCTGGTGCCGAAGAGCGCCTGAGCCCGATCACAGCGCCGAAAAGCAAAAAGCCGGGCCCAGGGCCCGGCTTTTCGATGTCGTGAAGCGACGGATCAGCGCTTCGAGAACTGGAAGGACCGGCGGGCCTTGGCCTTGCCGTACTTTTTGCGCTCGACCACGCGGCTGTCGCGGGTGAGGAAGCCTTCCTTCTTCAGGGCGCCGCGCAGCTCCGGCTCGTAGTAGGTCAGAGCCTTGGAGATGCCGTGGCGCACCGCGCCGGCCTGGCCGGAGAGGCCGCCGCCGGCGACCGTCACGTTGATGTCGTACTGCGTATCGCGGCCGACGAGAACGAGCGGCTGGCGGAGCAGCATGCGCAGCACCGGACGGGCGAAATAGACCTCGAGGGTGCGGTCGTTGACGGTGATCTTGCCCGAGCCGGGCTTCACCCAGACGCGGGCGACCGCGTCCTTGCGCTTGCCGGTGGCATAGGCGCGGCCCTGCTTGTCGAGCTTCTGCACGTGCCGGGGAGCCTCGGCGGCCGCCGGCTTGAGGGCGCTCAGGCCCTCGAGAGACGAAACGGTCTCAGCCATGGTCAGGCCCTCACGTTCTTGGAGTTCAACACGCCGACGTCGAGGACGACGGGCGCCTGGGCCTCATGGGGGTGCTTGTCGCCGCCATAGACGCGCAGGTTCGACATCTGCCGGCGGCCGAGCGGACCACGCGGAATCATGCGCTCCACGGCCTTCTCGACGATGCGCTCGGGGAACTTGCCGTCGCGGATGGTCTTGGCGACACGCTCCTTGATGCCACCCGGATAGCCGGTGTGGTGATAGTAGGCCTTCTGGTCCCACTTGCGGCCGGTGAAGACCACCTTGTCCGCGTTGATGATGATGACATTGTCACCGCAATCGACATGGGGGGTATACGTGGCCTTGTGCTTGCCGCGCAGGCGCGTCGCCACGATCGTCGCGAGGCGGCCGACAACCAGGCCCTTCGCGTCGATCAGAACCCACTTCTTGTCGACCTCGGCGGGTTTCGCCACATAGGTCTTCATGGTCGTGTCTTCCGGGATTGAGGAAATCGGAAGCGGCGTACCGGAGACCGGCCGTCGCGTCGGGAGGGCTATAGGCGAGCGCCCCTGTCCCGTCAACGGCACACTCGCCGAATAATCCAAGATAAATCATAGGCTTAGAATTTTGGTATTATAGCACCACTATTTTTCCGTCGCTTTTGCAGCTGCTTGGGCGATGGGAGCTGGCCTAGCGGCGGATCACCACTGTGTCGTCGGGACGCCGCGTCTCCCATTCCTGCCGCTCCAGTTCCGGCGAATCCGCCTCGCCGGCCGGATAACCGAGGCAGAGATAGCCGATGAACTGCCAGTTCTGCGGCACGTCGAGCGCGGCGGAGAGCGCAGCCGGATCGACGATGGACACCCAGCCGAGGCCGATGCCGTGCACCCGCGCTGCCAGCCAGAGCGTATGGATGGCCGCAACGGCCGAATAGGCGACCGTCTCCGGCATGGTCCGGCGGCCGAGGCCGTGACCCTGCTCCGGTTCCGGCTCGACGAAGACGCCGAGGTGGCGGGGCGCGGTGTCGAGACCGGCGAGCTTCAGCCGCGCATAGAGACCGGCGCGATCAGTGCCCTGCCCGGCCAGCGCCGCGGCATTGCAGGCCGCGAAGTTCGCCCGCACCGCGGCGCGTCGGGCCGGGTCGTCCACCAGGACGAAGCGCCACGGCTGGCTCAGGCCGACGGACGGCGCCAGATGCGCCAGGGCCAGCAGCCTGTGCAGCAGATCGTCCGGAACCGGATCGGGACGGAAATGGCGGACGTCGCGCCGCCAGACCAGCAGCGACGCGAACTGCTCCTGAAAGACGGCATCGAAGACGGGAGGCATCATGTGACGGGACCATGCGGGAGGCGGCGCGCCCTCGAGGCCGGGGCGCGCCGCGGTCTAGCACGCTCCGCAGCCGGCGCTCAGGGGCGCGCCGGGATCTCCAGGCCCCGCTGTACGGCGGGCCGGGCGAGACAGCGCTCCAGCCAGGCCGGAACCTCCTTCAGCTCGTGATAGGCGACGAGATCGGCGGCGCCGTAGAAGCCGACGAGGTTGCGCACCCAGCCGACGAGCGCGATGTCGGCGATCGTGTAGTCGTCGCCCATGATGTAGCTGCGCCCGGCGAGGCGGCTCTCCAGCACGCGGATCAGGCGGTGGGATTCGGTCCGGTAGCGCTCGAGCGGCCGCTTGTCCTCAAACTCGCGCCCCGCGAACTTGAAGAAGAAGCCAAGCTGGCCGAACATCGGCCCGACCGCCGCCATCTGGAAGAACACCCACTGGATCGTCTCGATCCGGGCGACGGGATCGGCGGGCAGGAACCGACCGGTCTTCTCCGCGAGATAGAGGAGAATGGCGCCGGATTCGAACAGGGCGAGCGGCTTTCCGCCGGGGCCGGCGGGATCGATGATCGCCGGGATCTTGCCGTTCGGGTTCAGCGCCAGGAATTCCGGCGTCCAGGTCTCGTTCTGGCCGATGTTGATGGTGTGCGGCTCATAAGGGAGCCCCGTCTCCTCCAGCATGATCGACACCTTCACCCCGTTCGGGGTGGGGAGCGAATAGAGCTGGATGCGGTCGGGATGGGCGGCCGGCCAGCGGCGGGTGATCGGAAAGGCGGAGAGATCGGACATCGGGAAGCTCCTCGGCCGTCGTCGCGACGGCGGACCCTGCGAGAGATGGGCGGCGAGCCTCGGCGATCAACCGCGCCCGCGCAAGCGTCGCACGCCGCACGGGCGAGTTGAGCGGCGCTGCGCCCTGCGCAACGCTCGTCCCATCCGGGAGGCGGGATCAACCCGCCCCGATCTTCGATGAGGAAACGCCATGCCGATGGTCACTCCGCCCGCGGGCCATGTCGGCCCCTTCGCCGGCCTCGACGTGCCCTGGCTTCTGGCGCTCAGGGCCCGCACGCGCCGCGACCATCCCTTCATCGTCTGGACGCCCTTCGAGCGCCCCGCCGTCACCCTCACCTACGGCGGCTTCCGGGAGCGCGTCGGCGCTCTTGCCGCGGGGCTGGCGAAGCGCGGGGTGAAGCCCGGCGAGTTCGTGCTGATCCACCTCGACAACTGCCTCGAGGCCCTGCTCGCCTGGTATGCCTGCGTCGAGCTCGGCGCCGTCGCCGTCACCACCAACACCCGCTCCGCCGGCCCGGAGATCGCCTATTTCGCCGGCCATTGCGGCGCGGTGGC
>LNFH01000137.1 GCA_001464235.1 Rhizobiales bacterium Ga0077556 | reverse complement strand
GAGGTTGGCGACGGCATTGAGGGAGACGTCGGACACGGTCTTGCCGAAGACGACGTGGAAGACGAGGAGGTCGTCGATGGGGCTCTTCGGATAGCCGATGGCCTTGGCGAAGGCGTCGGAGGACTGGACCGCGAAGCGGGTGCCGTAGAGTGCGGGGTAGAGGGCGGCGTCACCGGTGGTGACGGTGCGCGGCGTCGCATGGACCAGCCTGTCGCCAAGGCGGAAGTCCTCGAAGAAACGTCCCGGATTGGTCTTGGGCATGGCGCGGCTCCCCTCAGCTTCGGCGGCAGTCTATGCCGTGCTGCGGCGCAAAATCCAACAGGACGAAGGAGGGGGTGGCAGGGCGCCGGACGCGTCTCGCGGCACTCCGAGTTCACAAGCCCCGCCGCATGGGCTAAGCGAACGGGCCGATCCTCCCGCGCACGTCCTCACCAAGGCGCCCATGGCTCCCACATCCGTCCCCGGCCGCCCGAAACTGATCCTCGCCTCGGCCTCGCCGCGGCGGCTCGCGCTGCTGCAGCAGGCCGGCATCGAGCCGGACACGCTGGTGCCCGCCGAGATCGACGAGACGCCCTGGCCGCGCGAGAGCCCGCGCAAACTCGCCCTGCGCCTCGCGCGCGAGAAGGCCTCGGAGGCCGCCCGCCGCATCCGCGACGACGCGGACTGGGCGGGGTCGGTGATCCTCGCTGCCGATACCGTCGTCTGCGTCGGCCGGCGCATCCTGCCGAAGGCGGAGACGATCGAGGATGCCGCCGCCTGCATCCGCCTGCTCTCGGGCCGCGCCCACCGGGTCTATACCGGCCTCTGCCGCGTCGACCAGGCGGGCCGTGTCACCACCAAGCTGGTGGAGACCCGGGTGCGCTTCAAGCGTCTGTCGAAGGACGAGATCGACGCCTATCTCGGCGCCGGCGAATGGCGCGGCAAGGCGGGCGGCTACGCCATCCAGGGCATTGCCGGGGCCTTCGTCGTGTCGCTGGTCGGCTCCTACACCAATGTGGTGGGCCTGCCGCTCGCCGAAGCCGTCGGGCTGATCGGGGCGACGGGCTATCCCGTCACCCTCGGGTGGATCGCCAAGGGCTGAGCCGCGTTCAGGGGGAGACGCCCGCCCTTCCTCGCAGACACCGCCTGTGCCATGACCCCACCCATGAACGCCGAGAACGACAACGACCGCCTGGTCGACCCGCCGAAGGCCTGCCGCATCTGCGGCAAGCCCGCCCTGGTGCGCTTCAAGCCCTTCTGCTCGAAGCGCTGCGCCGACATCGACCTCAACCGCTGGCTGAAGGGCGCCTATGCCATACCGGTCGTGGAGAACGAGGGCGAGGACGAGGACGAACCCGGCCGGGCGTGACGACCGTCAGAGCATGTCCAGCGGGCGCTTGCGCGCCGGTGGCGGGAAGGCGCGGTCGATCTCGACGAGATCCTCGGCCGTCAGCACGAGGTCGGCGGCGGGGCGGTTCTCCGCCACGTGGGCCGGCGTGCTCATCTGCGGAATGGCGACGACCCCGCCGCGGCGGAGCGTGAAGGCGAGCGCCACCTGCGCCGCCGTCGCGCCGGGGTGGCGGGCGGCGATGGCGGCGAGCGCGGGATGGCGCGGCAGCCGGCCCTGCTCGATGGGCGAATAGGCCATGACGGGAATGCCGCGCGCGGCCTGCCAGGGGATGAGGTCGAACTCGATGCCGCGGCGGCCGCAATTGTAGAGCACCTGGTTGACCGCGACCGCCTCGCCCCCGGCGGCGAGCAGCTCCTCCATGTCGTCCACGTCGAAGTTCGACACGCCCCAGCGGCGGATCTTGCCCGCGGCCACCAGCCGCTCGAAGACCTCGACCGTCTCGGCGAGCGGGACGCCGCCGCGCCAGTGGAGGAGGTAGAGGTCGAGCCGGTCGGTCTTCAGCCGGCGGAGCGAGGCCTCGCAGGCGGCAACGGCACCGCGGCGCCCGGCATTGTGCGGATAGACCTTGGAGACGAGGAAGGCCTCGTCGCGCCGGCCGGCGATGGCCTCGCCGATCAGCTCCTCCGAGGCGCCGTCGCCATACATCTCGGCGGTGTCGATGAGGGTCATGCCGGCGTCGAGACCGGCCCGCAGCGCCGCGACTGTCGCCGCGCGCCGGGCCGGCCGGTCGGCAATGGTCCAGGTGCCCTGCCCGAGGACGGGCAGCGCCTCGCCGCCGGGCAGGGTCGTCGTCGGGATGGGCTGCGTCATGGCCGGCTCCGTCTCGCCGGAACCGGCGCTGGGGGTCAGGTCTTCGGGATCTTAGCGTCGGCGACGACCTTTGCCCATTTCTCCGTCTCGGCCTTCAGGAAGGCGCCGAACTGGGCGGCGGTCTGCGGCGCCGGCTGGGCGCCGAACTTCTCGAACTTCTCGACGGTCTCGGGTTCCTTCAGCGCCCGCGTCATGGCGGCGTTCAGCGCCGCGACGGCGTCGGGGGGCGTGCCCTTCGGCGCCACGATGCCGGACCAGGAATAGGCCTCGTAACCCGGGAGCCCCGCCTCCGGCATGGTCGGGATGTCGGGGAGGATCGACAGGCGGGCCGGGCTGATGCCGAGCGCCTTCACCGTTTTTGCCTGGACCTGCGGCACGGCGGTCGGGCCGTCGGCGAACATCAGCTGGACGTGGTTCCCGAGGAGGCTGCTCATGGCCGGCGCGCTGCCGCGGTGGGCGACGTGCAGCATGTCGGCGCCGGTCATGCTCTTGAACAGCTCGCCGGCGAGATGGGTGCCGCCGCCGACGCCGGCCGAGCCGTAGGCGAGCTTGCCGGGATTGGCCTTGGCATAGGCTGCGAGCTCGCCGACGGTGTTCACCGGCAGCGAGGGATGGGCGCAGACGATGATCGGGAAGATGCCCGCGCCGCTCACCGGCACGAACTCCTCGAGGAAATTGTAGGGCAGGCTCGCCTTCAGGCTCGGATGGACCGAATGGTGGATGGCGCAGACGAGGAGCGTATGGCCGTCGGGATCGGCGCGCTGCACCGCCTGGGCGCCGATCACCGCGTCGGCCCCGGGCCGGTTCTCGATGATGACGGTCTGGTTCCAGTATTCGGAGATCTTCTGGCCGATCTGGCGGGCCGTCAGGTCCACCGGGCCGCCGGGGGGAAAGGGCACCACGAGCGTGACGCGCTTGGAGGGGAAGGCCTGGGCCCTCGCCGGCAGGATGGAGGCTGCCGCGACGCCCCCGAGGCTTGCGAGGACGGTGCGACGGCTGGCGCGGATCATGGGCAGGTTTCCTCCGGAATGCTCTTTCCGGAATGAAACGCCATTTCATCTGCCGGTGCAACTTGGCCGGTCGGGAGGGGCCCGCCGTAAGCCCTCCGCAGCGGGCCGCCGAAACGATCATGGCCGGGACGATGCCCGGCCATGGAGGTCTCAACCCGCCCTGCGGATGTCCCGCCCGTCACTCCACCTTGGCGCCGGCGGCGCGCACAACCTCGGCCCAGCGCGGGATTTCCGTCGCCATGCGGGCCTTCAGCACGTCCGGCCCCTTCATGGTGGCGAGGGCGCCGAGCTCCTGGAAGCGCTTCACGAAGGCCGGGTCCTGGCCGATCTTGATGTGGGCATCGACCAGCTTCTTGGTGATCGCGTCCGGCAGTCCCTTCGGCGCGATCATGCCGGACCACGAGGTCACGTCGAAATCGGCGACGCCGCCCTCGATCATCGTCGGGACCTCGGGAAGGCCCGGCCAGCGCTTGGCGGTGGAGACGGCGATCGCCTTGATCGTCTTGCCCTGGATCTGGCCGATGATGGTCGGCAGGTTGTCGAACATGAAGTCGATGCGGCCGGCGATGAGGTCCTGCACGGCGACGGCGCCGGTGCGGTAGGGCACGTGGAGCGGCTGCATGCCGACCTTCCGCGACAGGAACTCGGTCGACAGATGCGCCGTGGTGCCGAGGCCCGGCGTGCCGTAGGAGGCCTTGCCCTCCCCCTTCGCCTTCACCCAGGCGATGAACTCCTGGACGGTGGAGACCGGCGTCTGCGGATTGACCACGAGGACGTTCGGGATCTCGTAGATGTCGGCGATGTAGGTGAAGTCGGTCAGCGGGTTGAAGGGCAGGTTGCGGTAGAGCTCGATGTGGGCCGAAAGCGGGCCGATGGTCGAGACGCCGATCGTGTAGCCGTCGGGCTCGGCCTTGGCGACCGCGTTGACGCCGACATTGCCCGCCGATCCCGGCCGGTTCTCGATGACGACGGTCTGGCCGAGCTCCTTCGACAGGTTCTCGGCGATGACGCGGGAGAGCACGACGATCATGCGCACCGGCCGCGTCGGCCAAGCGTCCTGCGCGGAGGCGGTGCGGATGGCGGGGGCGGCCAGGACTCCGGCGAGACCGGCGAGCGTCGTACGGCGGGTGATCATCTGATGCATTTCCTCGTGTGTTCTCGACATCTCCGGTGGGCCGCGACGCAGACTGGGTATCCAGGGCAGCGCGTCGACCGACCGTGTCAGTTGCGTCGATGCTAGCGGCTCGCCGTGCCCGGCCGCAAGCCGGAGCGTCTCCGGGATGCTGCATCACAGCAAAATCAATAGTGCCGTCGCATGACACGTACTAGGTCAGGGGCTCACTCCCGATTGCCGTCGTCGCCGCATCGCGTCGATGTCCCGTATTGCCAGAAGCAGCCATGACCGCAATGTCCCCGCCTGCCACGACACCCTATCCGGGGCTGGGCTTCCGCCAGTTCGTCGCCATGATCGCCGCCCTCATGGCGACCAATGCCCTCGCCATCGATTCCATGCTGCCGGCGCTGCCGGAGATCGGCGAGACGCTCGGCATCGTCTCGCCCAACGACCGGCAGTGGGTCGTCACCTCCTACCTGCTCGGCTTCGGCGCGGCGCAGGTCATCTACGGCACGCTGGCCGACCGGTTCGGCCGCCGGCGCGTGCTGCTCATCGGGCTGGCGATCTACGCCGTCGGCAGCCTGGGCGCGACCTTCGCCACGAGCTTCGATGCGATGATGACGGCCCGCGTGGTGCAGGGAATCGGGGCTGCCGCCTCGCGCGTGCTCGCCGTCTCCATCGTTCGCGACACGTTCTCCGGCCGGCAGATGGCGCGGGTGATGTCTCTCGCCTTCATCGTCTTCCTCGCGGTGCCGATCCTTGCCCCGTCGATCGGCCAGGTCATCATTCTCGTCGCGCCGTGGCGATGGATCTTCGCGCTGCTGGGGCTGTTCGGAGTCGTCGTGGCGCTGTGGGTGGCGCGCAAGCTGCCCGAGACGCTGCATCCCGACGACCGCACGCCCATCGCCATCGGTCCCATCCTCAACGCGTTCCGGATCTGCCTGACGACCCGCCAGTCGGTCGGCTACATGCTCGCCATGACCTTCGTCATCGGCAGCCTGTTCGGCTTCATCAACGCCTCGCAGCAGCTCTTCGAGGACGTGTTCCGCGCCAGCGACATCTTCACCATCGTCTTCGCGGTGATCGCCGCCTTCATGGCGATCGCCTCGTTCCTCAATTCCCGCATCGTCGAGCGCTTCGGCATGCGGCGGGTGTCGCACACCGCCCTCATCGGCTATCTCGCCGCGACGCTCATCCACGGCTCCGTGGCGCTGGCGGGCTACGAGACGCTGTGGACCTTCACCCTGTTCCAGTGCGTGACGATGTTCTTCTTCGGGCTGATGGCCTCGAACTTCGGCGCGCTCGCCATGGATCCGCTCGGCCACGTCGCGGGCACCGCCTCCTCCGTCCAGGGCTTCGTCTCGACGGTGGGCGGGGCGCTGATCGGCTTCTGGATCGGCCAGCACTTCAACGGAACGGCGCTGCCCATCGTGCTCGGCTTCGGCGCCTGCGGCCTCGGGGCGCTCGCCATGGTGCTGCTCGCCGAAAAGGGCCGGCTCTTCCGGCCGCAGACGGGACGATAGCGGAGAGGTCGGACCGGAAATCGCGCTGCACTAAGTATTACCATCGGCGGTCGTGCGGACGTGGTATGGTCGATCTTCCATCGCCCCGCGCCCCCCTTGCGGCGGGCGATGTGTATCGACCGGGCAAGCCTCGCGTTCCGCAGGCCTCCGCGTTTGCGTGAAAGGGGACGTTCTTGACCCCGAATCGGCCATCCGTTGCAGACCCCGCCCTCAGCCTCGCCCTCGCTGTGGTGGCCAGTTCGACGTCGCCGCTCGTCCTTCTCGAAGCCGATATGACGGTGATCGGAGCGAGCACGTCCTTCTGCCGTTCCTTCCAGATCGATCCGGCGCGCGTCGACGGTCGCAGCGTCTTCGAGTTGGGACAGGGCGAGTGGGGGGTGGCGAACCTGCGCTCGCTGTTGCGGGAAACGGCGATGGGGACCGCCGATGTCGAGGCCTATGAATTCGATCTCGACAGCCCGGCTCTCGGCAAACGTCGCCTCGTGCTGCATGCCCATCGGCTCGTCCATGAGGCGGGCCCGGAGGTGCGTGTGCTGCTGGAAATCTTCGATGCCACGGAGGAGCGGTCCTCCGAGAGCTTCAAGCAGTCGCTCATCCGCGACAAGGCCGCACTCCTGCAGGAGGTGCATCACCGGGTCGCCAACAGCCTGCAGATCATCGCCAGCGTGCTGATGCAGAGCGCCCGGCGCGTCCAGTCCGAGGAGGCCCGCGGCCATCTCACGGATGCCCGCAACCGGGTGATGTCGATCGCATCCGTCGAACGGCTCCTGGCCGATTCACAGGCGGGCAACGTGCACTTGCGAGACTATTTCACGGCGCTGTGCCGCAGCCTCGCCGCCTCGATGATCGGGAATCCCGGGGCCCTCACCCTGACGGTGGAGGCCGACGACAGCGCGGTCAGCGGCGAAGTCTCGATCAGCCTCGGCCTCATCATCACGGAACTGGTCATCAATTCGCTCAAGCACGCCTTTCCCGACGAACGCCACGGGGCCATCGTCGTCGCCTACAGCTCGGATGCGACCGGCTGGAGCCTCAGTGTCACCGACAACGGCATCGGGATGCCGACAGCCGGCACGGGCGGCACGAGGCCGGGCCTCGGCACCAGCATCGTCGAGGCGCTTGCCAACCGGATGCAGGCGACCATCCTTGTGACCGATATGGCACCGGGGACCCGGACGACGATCGTGCACGCGCAGGGCGAGAAAGCCGTCCCGGAACTCGCGGCCATCGCCGCCGGGCGGACGGCCTGACGGTAGACCGAGCGCTTCGCTGGCCGTGGCGCCTTGCACAAGATGCACGTCGCCGAGAAGGTTCAGCAGATCGCCGCCGCCGTCGAGAAGCAACGGCCGCGACGGGGGACCGGCGCCCATCCTGCGGGGGTCGGTTGAAATCCAAAGCTGATTGACACCGTCAGGAAATACCACCAGAAGCCGTCGATCTCGCATGGTGAGTTCGATGGCCATCCACCACCCCCATCCGCGCGCCACGTGGTGCGATCCCGTTTCCGGCGCGACCCTCGACGGGCGGGCCCTGATGCAGGAGATGGCGGGCCGGCGGGCCGTGCTGCTCGGCGAGACCCACGACGTCGCCGAAATCCATCGCTGGCAGATGCACGTTGTCGCGGCGCTGCACCAGTTGCAGCCGCGCCTCGCCGTCGGCTTCGAGATGTTCCCCCGCCGCTTGCAGCCGGTGCTCGACCGCTGGGTGGACGGGCAGCTGTCGACGGCGGCCTTCCTCGCGGAGAGCGAGTGGGACACGGTCTGGGGTTTCCCGGCCGAGATCTACCTGCCGCTGTTCCACTTCTGCCGGCAGGCTCGCGTGCCCATGCTGGCGCTCAACTGCCATCGCCCGCTCGTCACGCGCGTGGGCAAGGAGGGCTGGGAGGCGATCCCGGAGGAGGAGCGCGACGGGGTCACGCCTGCCGCGCCCGCCACGCCCGCCTATCGGCGCTGGCTGTTCGACCTCACCGGCGCGGCCGGGCGGGCGCCCGGCACCGACGGTCCGATCTTCGCCCCCGAGGACCGCGCCTTCGACCGCTTCGTGCGCGCGCAGCAGACCTGGGACCGCGCCTTCGCCTGCAACATCGCGCGCGCGCTCGGCGACGGTACCGCCGACCTCGTCGTCGGCATCATCGGCCGCGGCCACCTGGAATACGGCCACGGCACGCCCTACCAACTCGCCGACCTCGGCGTGACCGACGCCGCCGTTCTTCTGCCCAACCAGGATGAGACTCTTGCCGTCGATCCCGAGCGCCGCCTCGCCGATGCGGTGTTCAGATTGGACAGGCCCGAGCCGCCGGCGGCCAGGCGCTCGCGCGCGAGGCTCGTCGCCGGCTAGGACCGCCGCGGCGCCCGCGTCACCCGCGCGGGAGGCTCGATGGCGATGTGCCGGACCGGCGCGCGCAGCGCCGTCATCTCGCGCAGGCCCTCGAGCCTCGAGGTCCGCGCGAAGGTGTCGGTCGTCGACGCCGGCGCGATGCCGGCATAGCGCAGCCGCTCGGGCAGGCGGGCCGTCTCGATCTCCTCGACGCGCCGGCGCAGGTCCGGCGAGAGCCGGCCGTAGGCGCGCGCCGTGACGAAGTCGCGCGGCTGGTGCGGGAAGCGGCCGCCGGCGCGGAACACGCGCACGCCCTGGTCGGTGACCACCACGTCGCCGGTGCGCAGCGTGTGGTCCTGCACGAGCGCGAGGCGCGCGAGGCCCTGGGTGATGCTCGCCTGGCAGGAGCAGCCCGGCTGCAGCCGCTCGCGATAGCGGAAGGCGGTGGCGGTGGCGCCGTAGAGCTGGCCGGTCTCGGACCGCGCCGTCTCGATGGCGCCGTTGCGGGCGGTGTAGAGGCGCACGCTGGCGCCCGGGCACATGGCGTTGCAGGCATCCGCCTGAGCGCTGCGGCCGGCGCCGCTGGTGGCGGGGCCGACGGGGAAGAAATAGCCGTCGCAGGAGCGCACGCAGAAGGCGCGGGACGACCCGTCGGTGCCGGCGAGCGCCGAGGCCTGGCGCGTCGGGCGGGTGTTCATCTGGCGCGGCGCCCGGCCGGCGGGCAGGTGCGCCACGGTCGGCGCCTGACGCTGGCCGAACCAGCCGCCAGGGGCCGCGGCCGCAGGCGCGGCGCGACGGCCGCTCTCGCCGCGGGCGATGGCGTAGAACTCGTCCCGGTCCTCGGCCACCGATCCGGACACGGAGAGGCAGGCGAGACCGAGGAGGCTCAGGAGGCCCAGAACGCGAAACATGTGGGCACCGGTAGCAGGGTGGGGGTGACGTAACGTCATCATTAACGCTTCGGAAACCATCCGGCAAGCGCCGCCTCGCGTTAGGGTTGATGGGCTGCTGCCATTCTGCTGACAGAATTTGGCAACAGGCCGTGTAGGGTGCTCTCAACCCGAGAGGAGAGACCCATGGCCCAGAGCCTCACCAGCATCCGCAGCGCCGCCGTCGAGGACCCCGAGGTGGAGGCCGTGCTCGCCGAATTCGACGGCGATCCGCGCCGCGCCATCCGCGCCCTGCTCGACGACATCGCCGCGCTGGCCGAGGACGAGCCGGCCGAGACCATGCTGACGCTGGCCGCCCTCGTCCGGCCGGAGGCGCAGCGGCCGGGCTGAGCCGCACCGCCCTGCGGCACGTCCCTGCGCCGGGCTCGCCCCTGACGTGCGGCGGCGGCGATCCCCACCGCGGCAAAGGCGTCTAGCATCGCCGATACCCTCGTATCGTCCGGAGCCGCCGATGCCGTCCTACAGCCCGACCACGTTCGAAGCGCTCACCTATTGCGACCACGTGCCGGCCTTCCTCGCCGGCACCGACAGCCCGCGGGCCTATCTGGAACGCTGCCTCGCCACCATCGCGGAACGCGAGCCGGTGGTGAAGGCCTGGGTGACGCTGAACCCGGACGGCGCCCGCGCCGCGGCGGATGCCGCGACCGAGCGCTACAAAGCCGGGCGGCCGCTCTCGCCCATCGACGGCATCCCTGTCGGCATCAAGGACCTCTACGCCACCCGCGACATGCCGACGAAGATGGGCAGCCCCCTCTACGACACATCCGCCAGCGTCCAGGCGCTCAGGGCCGCCGGCGCGGTCATCCTCGGCAAGGCGGTGACGACCGAGCTCGGCATGTCCCATCCCGGCCCCACCACCAACCCCTTCTCGGCCGAGCATTCGCCGGGCGGCTCCTCCTCCGGCTCGGCGGCGGCGGTCGGCGCCCGCATGGTGCCGGTGACGCTGGGCTCGCAGGTGGTCGGCTCCTGCATCCGCCCGGCCGGCTTCTGCGCCAACTACGCGCTGAAGCCCACCATGGGCGCCCTGCACCGCGGCGAGAGGCAGGGCTTCAGCCAGAGCCATCTCGGCGTCCATGCCGGCAGCCTCGAGGACATGTGGCGCGTCGCCCATGAAATCGCCATCCGCGCCGGCGGCGACCCCGGCTATCCCGGCCTCGTCGGCCCGGCGACGCTGCACGCTCCCGTCGCGCCGTCCCGGCTCGTGGTGATCGAGGCCGAGGGCTGGGCGGCCACGGATGCTGCCTCCCGCGCCGCCTTCGAGACCGTGCTGGCGGTGCTGCGCGACGCCGGCGTCGAGATCGTCGGGCGCCGCGACAATCCCGTGGTGGAGGCCTTCGAGCGGGCCATCGGCGACAGCCTCGCCATGACGCGGGACATCTGCGCCTACGAGATGCGCTGGTCGCTCGACAATCTCGTCGCCGAGCACGGCGGCGGCCTCTCCGACAGCATGATGCAGCGGCATGTTCTGGGGCAGACGGTGACGCTGGACGACTACCGCGCCCTGCTGGTGGCCCGCGACCACGCCAAGCGGGCGCTGCTGGCGGTGGCGGCGGCGGGCGACGCCATGATCTGCCTGTCGAACGTGGGTGCTGCCCCGCGCCTCGACAACAAGGGCACCGATGGCGGCATCGCCCACACCACGGGCCTGCCGGCTTTCAACGCCTGGACCTCGGTGACCGGCGCGCCGGCCATCTCGCTGCCGCTGCTCGCCGTCGACGGCCTGCCCTGCGGCGTGCAGGTGATCGGCCAGCAGCACGGCGACCACGCGTTGACCGGCATCGCCCGCTGGGTGGCGGAGACGGTGCTGGCGGCGGAGCGGCGGAAGGCGTGAGGGGGGCGAAGGCCCCCTCACCCGGCGCCTGACGGCGCCACCCTCTCCCACGAGGGGAGAGGGAGACCGTC
>LNFH01000136.1 GCA_001464235.1 Rhizobiales bacterium Ga0077556 | reverse complement strand
GCTTGGGGAAAACGAAAGCGAGATTCGCCGGACTCTTGCCGCCGATTCAATCGATAGCGTAGTGTCCGGCCGTCGGCATACGACATCTCGTGCGGCGGACCTTAGTGACAAGGGTATCGGCAGTGCAGCGACGCTCCATCCGGGGCGGCGATGACTTGCGGATTCCGAAGGCCCGCAGCCTTCCAGGAGGAGACGGAAACATGCAGCAGTTGCAGTGGACCGACGAGCGGGTGGAGCTCCTCAAGAAGCTCTGGAACGACGGACTGAGCGCCAGCCAGATCGCCGGCGAGCTCGGCCAGGTGACCCGCAACGCCGTCATCGGCAAGGTCCATCGCCTCGGGCTGTCCGGCCGCGCCAAGGCGCCCTCCTCCACCGCCCCCCGCGCCCGCAAGGCGCCGCGCAGCGCGCCCTCGGCGCCGCCGCGGCCCTCCATGCCGGCCTCGCGTTCCAACCTCGCCTTCAAGCCGCGCCCGGCCCCGGACCTCGTGCCGGAATCGGAAGTCGCGCGCATGCCGGAAGTCGACAACGTCGTGCCCATGGGCGAGCGCTGCACCATCATGGAGCTGAAGGAATATTCCTGCCGCTGGCCGATCGGCGAGCCGGGCAAGGACGACTTCCGCTACTGCGGCGCCCGTTCCGGCACCGGCATTCCCTATTGCGCCTACCACGCCCGCATCGCCTACCAGCCCGTGGCCGACCGCCGCCGCGACCGCAAGCAGGCCGGCGGACGCTGACGCGCGAACCCCTCGAGGCGGCGGCCCTCCACAATCCAAGAAAAGCGATGCAACCCAACGAACCCTCTCCGGCGACGGAGAGGGTTTTTTCTTGAGCGTAGGGACGTCCCTAGAACGGCATCATCCGCTCGACGACGAGATAGCCGGTGAGAAGCCCGGCGCCGAACAGCACCACCACGGCCGCGGCGGCGAGTTCGGCCGCGCTCAGCACCAGCGTGGCAGCTCCCGTGCGCGCCGAAGCGAGACGCACCGCGATCTCCTTGGCCCCCGAGGCGAGGGCGGCGATGGCGGCGACCGTGATCGCCGTCCCCACCGCCATGGCGAAGGTCGCGGCGACGCCGGCCTGCACGATGCCCTGCGAGAGAGCGAAGACGAGGATGAGGACGGCCCCGGTGCAGGGCCTGAGGCCGACGCTGACGATCACCGCCAGCGCCTCGCGCCAGGACTGGATGCGCGCCACCTGTTCGGCGGCGGGAAGGTGGACGCAATTGTCGTCGCAGGCCATGCCCGCCACCGGCCGGTTCTGCCGCCAGGCTGCGAGGCGGGCGAGGAAGGCGCGGCCCTTCTGCCAGGTCAGCCTCAGGCCGATGGCGATGATCAGCCCATAGGCCGCGATCTCCACCCAGTTGACGACGCGGCTCATGGTGCGCGCCGTGACGCCGAGAAGCGCCGCGAGGAAGCCGACGAGGGCGATCGCCGTCAGCGCCTGGACCAGCGAGGACAGCGCCGCCAGCGCCACGCCGCGCCGTATCGTGGCGCCGTTGGCGACGATGTAGGACGAGATCACCGCCTTGCCGTGGCCGGGGCCTGCGGCATGGAAGACCCCATAGAGGAACGACAGCCCGACCAGCGTCCACAGCGCACCGCTCTGGCCGGCGCGGATGCCGCGCACGGCCGCCGAGAGCTGCCGGTAGAACAGCGCCTGCTGTTCGATGATCCAGCCGAAGAGGCCGCCGGGCGCCGGAGGGCGGGCGCCGCCGAAGGCCGAGGGCGGCGCCTGCGCGAGGGCCGGCGCCAGCGCCAGCACGCAGATGACAAGAACCAGCCCGACGAGGACCGCGCCGCCGCGTCGCGATGGCGTCACGGGCAGGTCACCGTGAAGCGGCCGGCGAACTGCTGCCCGAAATTCGCGTTGGCGCCGAGGGCCTGGAAGAAGCTCTCCGACAGGGTGCCGACCTGGGCGCTGCTCCCCTTGGGCGGGGTGTAGTCGAGGCGGCAGCCGGCCGGCGCGGCGACGAGCCGCATGGGCTCGCCGTCGGCGGGCGTGAAGGCGACGAAGTAGTCGGGATCATAGACCTCGACGGTCAGGGGACGGCCGGCGGCCTTGAAGGGCGTGGCGATCGGCACCGTGAAGTGCAGCCTGAGCTTGCCGCCGACCACCTCCGACCAGGCGTCGCGCACCTCGCCGAACGAGACGTAGCGCCGCTCGTGGCGCAGCACCGTGAAGAACTTCTGCTGTCCCAGATGCTCGACGTTGACCTTGGTGAGTTCGGCCAGTTCCTCGCGGGTGAACTGGCCGTCGCCGTTCTTGTCGAGCCCCTGGGTGGCGAAGCTCGAATACATCTCGTCGAAGGTCCACACGTGCAGGAAGCCGGTGACCTGGCCCGCCCCGTCGTGCAGCAATTGCGTCTCGGTCTCGACCTGGACGTGGGGATGGGCTTCGGCCGGCCGCGCGGTGGCGAGCACCAGGGCCAGGGCGCAGAGGGCGAGGAGGCGAGCTTTCGGCACGGCGAACCCTGTTGGTCGGTCACGCCAGTGATAAGGCGGGGAAGACGGCCAAGATATGGCGGCCGTCATGGTTAACAGGAGGTTGAATACCGGGGAAGCGGGCGACCCGTGCGCCGGCGCGGCTTGCCTGCGGCGCTGGCGGGTGGAATGGTCCCGCCCTCTCGATACCCGATACCGCCTGGGGGACTTCCATGCTCGCCAACCTGACCATCGACAGCCGCCGGCTCTGGGACATGCTCATGGAGACGGCCGCCATCGGCGGCACGCCCAAGGGTGGCATCAGGCGCCTGTCGCTGTCGGACGAGGACCGCCGCGTGCGCGACTGGTTCCGCCGGGAATGCGAGGCCCTCGGCTGCACCGTCCACGTCGACACCGCCGGGAACATGTATGCGGTGCGCCCGGGCAAGGACATGAGCCGCAAGCCCATCGCCATGGGCAGCCATCTCGACACCCAGCCGACGGGTGGCAAGTTCGACGGCGTCCTCGGCGTCCTCGGCGGCCTCGAAGTGCTGAAGACCCTGCATCAGGCCGGCTACGAGACCCAGTCGCCGCTGTGCCTCGTGAACTGGACCAACGAGGAGGGCGCCCGCTTCTCGCCCTCCATGGTGGGCTCGGCCGTCTATGCCGGCGCCTACACGCAGGCGCAGATGGACGCCGTGACCGACAAGGACGGCATCACCCAGGGCGCGGCGCTGGAGACCATCGGCTATCGCGGAACGGAGACGCCGGGCGCGCTCGCCTTCCAGGCCTATTTCGAGATCCACATCGAGCAGGGCCCCATCCTCGACGAGGAGAACCTGTCGGTGGGCATCGTCACCGGCATCCAGGCCATCAAGTGGTTCACCTGCACCATCACCGGCCGCGAGAGCCATGCCGGCACCACGCCCATGGCCTACCGCCGCGACGCGCTCGCCGCCTTCGCGGAAGCCGCCCAGCAGATCCGCCAGATCGCCATCGACAACGGCGGCCTCGCCACCATCGGCATCGTCTCCGCCTATCCCGGCTCGCCCAACATCATCCCCGGCGAGATGCGCTTCACCCTCGACATGCGCCACCATGCCGACGACGTGCTGAAGACCATGGTCACCGCGGCGAAGATCGCCATCGCCGAGGCGGCGACGCGCCACGACGCCGCCTACGACGTCCAGCCGCTGCAGGATTCCCCCGCCCAGCCCTTCGACACCACCCTGATCGCCTCGGTGAAGGCGGCGGTCGAGAAGCTCGGCCTGCCGTCGCGCGAGATCACCTCCGGCGCCGGCCACGACGCGATGTACACGGCCCGGGTCTGCCCCACGACGATGATCTTCGTCCGCTGCGCCGAGGGCCTCAGCCACAACGAGGCCGAGAGCGCCACGCTGGAGGATTGCGGCAACGGCGCCCAGGTGCTTCTCGAGGCGGTGCTCGCCTACGACTCGCGCGGCTGACCCGCGCGCTTTCCATCGCCGGGCGCTGCTGGTACAGCGCACCGGCAGCGACAAGGGGGCCATCCATGTCCGACATGCGCGTCGTCATCGCCGGAGCGGCCGGCCACATGGGCCGGGTCCTCGTCCGTCTCGTCCAGGAGTCGGCGCCATCGAGCCGGCGGGCCACGTCGCCATCGGCGAGGACGCGGGCCTGCTCGCCGGCGTCGGGCGCACGCTCGTCGCCGTGAGCTCCGACACCGACGCCGCGCTGGCCCAGGCCGACGGCATCATCGACTTCACCATCCCCCGCGTCTCCGTGGAGATCGCGGGGATGGCGGCCAAGCACCGCAAGGTCCATGTCTGCGGCACGACCGGGTTCTCGGATGCCGAGAACGATGCCATCGCCTCCTCGGCGCGCATCGGCACCATCGTCAAGTCCGGCAATTTCTCGCTCGGCGTGAACCTGCTGGCAGCCCTGGTGAAGCGCGCGGCGGAGTCCCTCGACGAGGATTTCGACGTCGAGATCCTGGAGATGCACCACAACCGCAAGATCGACGCACCCTCGGGGACCGCCCTGATGTTCGGCGAGGCGGCGGCCGCCGGCCGCGGCATCGACCTCGCCGCCCGGTCCGACCGCGGCCGCGACGGCCAGACCGGCGCCCGCCGACGCGGCGACATCGGCTTCGCCGCCCTGCGCGGTGGGACCGTGGTCGGCGACCATTCCGTGATCTTCGCCGGGCCGTCCGAGCGCATCGTCATGAGCCATCACGCCGAGGACCGCGCCCTCTTCGCCCGCGGCGCGCTGAAGGCCGCGCTCTGGGCCCGCGGCAAGCCCGCAGGCCTCTATTCCATGGCCGATGTCCTCGGCCTCTGACCCCTCACAGGATCTGATCCCCATGACCGAACGGCTTCTCGTGCTCACCCGCCACGGCGAGAGCGAGTGGAACCTGAAGAACCTCTTCACCGGCTGGAAGGACCCCGGCCTGACGCCGAAGGGCATCGAGGAGGCGAAGACGGCCGGCCGCGGCCTCAAGGCGCTCGGTCTCGGCTTCGACGTCGCCTTCACCTCCGCCCTCACCCGCGCCCAGCACACGCTGAAGCTCATCCTTGAGGAGATCGGCCAGACCGACCTCCCCACCATCCGGGACTTCCGCCTCAACGAGCGCGACTACGGCGACCTCTCCGGCCTCAACAAGGCCGAGACGGCGGCGAAATACGGCGACGAGCAGGTCCACATCTGGCGCCGCTCCTACGACGTGCCGCCGCCCGGCGGCGAGAGCCTGAAGGACACGGTGGCCCGCGTGCTGCCCTATTATGTCGAGACCATCCTGCCGCGGGTCATGCGCGGCGAGCGCGTGCTGGTCGCCGCCCACGGCAATTCGCTGCGCGCGCTGATCATGGTGCTCGACCATCTCGACGACAAGACGATCCCCTCGCTCGAGCTGAAGACCGGCGTGCCGCTGGTCTATCGCCTGAATGCCGACACCACGGTGGCGTCGAAGCAGGTGCTGGAGGGCTAGGGACGGACAGCGGCCTCGCGTCTGCCTTCCCCGGGGCAGCCGCCCAGCTGTCCCGCATATCCGTTTGCGACGTGCCTACCCTTCTTGCCCGCGGCGGTATCATATGACAGCATCGACCCCGTTGTGCTGGATCGTCGGCTTCAATACGGCGCCAGGTTTGATGGATTTGTTGAAATGGTACGTGGTCATTTGACGGCATTGCTATGCACGGCCGTCGTCGCCGTGGGCGCCGCGAGCGTTCCGGCCCAGGCCCAATCGATGGATGATGCCTGGCAGTCTGTCCTTCGCCGATGGGTCGGCAACGGCTGGAAACCGTTTCATGAGGGCGGGTACAACTTCACCGCCGATGGGAACCAGGGCCGGCGCTGGGGAGCGGGCCTGCGGGCTGGCGAGGCGGTGACGTTTGGCGCCGTCTGCTCCAATTGCGACGGCGTCCAGCTCATCCTGCGCGACGGCCGCGGCAACATCCTCGCCACCGCCAACGCGCAGCGGCCATCGAGCAGCCTCAGCCATACGCCCCGCGAAAGTTCGAACGGGACGATCCAGCTCATCCCGGTCGGCTGCCGGCAGCCGGCCTGCCCGGTGCGCTACACGTCCTTCGTCCGGCGCTGAGACGGGGCGCGGGGCACCGTCACCGGCGAGACGCCCCCAGCCTCACGACACCTTGAGGCCGACCGACGACGACGGGCTGGTGCGTGCATCCGCGCTCGCCACCTGCGCCCGCCCGGTGGTGATGGCCATGGAGGCGGAGTCGTAGAAGCACTTGATGCTCTGGATGAGCCCGCCGCGGAAGCGGATCAGGTCGCAGCGCTCGCTGTCGATCACCCGGCCGTTGGGCCGGAACATCAGCGAGGAGTGCCAGTGCACGAAGGCGTCCTCGCCCTTCACGACGATCTTCTCGATCAGGAACTCGCGCACCTCGAACATCCGGTGGAAATGCGCGAGCACCTCCGTCAGCCCGGCGATGCCGACGCGCAGGCCGGCATGGGGGTTGAGCACGGCGTTGCCCACCAGCGTGAACTCGCAATCCTCGCAGCATTGCGCGACCAGCGCCAAGGTGTCGCCGCGCGCCCAGGCCGAATAGGCCACCTTCAGCTTCTGTTCGAAACCGAGTTCGTCGGTGACGAGTTGCAGCACCATTTTCGGGCAGCTCCATGCACTCAGATTGCAGGCGCAATTATGAGACAGCCATAGCACAGATCAACAGAGGCATTCGGCGAATATGGCAGGAGACGACGTGGCGCTTGCCGCTCACCCGCGGCAAAGCCCGACTGACGCGCCCTGCCTTGCGTCCCCCAATGCAAGGCTTGCGGGCCGGCGGGCTTGTGACCTACCATCGGCCATAAATCGATTAAAAAGACCACCCGGGAGAAATGCCATGCCGTCGCGCACCGTGCGCAACGTCGACCGCTCGCTCATCCGCGACAAGGCGAAACTGATCCGCCGCGAGACGGTGCGGCTCACCGACATCTGCGGCTCGGGCCACTACGGCTCGTCCTTCTCCATGGCCGAGATCGTCGCGCTGCTCTACTACCAGCTCCTCCACGTGAGGGCGGACGAGCCGCGCTGGGCCGATCGCGACCGCTTCACCATGGGCAAGGGCCACGCCGCCATCGGGCTCTTCCCGGTGCTCGCCGATCTCGGCTTCTTCCCCGCCGAATGGCTCGACACCTACAGCCGCATGGGCTCCTTCCTCGGCGACCATCCCGAGATGAAGAAGGTGCCGGGCATCGACTTCTCCTCCGGCTCCATCGGCCACAACCTCTCCGTCTCCGTCGGCATGGCCCTCGGCGCCCGGCTGAAGGGTTCGCCCGCCCGGGCGGTCTGCCTGATGGGAGACGGCGAGATGAACGAGGGCCAGATCTGGGAGGCGGCGCAGGCGGGCGCCCACTACGGCCTCGACAATCTCGTCGGCATCGTCGACATCAACGGCGCCGGCTCCGACGGCGACCCGCAGCAGACCCTGCGCTCCGAGCCTCTCAAGGAGAAGTGGGAGGCCTTCGGCTGGAACACCATCGTCCTGAAGGACGGCCACGACATCGACGCCACCTTCGACGCGCTGAACCGGGCCCTCAACGCCCCCGACGGCCGCCCGGCCTGCGTTCTCGCCTATACGGTCGCCGGCAAGGGCGTCTCCTTCATGGAGGGCACCTGGCAGTGGCACCTCGGCTTCCTCGGGCCGAAGGACATCGAGCGGGCCTATGCCGAGATCGACGCCGGCGAGCACATGAGCCAGAGCGAGAAGTACCGCGCCAATCCCCCCGCCCCCGGCATGGCCTACATGTCGGCCGAGCTGAAGAAGACCATCGACCTCGCCGAATCCACCGTCACCGACGATTTCGACGAGCGCTCCTGGGACATGGTCGTCTCCCTCGGCCTGTCGCGCCAGCTCACCACCGGCAGGACGCTGATCGAGCTCGCGGAGGCCGGCCATGACGACATCGTCGTCTGCACCGCCGACCTCGGCCGCCCCACCCAGGTCATCGGCTTCGGCCAGACATATCCGGACCGCTACTTCAACTTCGGCATCGCCGAGCGGAACATGATCGGCGCCGCGGCGGGCCTCGCCACCATGGGCCTCACGCCGGTCATCTCGAACTATTCGTTCTTCCTCGCCCTGATATCTGCTACACCAACCTGCCGGTGAAGATGGTCGGCACCCATTCCGGCATCGCCATGGGCTTCTACGGCACCTCGCACCATTGCTGCGAGGATATCGGCGCGCTGCGCGCCATCCCCAACCTCACCCTCATGGCGCCCTGCGACGGCAATGCCCTGTCCTCGGCGCTGCGCACCAACATCAAGCATCCCGCGCCGATCTATTTCCGCGCCGGACGCGGCCGCGAGGCCGTCGTCTACGACAAGGAATTCGACTTCCGCATCGGCGGCTCCAACACCCTGCGCGAGGGTCGCCACGCGACCGTGCTTGCCATCGGCAATCTGGTGAAGGCCGGCCTCGACGCCCATGACATCCTCAAGGCGGAGGGCATCGAGATCACGGTGGTCGACATGTACTCGATCCGCCCGCTCGACCTGGAGGCGGTGCGGGCCGCAGCGAAGCGCGGGCCCATCGTCTCTGCCGAGGAGGCCAACGTCACCGGCGGGTTCGGGGCGGCCATCGCCGAGGTCATCGCCGAGGAGGGCCTCGGCACCCGACTCACCAAGGTCGGCATGCCCGACGCCTATTCGGTCCTCGGTCCCCCGACCCACCTCTACCGCCACTACGGCCTCGACGGCGAGGGCGTCGCCGCGGCGGTGCGCAAGGCGCTGAAGGCTTGACGGTCTGACGCACCGTCAAGGCAGTGGCCCCACCCGCACCCTCCCCGCGCTGCGCGCGGAGAGGGGGACTATGGCGTCGCGCCCTAACCCACGCCCAAAGAGCCTGGCCCAACCGGTATGACATGGGACGGTCGAGCCCGGTGCGACGTCGCAGGATGAGCGGGACGCCGAAGCCCCCCTCCCATCGCGGAGCGAGGGGAGGGT
>LNFH01000135.1 GCA_001464235.1 Rhizobiales bacterium Ga0077556 | reverse complement strand
CCGGCGAGGTTCTTCCGGATGCGATCGATCACCGGCCCCTCGTCCGGACCGATCTCGAAGCGCTTGCCGGTGATCGTCTCGAAGGCCTCGATATAGACGGCCGCGGTCGCAACGATCACGTCCTGGGGGATCTCCGGGATGTCGTCCCTGTAGGGGTCGCAGCGCGCCACCACCCAGTTGCGGACGAAGTCCTTGTCGAAGCTCTCCGGCTTGTCGCCGGCGGCAAAGCGCGCAGGGTAGCTGTCCGCCTTCCAGTAGCGGCTCGAATCCGGCGTGTGGATCTCGTCCGCCAGCACGATGCGACCGTCGCGGTCGGTGCCGAACTCGTATTTGGTGTCGACGAGGATCAGCCCGCGCTCCGCCGCGCGCTGCTGGCCGCGGGCGAAGAGCGCGAAGGCATGGCGCGTCAGCGTCTCCCACTGCTCCGGCGTGACCAGCTTCTGGTCGAGGATCTGCTCGGGCGACAGCGGCTCGTCGTGGCCGCCGTCGAAGGCCTTGGAGGTCGGCGTGATGATCGGCTGCGGCAGGCGCTGGTTGTCCCTCAGACCGTCGGGCAGCGTGATGCCGTACATCTCCCGCTGGCCCTTCTTGTAGAGGGTGAGGACCGAGGTGCCGGTGGTGCCGGCGAGGTAGTCCCGCACGACGATCTCGACGGGCAGGATGTCGAGGCGGCGCCCCACCACCACGTTGGGATCGGGATAGGCGATGACGTGGTTCGGGCAGATGTCAGCCGTCTCCTCGAACCAGTAGCGCGCCGTCTGCGTCAGCACCTCGCCCTTGAAGGGGATCGCCGCGAGGATGCGGTCGAAGGCGCTGATCCGGTCGGTGGCGATGATGATGCGGCTGCCGTCGGGCAGATCGTAATTGTCGCGCACCTTGCCATGATAGGGGTTCGGCAATTCGGGGATGGTCGCGTCGTCCAGCACGCGGTGGGCGTTCGCCTTGAGCTTCGCCAGATCCATGGCCGTCTGTCTCCCCCGGAACGCTTCCTCCTTAGCGCTCCGGCGGGCCCGGCGTCGACCGGCGGGACCATTTGTCCACCGCCGATGGCTTGACCCGGGGGGCGGGATCGTCTTCGCTCGCGCGGCCTCCTTTCCCCAGCGTGAGATGCATGGAAGCCTACGTCACCCCGGTCATCGAGTTCGTCAAAGCCAACCAGGCCTGGGCTCCCGCCATCATCTTCGCGCTGTGCTTCGCCGAGTCGCTCGCGGTCCTGTCCCTCGTCGTCCCGGCCTGGGCGATGATCGTCGCCTTCGGTCCGCTGATCGGCACTGCCGGCATCCCCTTCTGGCCGATCCTCGTCGCCGCCGCCCTCGGCGCGACGCTGGGCGATGCCGTCTCCTACTGGTTCGGCTACGTGTTCAAGGACAGGATCGGCAAGATCTGGCCACTGTCGCGTCACCCGGACATGCTGCCCAAGGGTCATGCCTTCTTCGAGAAGTGGGGCATCTGGGCGATCTTCATCGGCCGCTTCTCGGGGCCGCTCAGGGCCTCCGTGCCGCTGGTGGCGGGCATGCTGGCCATGTCGCAGTGGAAGTTCCAGATCGCCAACATCCTGTCGGCCTTCATCTGGGCGGGCGCGCTGCTGGCGCCCGGCAGCATGCTCGGGAAATACCTGCCGGGCATGCACTGAACGGCTTCGGTCGTCGACCTGCTCGGCGGTCGACACACGGCCGTCGTCCCCCTCAGGCCAGCGTCGCCGTTCCCAGGTGCTCCACCGGGAAGGCGTGAACGTCCTGCAGCAGCTCGACGAAGGCGCGCGCCGTGAACTCGGTCTGCTCGCGCCCGCTGGCCGGCGTCGCCGCCGCCGCATTGCCCATGGCCCCGGCGGTGGAGAGGTCCTCGCTCATCCAGCCGAAGGAGATGCGCTGGGTGGCGCGCAGGTGGCGGTAGCGCTGCTCCATCAGCACCGCGGCGGAGACGAAGTCGCGCGCCTTCGCCATGTGCACGAGGTCGCGGCGGAAGTGCAGCATCTGCGAGGTCTCGATGGCGCCGCCATGGATGCCGTGGACGTGCTCGGCCTCGGGGAAAAGGCCCTCCGGCGAGCCGAGACGGTGCCAGGAGCACTGCACGACGAACATGCCGTGCCGCCGCCTGAGTTCGCGCGCGACGATCTCCATGGTCGCGACGTTGCCGCCGTGGGAATTGGCGATGACGAGCTTGCGCACGCCCGCCCGCGCGATGCTGTCGCCGATCTCCGTCAGCAGGCGGATCTGCGTCTCCGCCGAGATGGTGATCGTGCCGGGAAAGGCGACGTGCTCGTCCGACTTGCCCATCCACACCGTCGGCAGGAAGGTGACGGGCAGGCCCTTCGGCAGGATGTCGCGAACCGCCTGGACGTTGCCCTCGGCGATCACCGTGTCGACGGAGACCGCGAGATGCGGCCCGTGCTGTTCGATCGCCGCGATGGGCAGCACGGCGATCCACGAGGCCGTCTCCGCCGAGCGGAACTCCTCGGTGGTCATGTCGCCCCAGAGCTGTCGCGGCAGCATGGCGCCCTCCGTCTTTTCGGGCCTCAGCCGGCCTTCGCCGCCACCACCTCCACCTCGACCTTGAATTCGGGCCGGGTGAAGCCGGTCACGATCATCAGCGTCGAGGCCGGCGGCGGGCTGGCCACGTGCCGGTCGCGCGAGGCCATGTAGCCCGCCATGTGCGCCCGGTCCGTGACGAAGGCATTGATGCGGACGATGTCGGCGAAGTCCATGCCGGCGGCATCCAGCAGGTGCCCGATCGCGGCGAAGCACAGGTCGGCCTGCGCCTCGGCGCTGTCGGGAATGACGCCGTCCGGCGCGAGGCCGAGCTGGCCGGAGCAGAACAGCATCCGCGTGCCCGCGGGAACGACCACCGCATGGGAATATTTGGCGAAGGGGGCCGGCATGGCGGCCGGCGTCAGCTTTTCGAGCATGGTCAGGGCTTGCCCGTCTGGATCGGCAGGGCGGTCGTCTGCTTGATCCGCTCCATGGCGAAGCGGGACGTGACGTTCTTCAGCGGCATCTGCGCGATGAGGCGCTTGTAGAAGGCATCATAGGCGTCCATGTCGGCCACCACCACGCGCAGCATGTAGTCGACGTCGCCGGCCATCCGGTAGAACTCCATCACCTCGGGCATGGCGGCGACGATCTCGGCGAAGCGGCTGAGCCAGCCCTCCGAATGGTCGGCCGTCTCCACCGACACGAAGACGGTGAGGCCGAGGCCGAGCTTCTTCGGATCGAGGAGCGCCACCCGCCCCTTGATGATGCCCTCCGCCTCGAGCTTCTGGATGCGCTTCCAGGCGGGTGTCGTCGACAGCCCGGAACGCGCCGCCACCTCGGCGATGGAGAGCGAGGCATCGGTCTGCAGCACGGAGAGAATGCGGCGGTCTGTGTCGTCCATCCCCTGGGCATCCCTTCACTGGGAATTGATCTTGCCGAGAGGTTTAGACGGTCCCGCACGCCGTGGCGAGCGAGACGAGTGTCTTATGCACGTCTGCCGCGAAAGACCGATCCGGCGGCGCGCGCGAGGCTCAGTTGCCGGCGTAGAAGGCGGCCGGCCAGGGCCAGTTCACCGTGTAGGCCGGGGCGCCCCAGAACCGGTCGCGACCGACGCGGCTGCCGCGCATGCTGGTGGACATGGCCACCGGTTCGCCGGTGACGGTGTAGGGGGCGTAGAGAATGTCGGGGCGGGAGGTGAGCCGCTCGCCCGGGAACGAGACCTTCGGGGTCACCAGCCAGCTCGGACGCGACACGCGGACCTCGGGAACCGCACGGCGGCGCTGCTGCGCCTCCGCCTGGTGCACGGCCGCCTCGACGGCGAAGACAGCCGTCAGTGCGACGAGGCCGGTGGCGAACTTGGCGATCATGAGATGCTCCCGATGCGTTGGCGAAACTCTAGCCTTCCGCCACGTCCCGGTCGAGAGCATGCCGGCCACAGATTGAGGAACTGTGACCGGCATGCGTCACCGACTCTCAGGCAGCAATGCGCCACGCCTGGCCAAGTTCCAGACCCTGCCAGCGCGGCGCCTCCCTGCCCGTCGGGCTCACCAGACCACGGGCGCCGTCCAGAGCGCCCGGAACCAGTTCCAGCCCGAGAAACCGCGACCGCTCCACCGGTCCCGGCATCCACAGGCGCTCCATCTTCGCGGCCGCGAAGCCGAAGCGCCGATAGTAGGGTTCATCGCCGACGAGGATGACGGCGCGGTGGCCCTCCTCCCGCGCCCGCGCGATCGCCTCCCGCATCAGGAGGCCGCCGATTCCCGCCGCGCGCACCGTGCCGTCCACCGCCAGCGGCCCGAGCAACAGCGCCGGACGGTCGGGGCCGAGCGTGACGTTCCACAGACGCACGGTGCCGACGAGGCGCGTGCCGGACGTCGCGACCAGCGCCAGCCGATCGGCCGGCATCCGCCCCTCGCGCAGGCGCTCGGAGGTCTTCTCGCAGCGGTCGGCGCCGAAGGCGGCGTCGAGCAGCGCCTCGCGCGGCGCGACGTGGCTGGCCTGCTCGTCCGAAACGACGATGGCGGGGGTGGGCGCGAGGCCCTGGAGGGAGACGTGCACGGTCATGGCCGCGGTCCTTCTCTCAGCGAGAGTGACGACAGCCCTCGTGCCGGGGCGATGCCCACGGCCGGTCGGGACGCTTCGGGGTCTTGGCGGTGGGCCCGCCCGGTCACCCGGGCGGGAGGAGGAGCGTCAGATGCAGACGCTCGCCAGCGGCGCGAAGCCGTTGAAGCCGACCGTGGAATAGGTCGTGGTATAGGCACCCGTCGCCTCGATCAGCACCTTGTCGCCGATCGAGAGCGACACGGGCAGGTCGTAGGGCTTCTTCTCGTACATGACGTCGACCGAATCGCAGGTCGGTCCGGCCAGCACGCAGGGGGCCGTCTCGTCGCC
>LNFH01000134.1 GCA_001464235.1 Rhizobiales bacterium Ga0077556 | reverse complement strand
TTCACTGAGATCGTAACGCGTCATCCAAGGTCCTCCCAAGACCTTGAATCACCACACGACTGAACTCGCAACCTTTATGGGTTCAGAACCTAGGGCCTCGACAGGGTCGAGCGGAAATCCCGGATCGATCCCAGATTGCCCGGCTCGGGTGGTCGGGACGTTCCGCTGATCGCGCCCGGCTGGCCGGGTTGCTGCGGCCCGCCTTGTGCGAATTGGCACGAGGGCCAGGCCGGTTTGCCGGGCGCGCAATCGACAGGTTGCGGCGGAGTCTGCGCGAGCGCCGGCGCAAGACCGGCAAACAGCAAGCACGTCACGAGCGCTCTGGACATGTCAGGATCCCCCTGGGCGCATTGAGCCTGGCGACCACGCTCGCCGCCTGGAAACCGAAGGCGACCGGCTTTTCCAGCCGACCGGAATGGGCAATGAGCATCCGGTCGTCGCCCCGCAGGGCCGCCTCCCCGGGCGGCATGCGGCCCGATGCGGAGGACACGGGCGCCGCCGCTCCCGGGCCGGGGGCCGACGCAGGTTGACCTGCCGCAGGTGCGGCGGCGGCCGGTTGCGACGTATCGGGTGAGGAAACCTGCCCGCCTGTGTCTCTGATGACGATCGTTCTCTGGCTTCCGATGCCGACATTGATGTCCTGGGAGACGTAGATGCGGCTGATCAAGGCGATCTGAACGTCGAAGAGGTAGTGCCCGGCGCTGGTCCTGGCACAGGCGGCCGGTCCGTACTGGAGTGACAGAAGATAGCGCAGGTGCTGCTCGGAGCACTGGAGGGCGACCGTCTCCTGGCCGAACTGACAGAACTTCCACAGGTGAGCCGCCGCATATTCAGGGTCGATCCCGTATGTGCGAGGCTTGCCGATCGTGATCAGTTCGACCCGGGATCGCTCGGCACGCCCGGTGATCCGGCTGAAGAGCCTCGGGAGCGAAAGGCCCTGGTAGACGTCCATGACGATGCCGGGAAAGAGCATCCCCTTCAGCGCAATGTCTCGACCGTCAATGCCGCTGAGAACCGCGCTTTCATCTGGCGTGCCGACCGCCGGCACGGCCCCGGGGCCCGCTGCCGCGACAGGAGCCGCGACACGCCGGGCGTAGCCAGGACGGTCGGCCGCAAGTCTGCTGATATCCGCCGAGGGATCGCTGTAGCCGACCCGGATCGACTTGTTCACGAGCGTCCGCTCGAACGGAGTCAGGCGCGACAGGGTATCGCCGTCGGAGACCTTCAGCACCGCGAAGACATCACCGACGTGGAAGTCCTCCTGCGGCGGAAAGAGCGGACGGATGCCGAGGCGCTCGATGCTGTCGTTCCAGGCGCGGGCCACGTCGACCTGCGGATCCTGGCCGTATTCATGCCAGACGAGCAGCCCGACCAAGGCCGCAGCGGCCAACGGAAGGCTCCGCTTCGGAGACATGAGGAACCGCAGGGTCGGACCCAGCTTCCGCCCTGCAGCCGCTGCGGACCTCAGGACGGACGGCGATTTCGCGGTGGTACCCTGGACATCGGACATGCGCACGCCCCCAAGACAACCCGAATGAAGCAGATGCTATCCACTCGCTCATTGGTTGTAAATGCGTCTTGGTGCACGCGGTGACCGAGTCGTCGTTCCCGCCCGCCATCCACACCCGTCCCTTTGCTTCGCCAGCGCATGCGCCTATAAGGGCGCGCCCGTGAGGCCTTCCGGCCGCGCGGGTCTCCGGCGATTCCCGGGTCTCGGGACCCGGATCGCGATACGGACCCTCGAAGCGGATCCAAGACCCCGGCGCATGAGCACCGTCCTCGTCCTCAACGGCCCCAACCTCAACCTGCTCGGCACCCGCGAGCCGGCGATCTACGGATCGACGACGCTGGCCGACGTGGAGGCGCTGTGCCGCGCCGAGGGGGAGAAGCACGGTCTGTCCGTCGACTTCCGCCAGTCGAACCACGAGGGCGTCCTCATCGACTGGATCCACGAGGCGGGCCGCGCCCATGCGGCGGGCACCCTCAAGGGCGTCGTCTTCAACGCCGGCGCCTACACCCACACCTCGCTGGCGCTCGCCGACGCGACCCGCGGCACCGGCATTCCGCTGATCGAGGTGCACATCACCAATGTCCACGCCCGCGAGGCCGTGCGGCATCACTCCTTCCTGTCACCCGTCGCGCGCGGCATCATCGTGGGGCTCGGCCCCATGGGATATGCGCTCGCCATCGCCGCCGTCGCGGCGCTTCCGGCCAAGGCGTGAGCGGTCCCCGCCGCGCCCAGCCTCACGAGGGCACCATGCTCAAAGGCAAGTCTTCCATCGACACGGCGATGATCCGCGAACTGGCGCAGGTCCTGGCCGACACGGACCTCACCGAAATCGAGATCGAGCTCGAGGCCCTGAAGATCCGCGTCGCCCGCCAGGTCACGGTCCA